>DASQEN010000266.1:0-7998 GCA_035633635.1 Gemmatimonadota bacterium | reverse complement strand
GACAGCGGGGGCCAGGTGGTGGGGATCTGCACGGCCACGATCCTTCCCGCGCAGAACCTCTGCTTCGCGGTCGGCATGGACACGGTGAAGCCCGTCGTCACTCAGCTCCTCCAGCGCGGCTTCGTGCGGCGCGGGTTCCTGGGAATCGCCGCCCAGAACCTGGCGCTCCACGCGGGCAGCGTGCGGCGGCACGGGCTGGCTTCGGGTGGCGGTGTGCTGGTCACCTCGAGCGAGCAGGGCGGCCCGGCCGATGGGGGAGGGTTCCGCCAGGGCGACGTCCTGGTAGAGCTGGACGGCGAGCCGGTAGGCGGGATCGACGACCTGCACCGGCTCCTCCTCGAGGAGCGGATCGGCACCTCGATTCCGGCGACGGTCCTCAGGAACGGGCGCAAGAAGACCCTCTGGGTGACACCGGCCGAGTCGCCGCGATGAGCTGCGCCCATCTCGATCAGGTGCGCGACGTGAGCCCGAGGGCTCAGGGATGCGAGGAGTGTCTGAAGATCGGCAGCCGCTGGGTGCACCTCCGGATGTGCCGGACCTGCGGCCACGTCGGATGCTGCGACTCCTCGCCGAACCGCCACGCGACCGCCCACTTCCGGGAATCCGGCCATCCGATCGTGCGCTCGATGGAGCCCGGCGAGTCGTGGTCGTGGTGCTACGTGGACGAAGTGGTGGTGTCCCCATGAACGCGCGGGCCGAACCCGGCCGCGAGGCGCCGCCGCCGCCCGCGCTCACGGTGGCGGGGTTCGCGGGAAGCCTCCGCAAGGGCTCCTTCAACCGCTCGCTTCTCCGCGCGGCCGTGGAGCTCGCGCCGGAGGGGATGGCGATCGAGGTCCTCGACATCGCGGCCATTCCGATCTTCAACGCCGACCTCGAGGCAGAGGGAGACCCCGCGCCGGTGGCGGAGTTCAAGCGCGCGGTCGGCGCCGCCGACGGGCTCCTGATCGCGACCCCGGAGTACAACCTGGGGGTGCCAGCGGTGACCAAGAACGTCATCGACTGGGCGAGCCGCCCGCCGCGAGACTCGGTCCTCGGCGGCAAGCCGGTCGCGGTGATGGGCGCCACACCCGGGATGGGCGGGACCGCGCGCGGCCAGAGCCAGCTCCGGCAGGCGTTCGTGTTCACGAACTCGTACGCGATGCCGCAGCCCGAAGTGCTGGTGCGGCGCGCATCCGAGATGTTCGACGCGGAAGGCCTGCTGGTGGACGAGCCCACTCGGGAGCATCTCGGGAAGTTCCTGGCCGCCTTCGCCGACTGGATCGAAAGGGTCGGTGGCGGGGTTTGAACTTCCGAGCCGCGGGATCGGTCCAACTCATACCGCGAGCTACGAATTGCCGAGAGGAGCATCGATGAATCCCCTACGATCGTTCGTCCCCGCGCTCGCGCTGGCCGCGGCGGGCCTGGTTTCCCTGGCGCTCTCCGCCGATCCCGCGGGCGCCCAGGCCCCGCTCCCCGACGGCCTGGTCGAGTACGAGGTCGATCCCGTTCACACGCAGGTCATGTTCAAGGTCAGGCACATGGGTGTGTCGACCGTGACCGGGGAGTTCAACCGCTTCGCCGCCACGTTCGCGTACGACCCGGCCGATCTGGCGTCGTCGTGGGTCACGGCCACGATCGACGCGGCAAGCATCGACACCGACAACGATCGCCGCGACAACCATCTCCGGTCGCCTGACTTCTTCGCGGCGGACTCGTTTCCGAACCTCACGTTCCAGAGCACCAGTGTGGAGGAGGTCGAGGGCGGCCGGCTGCGCGTCTCCGGCGACCTCTCGATCCGCGGGGTGACCAAGCCGGTCGTGCTGGACGTCGTCCTCGGAGGAGCGACGATGGGGCAGGGAGGACAGCCGATCATCGGATGGACCGCCGAGACGACGGTCAACCGGAAGGACTACGGGCTTATGTGGAACCGGCTCACCGAGGCAGGCGGCTGGGTGGTCGGCGACGAGGTTCGGATCGTGCTCGAGGTCGAGGCGCAGGGCTCGCAGTGATGACCTATCGCGCCCTCGTTCCCCCGCTCCTCGCCTTTCATCTCGCGCTACCCTCGCCGCAGACCTCGCCCGATCCCGTCGTGCTGGTCGAGGCCGAGCGCGCGTTCGCCCGCGATGCGGCACAGAAGGGGACCCGTGCGGGCTTCCTCGCCCATCTGGGGGAGGGGAGCGTCGTGTTCGAGCCCGGCCCCGTCGACGCGCGCGCCACCTGGGAGGCCCGCGAAGCCCGGCCCGGGCTCCTGTCCTGGGAGCCCGCGCACGCCGCGATCTCGGCTTCGGGCGATCTGGGGTTCACGACCGGACCGTGGGAGTTCCGGCCCGGCGCCGCAGCCGACGAGCCGGTCACCTTCGGCGAGTTCGCGACGGTGTGGCGGAAGGCCGCGGACGGGTCGTGGAAGTTCGCGGCCGACATCGGGATCGGTCACGGGCCACATCCCGGGCCCCCGGCCGAGCCCATACTGGCGCCGGTGGCAGCGGCTCCGGCCGGCGCGGCGACCGCCTCGGACGTGATGGCCGCCGAGCGCGTGTTCCTGGATGCCGCGCGAGTGGGGATCGAGGTTGCCTATCGTGAGCGCGGTGCGCAGGGCATCCTGCTCCTCCGAGAGGGATCCCCGCGCGCCGACGGGATCGAGGCCGCGGCGGACCTCGCGGGCCGAATCCCGACCGTGTGGGAGCCGTCGGAGGCCTTCGTCTCCGAGGCCGGCGACCTGGGCTACGTCTATGGCATCGCGCGGGCGGTGGAGGGCGGGGAGGCAGCCGGCTACCTCCGGGTCTGGCGCCGCGCGGGCGACGGGAACTGGGAGATCGCGCTCGACGTCGCGACCGTGCCACCGCCCCCCTGATCGCGCGTTGATCCTGCGGCGGGCGGCGTTCCTGTCGCTTCTTCTCGTAGGTGCACTGGTTCTCGGCGTCCTCGTCTGGATGGCGTGGCTCTGGTGGCGGACGCCCGGGATCGTGCATGAGGCGGAGGCGTCGATCGCCGAGCCGCTCGAACCCTCGGATCTCCCTCGCGGCCGGGTCGAGGACCTCCTCACCGTCGAAGACCCTGCCTTCCGATCCCACCACGGGATCGACCTCTCCACGCCCGGTGCCGGCTGGACGACGATCACCCAGGGGCTCGCCAAGGACATCTACTTCGACGCGTTCCGCCCCGGCCCTCTCGCCAAGCTCGAGCAGTCGCTGGCGGCCGTCGTCCTCGACGCGCGGACGTCGAAGGACCGGCAGCTCCGGCTGTTCCTCGGCCGCGCGTATCTCGGCGAGACCGGGAGCGGGTCGGTGAACGGGTTCCATCCCGCCGCCCGCGTCTGGCTCGGGAAAGACGTCCGCCAGCTCGACCGGCGCGAGTTCCTGTCGCTCGTCGCGATGGTCATCGGCCCCAACGAGTACGGGGTCGGCATCCACCCGGAGCGGAACGCCGAGCGGGTCGCGCGGATCGAGCGGCTCCTGGCGGGCGAGTGCCGGCCGGCCGGATGGAGGGACGTGACCTACGAGGCGTGCGCTCCGGGACCGGACGCGGTCCGCCGTTAGCCGACGGACTTCGAGGGCGCAGGCAGCGGGATCCGCAGTGCCAGCCCCGGCGCTGCTATCCAGACGACGGCCACCAGCCGGGCATCGGCGGGAACCTGGAAGACGATCCAGCCGGTCGCGTCCTCCAGTGGCGCAAGCGTCATCGGATGGAGCTCGGGCTCCGTGCCGACCAAGACCCGCGGCCAGTAGACGCCGTCGGCGGTCTCGATCCGGACGTCCCGCGGATCGAAAGCGCGCGGGAGCGCGGCCCCGTTGACGACCCGGAACGAGAGCGCGTCGAGCCGCGGGCCGGGAACGGGCTCGATCCCCCACCCGAGCCACCAGCCGTGGACCTCGAGCGCGAGGCCATCATAGGAGGCCATGCCGTCGCGGACGGATCCCAGAGCGGGCCCTGCGGGTCCGAGATCGGATCCGTCCTCGCAAGCCGGGCCGAGGGCGAGCAGCGCGAACAGGGCCGCGCGGGCAGGCACGCACGTCGCCACAAACGAAAGGGTAGCGCGGCCGCCCGAACCTCGCCACGTTCGTCACGGAGCCTTTCGATTTCGAAACCGAGTTCTCGCAAGCATATTGGGGGGAATTGTCGCCGGGCTTGATGGTCCCGTTTGTCCGGTTGGAGACCCTGATCCGAATGAAGGACGATGTGGGTCGGCCGAGCGACCTGCAGGACGTGCAACATCTGCGCTGGATTCTGGAGGATCGAGAAGATGAGTAAGGCCGAGCATCCGGATATCCGCTGGGAGCTGACGACTCATGAGGGCAGTCGCAGGGAGCAGCTTCGGCGTGCGCGGGAGCTCACGCTCCGCGAGCGATTACAGACGGTCGAGGAGATGGCGGAGCTCTCAGAGCGGCTGCGGCTCGCGCGGGAGCGCAACGCGAGCAACTCCAGGAGACAAACCGACTAGGGCTGCGCTCATTATCCTGACGGTTCCCGGTTGGACCGGCTCTGGTCCCGACCACTGGCAGTCGCTGTGGGAGCGGGAGCGCTCCGGCGTCCGGCGGGTGGAGATGCCGGACTGGGACCGGCCTCGGCGCGAGGAATGGACGGCGGCCCTGGTTACGGCGCTGGCCGACGCCGCCGGTCCCGCCATCATCGCGGCCCACAGCCTGGGGTGCCTCGCGATCGCGCACTGGGCGGGCGCCGACCCTCGGGGCGCCGGGGGGTGGCCGGCGCGCTTCTCGTAGCACCGCCCGACGTCGAGCAGCCGGGAACGCCGGAGGAGCTCCGAGGGTTTGCCCCGATCCCACGCTCCCGCCTGCCGTTCCCATCAATCGTCGCGGCAAGCTCCGACGATCCGTGGATCGACGAGGCCCGGGCGCGGGAGTTGGCGACGGCCTGGGGGGCCCGCTTTGAAAGCCTTGGCGCAGCGGGGCACGTCAACACGGCGGCCGGCTTCGGGTCCTTCCCGCGTGGCGAGGTTCTGTTGGAAGGGCTCGTGGCTACGGCCGCCGCTCGATCTCAGCCGCAGGGCTCAGCCGGGAAGCTTCGCGGCAAGGACGTCGACCTTTTCGATGCTCGGCGGTTTGGCGAGTAGCTCGCCCGCATTCGCCATGAGCGCGGCCGCCACTTTGCCTGAAAGGTGGGCTTGTCGGCCTGCCTCGTCCGGGAAGGCATCGAAGATACCGAATGTCGAGGGGCCAAGGCGGATACCGAACCAGGCCGTTGTGGCTGGCTCTTCCTCGACGAGGGGAAGACCACCCAGCAGAAACTCCTCCACGTCCTTTTCCTTCCCGGGCTTGGCTTCGAGAAGCACGAGCAACGCTACCTTGACCATGATCTGCCTCCTAGGGTTGTGATGCACCGAACTGCGCGAAGCCGACCACGTTCCCGCCGGGTTCGCGCACGAAGATCTCCTCGGCCCCGTAGAAGGTCTTCCGCCGGGGCACGAGAAGCTCGAATCCGGCCACCGCAGCCTCGATCGCGCTCAGGTCCTCGATCTCGAGGAACAGGACCGATCCGCCGGGCGGCGGGACGACCGCGGGTACGTCGGCCTCCAAGCTGGCCACCGACTGGAGCATGACCTCGTAGCCATCCTTCTCGAGGATCACGAAGCCGAGCGCGTCCTCGTGGGGAACCTCGGCGGTCTTCGCGAAGCCGAGCGCGTCGACCCAGAACGGGAGCGAGGGATCGATCGAGTCCACGGTCAGGATGGGGGTCAGCTTCTTCATCGAATCCTCCGCGTGACAAGAACTTGGAGCCCTCCACGAACGCCGATAGCCACCGGCAAGCCAGTACAATAGAATAGGTGTGGGGACCATGCCATGAGAGGATCCGAGGGCAGCTAGTCCTCTGCCCTTGAGAGCCTTGTGATCGCCCGCCGCGCGGCTTCGATGCGCAGACGAAACTCCGGATCGGCATTTCGCCAGGCCAGGAGCGCGTACTCGTAGGCGTCGATCGCGGCGGCCGCGTCCCCAGCCGCCTCGTACGCCCGCCCCGCTTCATAGGCGAAGAAGGGGTCGCCCCTCCAGTCGCGCTCGAGCCAGAGGGAGGTGAAGTAGCGGCTCGCCTCGCGCGGGCGGTCCAGCTCAAGGAGCAGGTCGCCGAGCCACCAGCGGATCCTCCGGTTCCAATACCGATTGTGTCCCACTGTCTCCCGACGCGCCGCCTCGAGGAGGCGCAGGGCCTCCTCCGGGCGGCCACGCCGCCATGCACCGTATCCGTCGAGGCCCTTCGCCACCCCCGAGTCGATCCGCGAGCGGGTCGTATCCCCTTCGGCCAACCCTTCCGTCGCGGCCTTTCGAAACGCTTCGATCGCCGCGCCATGGTCTTCCCACCGACCTTGGTCCGCCGCCAGGATCCCGGATGGCAGCCAGGTGTCTCGCGGGTAGACGTCATCCTCCATGGCGAGCCCGCTGTCGGCCGGCCTGAAGATGACCTGGCCGACCTCTGCGGCCGGCGGCTCCAGACCCAGCGGACGGAGGTAGAATAAGACGACCGCCCGCCGGTCCTCGGAGATCTCGAAACCGTCGAGGAGTGCCATGGCGTCACGCACCCGTCCTTGGAAGACGAGGTTCTGGAAAAGCCAATGTGAATTCCACTGCTCGTCCGGCCGGCGCAAAACGTAACGCAAAAGGGCTTCCTGCTGCGGGAGAAAGCGGGCGTGGCTGAGATAGTAGGCGGCCAGGGTGAGGGTCTCCATGTCGAGCGTGTCTAGACCTGCCTCGGCCATGGGCCGGGATGCCGGGTCGCCGAAGCCGAGCCTGAAGGCGAGGCGGAATCCACCCTCGTGAGCATCGCCGGACGCGAGGCGGCTGTACTCCTTCAATCGGCTGGCCGCGAGAACGCCGTCCGCCTCCAGGAATGGTTTCTCGACACGGTGGATCCGGAACGGGGCGAAGTCGGGGACCAGGGCGATCGCCCGCCGGAGCGGACGCTGAGCCTCCTCCGGCCCGGCCAACATCTGCGCGCCGAAGTGGACATAGGTTTCGCCCAGGTAGAACCACGCCTCGGAATCGTCGGGGTGTCTCAGCAAGAACTCCGCCAGCAGCGCGCGCGCGCGGTAGGGATCGCCGTCCACCATGAAGGCCTTGAACGCCAAGAGGAATTCCGCCTCTCGGGCCGGCAGACGATCGATGAAGTGGAGGGCCCGTAGGGCGTTCTCCCGGTCTTTGCCCGGACCGATCCAGCCCCACGACTCGGAGAGTCGGACGTAGGCCCGGGCGAACGTCGAGTCGGCCTCGACGGCGCGCTCATACTCGACGATCGCACCTTTGTGGTCGGAGCGGCGAAAGCGGGCCTCGCCCGCAAGAAAGGCCTTGAGCGCCGGAAGCGATGTCGTCGTCACCGCGGCCAGGTGTGGTGGGGAGACGAGCTCGCCCGTGTCTTCCCCCAGGATGACGCGGAGGATCTCGACCGAAAGCCGGTCGACGAGCGCGAACAGGCTGTCGGGCGCGCCTTCCGCGCGAGCTTCTCCGAGCAACGAGCCCGTCGTGAGGTCGTAGATTTCGGTCACGAGTCGCAGACCCTCACTAAGCGAGACGGCGCTCCCGACCACGGCGTAGGATGCCCCAGTCCGCCGCGCGATCTCGAGCGTCGTGGCGATATCCGGGTCCGTCCCCTCAGGAGCTTCCCGACGCCAGCGAGCGAGAATTGTTGGCGGGTCGATCGCCCTGAGCCCGCCGGCCCCATCGAGGTTCGTCGATAGGAGGTCGACCATCCCCTCGCGCAACGTCTGGTGATTCTGGTCGCCGACGCGGAACGGCACGACGACGATCCCGGGCGCCGCGGCAGCCAGCGTTTCCTCAGGATCTCCGCCGCCGCGCCTCGCCGTCACGATTCCCAGTACAACAACGACGGCGGCCAGTGCGCCGGCTCCCACTATCGTCGCATGACGACGCGTGAGGCCCGGCGCCCAACGGGTGGTCCGACGCGGAGGGCCAGCCGGCCGACCCTCGGCCGCCGATGGCAGCGAGGCGGCTCCGGGGGGCGTCCACGCAACGGGTTCCTGCCGGAGGCGGCGGGCGAGGTCGGTGACGACGGGGTCGG
>DASQEN010000265.1:0-2900 GCA_035633635.1 Gemmatimonadota bacterium | reverse complement strand
CTCTCGCGGAGAAGCTGGGCCATGTCGCGGTCGACCGGGGTCGGCCCGGTTCGACCGTCGACGACAAAGAGGCAGACGTCGGCCTGCTCGATCGCGGCGTAGATCTGCGCGTTGACCTGCCGCGCGATCTCTTCCTGGGATTCGGGAATCAACCCGCCCGTGTCGACGAGCGTGAAACGCCGGCCCGCCCACTCCGCCGTGGCGGCGTGTCGATCCCGCGTGACGCCCGGCTGGTCGTGCACGATCGCATCGCGCGCGCCGAGCACTCGGTTGAAGAGCGTCGACTTCCCCACGTTGGGGCGTCCGACGATCGCGACCACCGGAAGGCTCAAGCCGGCCTCTCTCCCTCGCGACCCTCCCCCTCCGCCGACAGCGGCGCACCGGTCTCCCGGTAATAGACCGAGCCCTTGTACGTCGCGATCGTGTTCTCGACGACCAGCTTGATCAGCACGGCGATGGGGATCGCGAGCAGGAGCCCCACGATCCCGAACACCGAGGCGAACCCGATGATCGCGAGCATCACCCACACCGGGTGGAGCCCCACCCTGTCGCCGACGATCTTGGGCGAGAAGAAGTAGCTGTCCAGCGACTGCACGACGAAGAATACGCCCGCGACCTTGAGGAGCGAGAGCCACAGCGGCGGGGTGAGGAGCGCGATCAGGAGGGCCGGCACGAGGCTCACGATGAGGCCGAGGTAGGGAACGATGTTGAACACGCCTGCGACGACACCGAGAAGGATCGCGTTCGGGAAGCCCACGATCCAGAATGCTACTGCGGTCGCGATCCCTACGAAGGTCGCCACCAGAAGCTGACCGCGCAGATACTCCCCCAGGAGAACGTCGTAGCGGTGCAGGAAAGCCAGCGTCCCGTCTCGTCGATCTGGCGGCAGAATCTGCGCGACCGCGCGCCCTACGCTCGGGAAGTCCCGCAGCAGATAGAACATCAGGACCGGGGTCAGGATCGCGTACCCCAGGATCGTCAAGCCGGTCTGAAGGCCGCGCCCCACGCCCATGGCTGCTTGCCAGGACGGATGGAGCCTCTGCAACTCGTCCAGCAAGTACTGGCCGACGTCGCGGCTCTCCACGTCGAGCGCCCGCTCGAAGGGAATGTCTCGCAGCAGCGGAAGCGGGGAGTTCGCCAGCCCCATGACCTGTGCGTTGTACCAGGCCCTGAGCTCGTCCAGGATGCGCGGGAGGTCGGTCAGGAACTGCGCGCCCTGCGCGGCCACCAGCGGTCCGATCAGTGCCGCTGCTAGGGCGACCACGATGAGGGCCAGGAGCAGGACGCCCAGCGCACCCCACGTGCGTCCGATTCCCCTCGCGGCCCACCAGTCGACCAGCGGGTCCGCGACGTAGGCCAGAACGAACGCGAGCACGAAGGGCGCCAGCACGCTGCCGGCCACATGGAGGAGCCAGAGGAACGTCAGCGCACCGAGGGGCAGCATCAGCCGCTTGTACGTATCGGTGCCGAACAGCGGCCACAGCATGTACGCGAGGACGAGAAACAGGATGAGCGGAGACAGGACCGGCAATACGGTCCACAGGAACAGCCCCAGCAGGATCCCCCACGAGATCATGAGGAACGGGCGCCACTGCACCATCGATGCGGTCCCGGCTGAAGGCTGCTAACCAGTTTCCGGCGAAGAGGATAAGAACGTCGCTTGAGACGCGACCTTAAGTGCGGAACCTAGGCCGCACCAAGCACCCGTGTCAAGGCACGACGGGACTGGCCCGGCGCCTCCCCTCAGACCGCCTGGCTAACGCTCGAGAACCGGAAGGCCGAGGCGCGGACGGACGGTACGTACGAGGGGCTCACGGCCCAGTCCCCGTCGGCGACCCGTTCGGGGCGCGACATGGCCTCGGCGTGCTCGAAAAAGCGGACCGGTGAATCGTTCCAGCGGAAGTTGTTGACGGCGTGCGCGATTCTGCCCCCCTCGATCCAGTAAGTGCCGTCGCGGGTCAGGCCGGTAAGCGTGAGATCCGTCGGGTTCAGCATGCGGATGTACCAGAACCGGGTGACCAGGATACCGCGCACCGTCTCGCGGATCAGCTCCTCGAGCGATCGCTCCTCGCCCCGCATGACGAGGTTGGTGGGGCTCGGAACCGGCTCGACGCTTTGCTTCTCCGCCCAGTAGCGGTCGAACTGCAGGGTATCGACGACCCCTTCGCGGTACCAGGTCGTCGGCCGGGCGGGCAGCTGCTCCTCGGCCCAGGCGCGCCCGGGTACGGCGGAATGAAGCGGATCGGTCTCGATCGTGACGAGCGGGGCCACGAGCTGCTGCCCCCGCTTCGTCTCGCCTTCCGGCGCGGCGAGGTAGGAGCGCCCCTCCATCGCCCGGCGGGCGTTCATCTGGCCCACCAGCGCCCCCGCCATGACCGCCGTAGCGGCCGGCTCCAGAATGACCGGATAGACCCCAGGCTCGAGCGCTTCCATCGTTCGCGAGGCGATCGCCTTCTCGGCCGCCACCCGAGCCCTCGCGGCGGCGTCGAGACCGGCCGCGTCGTGGAGGCGCACCCCCGCCCACCCAGAGCCCTTTCCGTCCGGTGTCCGGACGGTGTTCGTGTACTCGAGCCAGGTCATGGGAAAGTAGCCGAAGAGGCCGTTGGAGTTCGCGGTGGCCAGCGCCAGACCGTAGTTTTCGAGGAAGCCCGCGATCGTAGTGTCGCGCTCGACCGCCTCCCCGATCGCCGCGGCCACCGCGCCCGCGCGCTCGGAAGGCCCGTAGGCGGCCGTGCTCTCGAAGTACGCGTTCAGATCGGGGTAGTCTGCGGAATCGAGCGGCGGCACGTACTCGGGGTCTTCAGGGGCGAGCTTCGCAGCGTCTTCCGCCCGACCGACGACCGCGGCGATCGCCTCGTCGTCGACGCCGTTCGTCTCGGCTGTTCCGCTGCGGGTCCCGA
>DASQEN010000264.1:0-13030 GCA_035633635.1 Gemmatimonadota bacterium | reverse complement strand
AACGCGGCGCGCCAGATCACCGGACGCGACAAGGTCCCCTTGCAAGCGGTCATCGTCGGCATCGTCGACCACGTCGACTGGCTGGCGGGCAGGGAGCCATGAGGACCGCGCTCGAGCTCGACCGTCTCGCCGACCTGATTGCCGACGAACTGCTGCGCCAGACCGGCGCGCCGGGTGGGGCGCCTGCGGAGTGCGCGGACGATTGCGACGGTGCGCACTGCGTGGCGCACTGCCCGGACAAGGTCCGGCGCCTCGTCGCCTGCGGGGTCGAGCGGGTCTCCGCGGGCCCCGGCGTGGGCGCTTGCGACAACGCGCTCGCGCGCATGATCGACCACACGCTCCTCGCCCCCACAGCCACCCGCGCCGATGTCGAGGCGCTCTGCGACGAGGCCAGCGAGAACTGCTTCGCCAGCGTATGCGTGAACCCGTACTGGGTGACGCTGGCGAACGAGAAGCTGGCCGAGTCTCCGGTCCGGGTCTGCACGGTGGTCGGCTTCCCGCTCGGTGCCAACCGGCCCGAGACCAAGGTCTACGAAGCCCTGCGCGCGCTCGAGGACGGCGCGGTCGAGCTCGACATGGTGCTGAACACGGGCGCGCTCCGCTCCGGCGACTACACCGCGGCCGAGCGCGACATCGCGGGCGTCGTCGCGGCTGGCCGCGGACGCGCGATCGTCAAGGTGATCCTCGAAACCGGGCACCTGACCGACGAGGAGAAGGTCAAGGCGTGCGTGCTCGCGCGCCGGGCCGGCGCTCATTTCGTCAAGACGTCGACCGGCTTCGGCAAAGGCGGCGCGACCGAGGAGGACGTGCGTCTCATGCGCCGGGTCGTCGGCCCCAAGCTCGGGGTCAAGGCCTCGGGCGGTGTCAAGGACCAGCCGACCGCGATTCGCATGATCGAGGCGGGCGCGACCCGGATCGGCGCCAGCGCCGGTGTGCGGATCGTGCACGGCAACGGCGCCGGCCCGGAGCGCCCCTACGGCGCCGAGTCACCCGCTGCCGCAGTGATCCCCGCCCCCAGAGCCACGATCCATCGGCTGCGGTGAACGGGCGCGTTCTTGTCCTGATCCCCGCCCACAACGAGTCCCCCCGAATTGTCCCGGTAATCGAGAGCGCCCTGCGGCATCTGCCAGTCATCGTCGTCGACGACGGCTCGGCGGACGATACCGGGTCGGTGGCGGAGGCCGCCGGCGCGCGGGTGGTCCGCCAGCCCGCGAACCTCGGCAAAGGAGAGGCGCTGAAGGCCGGCTTTCGCCGCGCGATCGCGGACGGTGTTGCGGCGGTTGTCACCCTCGACGCCGACGGCCAGCACGACCCGGCCGAGATCCCCGCTTTCCTCGCGGAGCGCGAGCGGACCGGGGCCGAGCTCGTGGTCGGCGCGCGCGAGTTCGGCGCGATGCCGCCCACGCGGCGGCTCGCCAACACGCTCGGCAAGCGGGTTCTCCACTGGGCGACCGGCCGCGAGATCCGGGACAACCAGTCCGGCTACCGGCTCGTCGGCCGCCGGCTCATGGAGGCGATGCTGGCGAGCGAAGAGCCGGGCTTCGGCTTCGAGGTAGAGATGATCGTCGAGTGCGCGCGCCGCGGGTGGGCGATCGAGTGGGTGCCGATCCGGACGATCTACGGCGCAGAGAAGAGCCACATCCATCCCGTGACCCACCTCGCGCGATTCCTCAAGTTGGCATGGCGGATCCGCCGGGCGCGCTCGGGGTGACGGGCCTGGCCCCTAGCCGCCGTCGATAGGACGTTTGCGGTCCGAAAGGGCTGCCCTCCAGAGCTCGCCCCGCACGCACGCCCGTTCCGCCTCGAAGAGGGCGGCGAGCGGGCGCAGCAGCGGGTAGTCGCCGGCGAGCCGAAACTGCAGCGCGTGACCCGGGCCATCGGGCTCATAGACCTTCACGAGCCCCGGCCCCCTGAGCCTCTCCAGCGCTTCGGAAGACCCCTGCGCGGTCACGCCGCTCCACAGCGACAGGTCCCAGGCCCTCAGGGTAGATCCCGAAGGAGGCGCCTGCCGGAATAGTTCCCGTATCGTGCGAAGAGTCGCCACACCCACGAACAGCCGATCCAGCGGCCAGCCGCCCGGCGGGTCGCGCCGGAGACCCGTTCGTCGAAGTTTCGACATTGGAACGCCTCCTTCCAGGAGGAGGGAGCCCCTAGGCTCCCGTGTTCCTCCGCCGAGTTTCCGTGTTCCCCCCTGTGCTGCCATATTCAGATGGATCTGAATAGGTGACTGGCAGGGTCTGTGCCGAAATCAAGAGAGCGCTCAGTCGTGCGGGAAGAGGTCGAGGGGGCCGCGGCCGTGGCCGAGCTGCGGCGCGGTCTCGATGCCGCGGCGGACCCACGCGCGGGCGTGCGCCACGGCGGCGGGCAGCGTCTCGCCGCGCGCCAGGAAGGCGGCGATCGCGCTCGCCAGCGCGCAGCCCGAGCCGTGGGTGCTCGTCGTCACGATTCGCGCGTCGTGGAAGATCTGGATCCGCTCGCCGTCGTAGAGGACGTCGGTCAGCGTCTCTCCCTCGAGATCCCCTCCTTTGACGAGCGCCGCCCGCGCGCCCAGCTCATCGACCAGCGCACGGGCGGCGGCCTCCTGGTCGCCGGCGGTCTCGACCGCGCGCCCCAGCAGGACCGCGGCCTCGGGAGCGTTGGGGGTCACGAGCGTGGCGATCGGGAGGAGGCGCTCGCGGAGGGCGTCGACGGCATCGGGCTCGAGAAGCCTCGCCCCCGAGGTAGCAACCATGACGGGGTCGACGACGAAGGTGGGGAAGCGGTGGCGCGCGGCGGCGTCAGCGACGACGTCGACAATCCCGGCATCAGCGAGCATGCCGGTCTTGACCGCGTCGGGGGGAATGTCCTCGACCGTGGTGTCGATCTGGAGTGCTACGAACGCCGCGTCCACGGGAAGGATCCCGGTCACGCCGCGGGTATTCTGCGCGGTCAGGGCCGTGATCGCGCTCGTGCCGAAGACGCCGAGCGCATGGAAGGTCTTGAGGTCGGCCTGGATCCCGGCGCCGCCGGAGGAGTCGCTGCCAGCGATCGTCAGCGCGACGGGGGGCTTCAGCACCCCACGCGCCGCTGTATGCCCTCGAATTCGGCGTCGCGGACGATCAGGTTCTGCTTCGGCGGCAGCTGCTGAATCTGGGCCTGGACGCTCTGGATCCGCTCTTCGGTGATCGGGTGGCTCGAGAAGAAGTTTTCCACGGACCCCGGCGTCGACTTCCGTCGCGAGATGAGCTCCTGGAACATCGTAACCATCCCGACCGGGTCGTAGCCCGCGTTGTACATGTAGAGGACGCCGAGATGGTCGGATTCGCGCTCGGCGTCGCGGCTGAACCTGGCGAACGTGCCGCCGCCGACGATCTGTGCCAGGATCTGTTGGTAGACCGGAGGGTTCGCGCCAAGCGCGAGCCCGAGGATGATGTTCGCGCCGTACGCCTTGGAGAGGTTCTCGGTGGCGTGCCGCGAGACCCCGTGAGAGATCTCGTGGGCCATCACGCCGGCCAGCTCGGAGATGTTGTCGGTCGCGCAGATCAGACCCGTGTTGACGTACACGTGACCCCCCGGAATATTGAACGCGTTGATCTGGGGGTCGGAGACGACGTGGAACTCCCAGGGGGCCTGAGCGAGCTCGGTCTGGGTGACGAGCCGCTGACCGATCAGCGTGACGTAGTTCGCCACCGCCGGGTCCCTGCTCAGCTGCATCTGACGCGCGATGTCCCGCTCGAGCTGCGCGCCGAGCTGCCACTCTTCCTGATACGAGACGAGGTTGAAATCGCCCTTGTTGACGCCGCTCGAGGCGCACGCGGCTGTGGTGAAGGCCGCGAGGACGAGACAGAGCTGTCCCGGACGTCGGATGCTGCGCATGGTGACCCCCCTTTCGTCGGCGTGTATCGCCGGACCCGCTGGATTATAGCGCGCCACTCCAGCGAAAGTTCCTGTCGCGTATGACGTCTGACCGCCAATGACGCCCGCTCGCCAGTTCGGGTCGTTGTCGAAGGCCCGGGGGTCCCAGATCGCGGACCTTTCCACCCGTGCGGGCCGCGAGCGGCACGGCCTCTTTCTGCTCGAGGGGCCGCGCGCGATCGAGGATGCGCTCGGCCGGGGGGCGAGGCTGTCGTACCTGGTCGCGGACCCGACCGGGGAGGAGGCGGTAGCGAGGTGGCTCGCCGCGGGCCTCGTGCCCGAGTCGACCGCGCTCTATCGCGCGGAGACGGTGGACGTCGAGCGGCTGGCCGACACGACGACCCCGCAGGGGATCCTCGCCGTGGGCGAGCTGCCCCTGGAAGGGCTCGCGGCGCTGGCGGAGCCGGGAAGCGTGATCCTGCTGGTCGACGGCATCCAGGACCCCGGCAACCTGGGAACGCTCCTGCGGACGCTGGCCGCGGTCGGCGGCAAGGCGGCGATCTGCTGCAAGGGCACGGTGGACCCGTTCAACCCCAAGGCGCTTCGCGGTTCGGCGGGCGCCGCGCTGTCGCTCGCGGTCGCGCGCGGCGTCGAGCGCGAGGCGGCGGCGGGCTGGTGCGCGGAGCGCGGGGTGGCGATCATCGCGCTGGCCGCTGGCGGGAGCGACCTGTTCGCCGGGCGGCAGCCGGCGGGGCCGCTCGCGCTGGCGGTCGGCGGTGAGGCCGCGGGCCTCTCGCCCGAGATCGAGCGGGCCGCGGCGCTGGTGGTCGGGATCCCGATGGAGCCGACGGTCGAGTCGCTGTCGGCGGCGGTGGCCGGCTCGGTCGCGCTGTACGCGCTCGCCCACGATCTTGTTCGCGGAGATGGTTGAGCATGAGGAATACGGTGTTCGCGGCGGCGGCGGTCATGGCGTTCGCCGGTGAAACGGCGGCGCAGGAGCGGCCGCGGGCGCGCGACCTCGGGATCGTGGTCGGCTATCTCCAGCCGGGGCCGCTCGATGCGATCACCGACGTGCCCGGCGTCCTCGTCGGCCACGCGACCTTGGTCGAGGGCGACTCGATCCGGACCGGCGTGACCGCGATCCGTCCCCATCCAGGAGACGTCTTCGCCGACAAGGTTCCGGCCGCGATCCACGTGGCGAACGGGTTCGGCAAGCTGACCGGGATCTCGCAGGTCGAGGAGCTGGGGACGATCGAGACGCCGATCGTCCTGACCAACACGCTCGCGGTCGGCCGCGCGGCCGACGGGCTCGTTCGCTGGACGCTCGACCACACGACGAGCGAGGGCGTGCGGTCGGTCAACCCCATCGTCGGTGAGACCAACGACTCGTACCTGAACGCGATTACGACGCCGCGCGTCGGCGCCGCCGAGGTGCGGGCCGCGATCGACGCCGCGAGCGCGGGGCCGGTCGAGGAGGGCTCGGTCGGGGCGGGGACCGGCACCTCCGCGCTCGGCTTCAAGGGCGGGATCGGCACCGCGAGCCGGCGGGTCCGGATCGGGGACGCGACTTACACGCTGGGCGTCCTCGTGCAGTCGAACTTCGGCGGCGCGCTCGAGATCCGCGGCGTGCAGGTCGGCCGCGCGCTCGGCCGCGCCGGGTTCATCGAACGCTGGACGCCGCCGGCGGAAGGCGCGGCCTCGGGGTGGCGTCCGGACCTCGATCCCGACGCGGCCGGCGGATCGATCATGATCGTGGTCGCGACCAACGCGCCCGTCGATGCCCACGGCCTCGGCCGCATCGCCTACCGTGCCCCGTACGGGATCGCGCGCACGGGGGGAACCTCCTCTCACGGGTCGGGCGACTACGTGATCGCGTTCTCTACTGCCGAAGGGCTGCAGGTTGCCGAGATCTTGCGCGGCGACGCGCTGAACCCCCTCTTCCTCGCGGTCGTCGAGGCCACCGAGGAGGCGATCCTGAACTCCCTCCTCCGCGCGACGACGATGACCGGATGGCAGGGCCACACGGTCGAGGCGTTGCCGATCGAGGCGGTCCGCGAGCTCCTCGAGGCCCGGCCGTGAGCCTCACGATCCGCGCCGCGCGCGCGGCCGACGCGGACGTGATCGCGGAGTTCAACCGGCGGCTCGCGTCCGAGAGCGAGGGGCGCGAGCTCGACCCGGACACGCTCGCGCGCGGCGTCGCGGCTCTCCTGTCGGACCCGACGCGCGGCCAGTACTGGGTCGCGGAAGACGAAGGCGAGCCCGTCGGGCAGTGCCTCGTGACGACCGAGTGGAGCGACTGGACGAACGGCCGCTACTGGTGGTTCCAGTCCGTGTACGTCGCACCCGAGTGGCGGGGAAGAAGGGTCTTCCGCGCCCTCTGGGACCACGTCGAGTCGTCGGCGCGGAAAGAGGGCGATGTGGCGTCGCTGAGGCTCTATGTCGAACGGGACAACACGTCCGCCCGCGCGGTCTACGAGAAGCTCGGCATGGAGCAGACCGGCTACCTGGTCTACGAGAAATGGCTGATCGATCGATGAGCCCGCCGAATCGCGCCGCGGGCCCGCGGGCGGAGATCCTCGTTGTCGACGACGAGCCCGGCATCCGCCAGGCGCTCCGCCAGATGCTCGAATACGAGGGGTATGTCGTGCGCGCCGCGAAGGACGGTCCCGCCGCGCTCGAGTCGTACGCGGCCGATCCACCCGACCTCGTCCTCCTCGACATCAAGATGGCGCCCATGGACGGCCTCGAGGTCCTCGACAAGCTGCGCGCGAAGGATCCCGACGTGGTCGTCGTCATGATCAGTGGGCACGGCAGCGTGGAGACGGCCGTCGAAGCGCTCAAGCGCGGCGCGTTCGACTTCCTCGAGAAGCCGCCGGACCGCGAGGTCGTCTTGAAGCGCATCTCCAACGCGCTAGCCGAGCGCGAGCTCGAGCGCGAGAACGCAGCGCTCCGACAGGCGCAGGAATGGACGCGCGGAGGTCCGATCATCGGCGAGAGCAGGCCGATCATGGAGCTGCTCGCGAAGGTCGCGCGGATCGCCCCGACCCGGGCATATGTGCTGATCACGGGCGATAACGGGACCGGCAAGGAGCTGATCGCGCGCGAGATCCATCGCCTCTCCGAGCGCGAGAAGGGGCCGTTCGTCGAGGTCAACTGCGCGGCCATCCCCCACGAGCTGATCGAGTCCGAGCTGTTCGGCCACGAGAAGGGCGCGTTCACGGGCGCACACGCGCGCCGCATCGGCAAGTTCGAGCTGGCCGACGGAGGGACGCTGTTCCTCGACGAAGTGGGGGATATGAGCCTGGCCGCCCAGGCCAAGGTGCTTCGGGCGCTCCAGGACGGCGTGATTCAGCGGGTCGGAAGCGGTGCGCCGATCGAGGTCGACGTGCGGGTGCTCGCGGCGACCAACAAGGACGTCGAGAGCGAGATCCGCGAAGGGAACTTCCGCGAAGACCTGTACTACCGGCTGAACGTCGTCCCCCTCCACGTGCCCGAGCTGGCTCGCCGCCGGGAAGACATTCCGCTCCTCGTCGAACACTTCGGACGCGTCTACTGCGAGGAGAACGGCATGCCGTCGAAGCGGTTCGAGCCCGATGCGATCGAGGCGCTGAGCGAGAGAGCTTGGCCGGGGAACGTGCGCGAGCTCAAGAACACGGTCGAGCGGCTCGTCATCCTGGCGCCGGGCGAGACGATCACGGCAGCCGACGTCGACACTTTGTCCGGTCCGCGCGCTGGGGTCGCGGGTGGCTCGGCGGACCTGATCGAGCGCCACTCCTCGTTCACCGACTACCGCGACGCCGCCGAGAAGGCGTTCCTCGCGCGGAAGCTCGACGAGCAGGACTGGAACGTCTCGGAGACCGCCCGGCAGCTCGGCATGCAGCGCTCCCACCTCTACAAGAAGATCGAGAAGCACGGGCTGGTGCGCGACGGAGGCGGATAGCCCGGAGAGCTAGACTTTAAACCCAGGGACTCGAATCATCGTTTATGCGCCTGTGGGTTTATGCGGCCGTGAAGGAATCGAACAGAGTGAGAGGAAGGGCCTTATGATCCGGCTTGGTCGAACCACCCGGAGCTTCGCGATCGCACTTCTGGCCCTGGCAATCGGCTCGTGCGCTTCCGGGGACGGCGACTTGACCGGCGTAGACACCGTGAAAGGGACGATCAGCGTCGGCGTCACGAGCTCCGGCTCGAGCGATTTCGGGATTACCATCCTACTGACCGGGCCTGAGGGATTCTCGCCACGGACAGCGGCGATGAACCTGGGGGGCACCTCGACGTTCGCGGACCTGGATCCGGGAGCCTACACCGTCTCCACGACGATCTTCGGATTCGACTGCCAGTCGGTGAGCGCCAACGTCCAAGGGGGCCAGACTACGACGGCGAACATCGCTTGCACCCGGAAGACGGGCTCGACCACGGGGATTGTCACGGGGATTGTCATGGGTGGCGATGCGCCGATCGGCGGAGCATCGGTCGAACTGGTCGCACCTGGGGTAGTGCTGAGGCGGCACACAGCCGCGAACGGCAGGTTAACGTTCGTCGGCGTCGAGGCTGGGGAGTATACCGTGACCGCCTTCCACCAGCACTTCACCTGTCCCATCCAGACCATCATCGTCGATCCCGCTCAGACGACGACGGCGAACATCTCCTGTGCCCCGAAGACGACGGGCACGATCACGGGGACTGTCACCACGGGCGCCTTCGACTCGGGGGAGATCGCCGGCGCCATCGTCAACCTGACCGGTCCGGCTAGCCGCACCGCGACCGCGGGGTCATTGGGCTCCTTCGCGTTCGACGAACTGCAACCGGGGACCTACACGGTGAGCGCGACCTTCCCCATTATGAACTGTCAGGCGGTAAGCGTCGATGTCCAGGCGGCCCGGACCACGACGGTTCAAATCAACTGCACGTTTCGACTTCCGAGCGGAAGCGAGATCGAGGGGGGCTGGGGATACAGTCGACTGCTCCGCAGTCAGACGGGGAGCTGCCCGCTGCCCCTGCCCGAGACCGGAACGGGATCCATGGCGTTCAACTCCAGCAACAACACGATCCAGATTGTCGGGCTGGACCCCGAGCTCGCGATCATCGGAGTTTACGACGAGGAGTCGGGGGTGTACGCCGGATCCGGGGCTGCGGTGCTGGGGGACGGCTCCACGATCCAGTCTGATGTGACCGTCAACTTTGATTGGGATTACTGGGGTGATTCCCTCCTCCCGGTCTTCTACACGGATGCCACGCCATCCAGTGTCTGGACACGACGGCATCGCGATCTGAGTGGGAACTTGGTCTGCACCGAAATCTATGGGGCGGGCGGTGGGCGGCTGAACTGACGGTTCCAGGCGCCCCCTGCCTCACGCCTCCAGGATCTCCCGCGCCCGCGCGAAGACGCGGTCGAACGCCGCCTCGGTCAGGACGCCTGTGAACGTGTTTTGCTGCGAGGGGTGGTACGAGGCGAGAAGGCGCGGGGCGCCGGGACCGGGCGCGCCGGGTCCCAGGGGCACTTCGACCCCGTGCCCGAAGGCGGGCTTGGGCGACGGCACCGGGTGGCCGCGGCCGCGCCAGATCCGAAGCGCATGGTCGTAGGCGAAGCCGCCGAGCGGCACTACGACGGCGAGGCGCGGGAGCCGGTCGATCTCCGCTTCGAGCCAAGGCCGGCAGTTCTCGCGCTCGGTGGGGGTCGGGCGGTTGTCCGGCGGCGCGCAGCGGACGGCAGCGCTCACGAAACAGTCGACGAGCTCGAGGCCGTCCCCCTTCCGCGCGGCCTCCGGCTGGGTCGCGAACCCCGCCCGCCAGAGCGCCCGGTAGAACCAGCGCCCCGACTCGTCGCCCGTGAACATGCGCCCGGTCCGGTTGGCGCCGTGCGCGGCCGGCGCGAGGCCGACCACCAGGAGCCGCGCCTCCGGGTCGCCCCAGCCCGGCACCGGCCGGCCCCAGTACTCCTCGTCGGCGAACGCCCGCCGCTTCTCCCGCGCCACCTGCTCGCGCCACTCGACCAGGCGCGGACACCGCCGGCAGCGGGTCACGTCGCGCTCGAGCGCCAGCAGCTCCGGCGTCAGCGCCGCCTCCATCGGGAGCGTCTCGTCCATCGGGCCACAAGGTAGGAGCGGTGTAAGGCACTAGCATGGTATCCTGTGGGATGATCACGCGGCTCCTTCTACTCGCGACGCTCGTCGCCGCGCTCCCCGCGGCGGCCCATGCGCAGTACTTCGGCCGCAACAAGATCCAGTACGAGAACTTCGACTTCTACATCCTGAAGACCGAGCGCTTCGACATCCACGCCTACGAGGCCGAGAACGACACGCTGATCGTCGACGCCGGCCGGATGGCCGAGCGCTGGTACAGCCGGATCGGCGGCGTGTTCGACCACGAGTTCGACAAGCGGAAGCCGATCATCCTCTATGCCGACCAGCCCGACTTCCATCAGACCAACACGACGCCCTCGACCCTCTCCCAGGCGACCGGCGGCTTCACCGAAAGCCTCAAGGATCGGGTCGTCATGCCGTTCGCCGAGACGATGGGGGACACCGACCACGTCCTCGGCCACGAGCTCGTCCACGCGTTCCAGTACGACATCGCCAAGGAGGCGGCGCTGTCGGGGGGGCAGCAGGGCCTCCAGCGACTCCCCTTGTGGGTCGTCGAGGGGCTGGCGGAGTACCTGTCGATCGGACGCGACGATCCGCACACGGCGATGTGGCTGAGGGACGCGGTGCTGCGCGACGAGCTGCCCGAGATCCAGCAGCTGGGCCGGGACCCCCGCTTCTTCCCGTACCGCTGGGGCCACGCGTTCTGGGCGTTCGTCGGCGGGCGCTGGGGCGACAGGCGGGTCGCGCAGCTCTACCAGGCGATGGCGCGCGAGGGCGTCGACGCCGGCGCGCGCCAGGTGCTCGCCACCGACGCCGACACGCTCGGCCTGACGTGGATCGACACGACCCGCGACTACTACCTGCCGCTCCTCGAGGGCCGCGACCCGCCCGCGGAAGCGGGGGAGCGCGTGCTCGCGCCCGACATCGACGCCGGCGAGATGAACCTGTCGCCCGTCCTGTCTCCGGACGGGACACGGGTCGCGTTCCTCTCCGAGAAGGACCTCTTTACGATCGACCTCTTCGTCGCCGACGCGCGCACCGGGAAGGTGCTGGGGAAGCTGGCCGAGAGCGAGCGCGACCCGCACTTCGACGCGCTCGCGTTCATCAGCTCCGCGGGCGCGTGGTCGCCGGACGGGCGGCGGTTCGCGTTCGCGACTTTCACCAAGGGCGACGGGGCGATCGCGGTCGCCGACGCCGATCGCCGGTCGGTCGACCGCGACTACGCGCTGGACGGCGTGATCGGGGAGGTCCACTCGCTCGCATGGTCGCCCGACGGCGCCTCGATCGCGTTCAGCGGATCGTCAGGAGGAGTGACCGACCTGTGGCTCCTCGACGTGGCGAGCGGCAAAATCGAGAAGCTGACCGACGACCCGTGGGCCGAGCTCCACCCCGACTTCTCGCCCGATGGGCAAACGATCGCGTTCGCCACCGACCGCGCCGACGATGCCGCGCTCGAAAACCTCGCGTTCCCGTCGATGGGCCTCGGCTTCCTCGAACGCGCGAGCGGGTTGATCCGCGTCGATCGGCCGTTCGGCGAGAGCACCAAGCACATCGTCCCCCGCTACGGGCCCGACGGGGGCCTGTGGTTCCTCAGCGATCGCGAGGGGTTCAGCGACGTCTACCGGATGGATCTGGCGAGCGGCGAGGTGTTCCAGGTGACCCGCCTCGCCACCGGCGTGAGCGGGATCACCGCGCTCGGTCCCGCGCTCACGGTCGCGCGCGAGACCGGCGACCTGATGTTCACGGTGTTCGAGGAGGGGAACTACGTCGGCTACCGCCGTGAAGCTTCGGCGTCCCGTGGTGACCCGATCGTGCGCGGCGAAGTCCCCGCGCCGGCCGGCATGCTGCCGCCCCTACCGCCCAGCACGCCCGTCATCGTCGCCCGCTATCTCGAAGATTCCACCGAGGGACTTCCCGACAGGGCCTCGTTCGAGCGCGTCGACTACGAGTCCGATCTCGCGCTCGACTACGTCTCGCCGCCGACCGCGGGCGTGGGCGTCGACCGCTACGGGGTCTCGGCGGGCGGCTCGATCGGGCTCTGGTTCAGCGACATGCTGGGGAACCGCCAGGTCCTTACCGCGTTCCAGGGTACCGGCAGCTTGAAGGACATCGGCGGCGAGGCATTGTTCATCAACCAGGGAAGCCGCTTCAACTGGGGTTTCGTCGGCGGCCGGATCCCGTACCGGAGCGGCTTCAGCTTCATCGAGGCCGACAGCATCAACGGCACGCCTGCGACGGTCGTGAACCTGATCCTCGAGCGCACGTACTACAATCGCGCGGGCGTGCTCGGCGAATATCCGTTGTCGCCCACGCGGCGGATCGAGGGGAATGCCGGGTTCCTGCGGATCGGGTTCGACCGCGAGGTCACCCGCGGGTTCTTCGTGGGCGGCGTGCAGGTCGCCGAGGACCGGGACGACCTCGATTCCCCGGATCCGCTGAACATGTTCCAGGGATCGCTCGCCTACGTCACCGACTTCTCGTATTTCGGCTACACGTCGCCGGTGCGCGGAGGGCGGAGTCGCTTCCAGGTCG
Source organism: Gemmatimonadota bacterium (assembly GCA_035633635.1). Lineage (GTDB taxonomy): Bacteria > Gemmatimonadota > Gemmatimonadetes > JACCXV01 > JAHWKZ01 > JAICNR01. The sequence goes on along the minus strand of DASQEN010000264.1, from coordinate 581 downwards.
GCGGCAACGCGGGGACGCTCGACTTCGGCACCGTGCTTGCCGACTGGCGCCGGTACTTCTTCCTGCGCCCGCTGACGTTCGCGGTCCGCGGACTTCACTTCGGGCGCTACGGCGGCGACGCGGAGAGCGACGCGCTATCCCCGCTCTACGTCGGCTCGACGTCGCTCGTCCGCGGCTACTCGTCGGGGTCGATCGACGTCACGGAGTGCACGCAGACCGCGGGCTCGTCCTGCCCCGAGTTCGATCGGCTGAACGGGAGCCGGCTCGCGGTCGCGAGCCTCGAGCTCCGCATCCCGCTCCTCGGGACCGAGCGCTTCGGGCTCGTCGACGCGGGCGGCTTCCTGCCCGTCGAGGTCGCGCTCTTCGGCGACGCGGGCGCGGCGTGGACGGCCGACGAGGGCGTCGAGTGGAAGTTCGACCGCGACACGATCGAGCGGGTGCCGGTCGTCAGCGCCGGCGGGACGCTTCGGCTCAACCTCCTGGGGAGCGCAGTCGTCGAGCTCTACTACGCGTATCCGTTCCAGCGCGACATCGGCTGGGAGTTCGGCTTCCAGCGCGCGCCGGGGTGGTGACGCCGCGCG
>DASQEN010000263.1:0-6944 GCA_035633635.1 Gemmatimonadota bacterium | reverse complement strand
GAGCAGGTCGGTGCGCGCCGTCTGGTAAACAATCTCATGGCTGGATTGATGGCTTTCGTAGGTGTATCGACCACCGGGGTGACGGAGCGCATGGGCAAGAAGGGCGAGCTGCCGATGGTTCATGCCCGCCGATGGGCGGAGCAACCGCTCGACCGTTCGGATCTCGCGGGTCTTTCGCGCGAGATAGTCGTGTAGGGCATCGATGGCCTGGCGGAGTACCTGGAGTTGATCCAGGACGAAGTACGTCAGGTCGTTGTCGTCGGTCTCCGAATACAGGAACGAGCGCGCGTAGCGGGCCGGGGATCTTCTGAGGATGCTCGAGATCGAGAGAAAGGACGTCAGCCAATACCCCTGTCGCAGCATCGACCAGTAGAAGAGGGCTCGCGCGGTGCGACCGTTGCCGTCCGTGAACGGATGATCATAGGCAAGCCAGAAGTGCAGCAGAATCGCGCGGAGGACGGGATGGAAATAGGTCTCGTTTTCTTCCGCATTCGCGAACGCGCACATGCGCTCCAGACGGTCCGGAAGCTCGGATGCCTTCGGTGGGATGTGGAGTGTGGTCCCGTCCCGGCGATCCGTGACCACTACTTCTACTTCGTCTTCGGGCTTGCCGGGACGTCGAAGTCGGCCGGCGGCGCCAGGATCCTCGAGTGTTTCCTCCGTCAGGATTCGATGGAGTTCGAAGATGATCTGCGGGGTCAATTTTTCCTCCGCCAATTCCTGGATCCGGCGCATACCCATGTAGTTGTTGAGGATCATGCGCTCCCCACGATCTCGGGGCTCCTCGCCCGACCGGATCATCTGCCGAGCTCTCTGGACCGTCGTCGCCGCTCCCTCCAGGATGCTCGAGCTCGCGGCCTCCTCGATCAGGGAGCTTACGATGTATCGATCACGGTTTTCGGAGTTGGCCACCTCGTCGCCGATTTCGATCCGACCGCTCGCGTCCCTGTCGACTCTCGATGTCGCCTCCAGGAGAAGATCGACCAGGGAATAGTGGAAGGGCACACCATCGCGGTCGAGAATGGGCGTCGGCCGGGACGTTGCTCCCCGAGCCATCTTCATCCCCATCCACCAATCCCCGGGCGTAAGGTCTCCTGGAGGGTCCATGTGGCGGAGCCGATCCCAATGGTAGTACGCACCATTCCACGTCGGTCGGCTGGCGCCGGCATCCATGATCCTCCGGAGCCGTTCCGGCAAGTTGGGGCCACTTAGCAAATCAGCCACGCGAGGTGGGGCGAGCGGTAGACGCATCGGACAGGCTTTCGTTGTATAGAGAAATACTAATTCATGCTAATTTAGTAGTTTCAATATACCGGAAAGAGCGAACCGGCGTCAAGAGATGGCATCCGATTGCAAGCCAATAAGTTATGGCTTAAGTGTCAATAAACTACTAATTCGTGCTGAATTAGTAGTTTCATCCCGTGGCCCTGGAATCGTGGGGCTGCTGTTGACCGCGTCGGCGATCGTGCCTTATACATCTCAGCGCGATCCTTAATCGACCCTCCACGCCCAGACAGGATGACCGCCGATGAAACTCACGTGTCCGCAGTGCGGGACCGTCTACGACGTCAGCCAGTACCCCGAAGGCCACACGTTCCAGTGCCAGTGCGGGCGCGAGCTCAAGGTCGGCGCGCACGAGCCGGCACCCGCGCCAACGGCGGCTTGGGCGGCCCCCGGCCCCCTACCGGTCGCCGGCGATCCCGGTTTGCAGCCGATCGTCAAGGTGCTCGTGTTCTTCGCCAACCTGTGCTTCTCGCCGCTGGCGGCGATCGCTTCGCTGGTCGCCTGGTTCATCATCAAGGACCAGAAGCCCCGCACTGCGAAGGACCTCTGCCAGATGACGTGGATCCCGTTCCTGGTGTGGGCGGTCCTCGTCGGCCTTTACATCGCGTTCATGGGCGTGGCGATCTTCAGCGGGATGATGGGGAGCGCCGGCGGCTATTGAGGGCACCGGCCGATCTCGCCCGGCGACCGGCGAGCCGCGGACGGCCGCCGATCCTCCACCATCCACGGGAGCTGAGGTCCCGGCCTGCGGCGTGGCTCGGCTGTCACGGGATCCCGGACCGCTGTTTGGCGATCGGCTCCTGGCGCTCGCCGATCTGCGCGCGCTGCGTGGGGCTCCTCGCCGGCTATCCCGCGGCGGTCGCGGCCCTGTTCGCATTCGGGCCCCCGACCGCGGCGCGCGCGCTGGCGGGCGCGATTCTCCTTCTGCCCGCGGCGATCGACGGCGGGCTCCAGGCGTTCTCCGCCTACCGCAGCACGACCGCGCGCCGGCTCGTCACCGGGGCGCTCGCCGGCTTCGGCCAGCTCGAGCTCCTCGGTGGGATCACGGCCGCGCTTCTCCGCGCGCTCCATGGCTGAGAGGTGCGCGGTGAGACGATCCTCCGGAAGGGAGGGCTCACGCTGGTCTTCGACCGTGACTTCGAGCTCCTGACCACGGCCCCCAGCTAAATCGGCGTGAGGATCTCGCTCGAGGACGTCCGCGCGGGCGTTCGCCTGCTCGCCGACCTGCCGGGCTTTCTGCGCGCCCCGTTCACGATCGAGGACGCCCGCGAGACGCTTCGCCGCCGGTTCGCCGGCCGCGAAGCCCGGTTCTTCGATCTCGCCGCCGGGATCTTCGACCGGCCCCACGATCCGTACCGCGCTCTCCTCGACCACGCCGGGTGCACCATCGGCGACCTGCGCGAGCTGGTCGGGCGCGAGGGCGTAGACGGCGCGCTCGCGGCGCTCGCCGAGCGGGGCGTCTTCCTCCGGTGCGAAGAGTTCAAGGGACGGCGTCCCGTCCGGCGGGGAAGCCTGGAGATCCACCTCGAACCAGCGGACCTCGTGCGGCATGGCGCGGTCGTCCACGGCGTGTCGGAGAGCAGCGGCTCGCGCGGCCCGCGCACCGCCGTGCCGCTCGACCTCGCGTTCATCCGCGACCACGCGATCGACACCTGGCTCGGACTCGCCGCGCACGACGGGCTCGGGTGGGCCCATGCGCACTGGGGGGTTCCGGGCGGAACGTCGATCACCAACCCGCTCGAGTTCGCGATGGGGGGATCGGCACCCGCGCGGTGGTTCACGCCGGTGGAACCGGACCACCCCGATCTCGCCCCGCGCTACGGGCTCGCCGCCCGGACCCTGCGGCTGGGCGGCCGGCTCGCGGGAATCCGGTTTCCCCAGCCGACCCATGCGCCTCTCGACGACCCAACGCCGGTCGTCCGCTGGCTGCGTTCGACGCTCGACGAAGGCCGGATCCCGCACGTCTGGACGTTCGCGAGCTCGGCGGTCCTCGCCTGCCGGGCGGCACGCAAGGCGGGGATCGACGTGACCGGGGCCCGTTTCACGATGGGCGGGGAGCCGACGACCGCATCGCGTCGCGCGGCGGTCGAGGAGGCCGGGGCCGTCGCGCTTCCCCGCTACGGCGCGACCGAGACCGACATCCTCGCTTTCGCCTGCCACGCGCCCGGCGTTCCCGACGACATGCACTTCCTCGACGACCGGCACGCGCTGGTGGCAACCCCGGAGGCGAGCCGCACGAGCCTTCCCATCGGCTCGCTCCTCTTCACCTCGCTCCTACCGTCGGCCCCGATCCTTCTGTTCAACCTGTCGCTCGGCGACGTGGCCGAGCTCGAGCGCGCGCCGTGCGGCTGCCCGATGGAGGCACTCGGCTGGACACTCCGGATCCGCGGAGTCCGCAGCTTCGAGAAGCTGACCGCGGGCGGGATCGCGTTCCTCGACGTCGACGTCGTCCGCGTTCTGGAGGAGGTGCTCCCCGCGCGCTTCGGCGGCGCGCCAACCGACTACCAGGTCGTCGAGGAGGCCGACGCGTCGGGGCGACCCTGCGTGCACCTCCGCGTCCATCCCGACCTCGGTCCGCTGGACGACGACATCGTTGCCGACGCCTTCCTCGCCGCGCTGGGCGGCGGGGACGGCGGCGAGCGGCTCATGGAGCTCCTCTGGCGCGAGGGGAAGGTTGTGCGGGTCGAGCGGGTCGCGCCCGTGCGCACGGCCTCGGGGAAGATCCTGCACGTCCACGTGACGTGAGGTCGCGCAGAGATTGACTGCATCCGATAATTAGACTATTATCGAATAGATGCTCATCTAATTATCGAGGAATCCATGGACGCAACGATCCGCGCGCTGGCCGACCCGACCCGGAGGGAGATCCTGCGCATGCTGCGCGAGCGCGATCTCGCCGCCGGTGAGATCGCCGCGCGCTTCGCGATGACCGCGCCGACGGTCTCCCACCACCTTTCGGTCCTCAAGGATGCGGGTCTGGTGCAGACCGAGCGCAACGGGCGGAGCGTCGTCTATTCGATCGACACGACCGTCGTCCAGGAGTTCCTCGGAGAGATGATGCGGTTCTTCGGCAGAGGAGGAGAGCAATGAACAAGCGGTGGATCGGCCCCGTGCTGATCGTCCTCATGGTGGCGTTCGCGCTGGCCGTTTACGGCCGGCTGCCGGAGCAGGTGCCTACCCATTTCGAGCTGTCCGGCGAGCCGGACGACTGGATGGACCGGTTTCCCGGCGCGTTCCTCCTGCCGGCGATCGCCGCAGGGATCTACTTGCTTCTCTTCGCGCTCCGGCGGATCGACCCACGCCGCGCGCACTACGCGCGGTTCGAGGACACCTACTGGGTGATCCTCAACGTCCTCGCGCTCATGATGGCTGTGATGCAGGGGCTGTCACTCGGCCTCGCGCTCGGCTGGCCGATCGACATGGGGCGCGCGATCACGGTGACGATCGGGCTCCTGTTCGTGGGTCTCGGCAACTACCTGCCGCGGATACGGTCGAACTGGTGGATCGGGATCCGGACGCCGTGGACGTTAGAGAGCGAGGCGGTTTGGCGCGAGACCCACAGGGTCGGCGGCTGGACGTTCGTCGCCGCCGGCCTCGTGCTCGTGGTCGCCGGGGTCTTCCTGCCGGCCGGTCCACGCGAGTGGGTGAGCGGGATCGCACTCGCGGTCGGGGTCGCGGTCCCGCTCGTCTACAGCTATCTCGCGTACCGGCGCGCGTCGGCCCCCAGCAAGGGCGCCGAAGCGAGCTGAGCCTCAGCGCTCGAAGCGGATCCCGGCCATCAACGTCCGCGGCAGGCCCGGCCGCGCCCCGGCCGGTCGCCGCGCGACGACGTATGCCTCGTCGGTCAGGTTCTCCACGCCGACCTGGATCTTGGCCCACGGGGAGACCGCGTAGCCGAGCTGGGCGTTCCATACCCCGAACGCGTCGGTGCCTTCGCCGTCCGCGATCGGCCCCTGACCGGCCACCGTCCGCATCGCCGAAGAAGCCTGGAGGACGAGCCGACCATCCCACGCGCCGCGCTCGAGCCCGACGCTCGCTGAGAGCTGATGGTCGGGCAGGTACGGCAGCTCGTCACCCGGCTCCACCGTCCCCCAGGGCTCGAACTCGCTTTCGAACCCGGTCCGGAACTCGGCGTGCGTCAAGGTCCACGCGATCTGAATCGGAACGCCGACGCCGAGGCCGGCGAGGCGCCCGGCGTCGAGATCGGCGGACGCCTCGAGCCCGGCGACCTCCACCACCCCACCGTTGAAGATGTCCCCCTCCCCTAGCGGGTCACCGCTCGAGAGCGTCGCGCGGCCGAGGATGTTCTCGTAGTCGCTGAAGAAGCCCACGAGCTCGGCGCTCAGCGCATCCATGTCGAGCTTGGCGCCGAGCTCCCAGTTCACGCTCTGCTCTGCTTCGGTGTCCTGATCGGCGCCGGGACCGGGCGGCCCGAAACCGCGGTGCACACCACCGAACAGCCGAACGTCCTCGCGCCAGGCCCAGGTGACCCCGATTCCCGGGATCCACGCCGAGACGTCGTTCTCGCGGACGCTCGTCGGCGCGCTCCTCTCGGGGTCGTCGCCCGCGTAGTCGGTGCGGGTGAACTCGATCGTCTCGTACCGCACGCCCGGGGACACCGTCCAGCGCCCGAGTCCGATCTCGTCCTGTACGAAGAGCGACCACGCCCTAGCATCGCTCACCCGGTTCGACTGGCTGCCCGGAGCGCCGGCATCGGTCAGCTCCATCGTCCCGCTCGACATCCGGTACGCGTCCGCGTGCTGGAAGCGGTCCTCCTCGTCCTCGTGGTAGCGGACGCCGATCTCGGTCTCGTGCCTGACCGCGGCGTCGAACCGCACGCCGAGGATCGACTGGATCCCTTTGCCGTAGTAGCTGCGATTTCCATCCGCCACATTCAGCGCGTCCGCGGGACTGTCGCCCCCCTCGAGGATCGCCATCGCCGCGGGGAACGCCGCCGGATCGTCGAGCACGTCGGCGATCCCCTCGCCCAGCACGGCGTCGAGCTTGTACCAGCTGCGCTGGAACTCGTTGCGGTAGGCCACGGTCGTCAGGTCGAGCGCCTCGGTCGGACGGAGGAAGTGACGCAGCTGGACCTGATTCTGCTCCGCGTCCATGAGGTCCCGCTGGGACGCCGCATAGCGCCGGAAGGGATCGATCTCGAAATCGGCTGCGGTTAGTCCGAGGTACGTCTCGTGGGAGATCTCGTCGTAGTGATGGAGCTTGAGCTCGAGCTCCTGGTACAGCTCAGCGTCCGGCGCGGTCCGGATCCGTCCCTTGACGAGGTAGTCCTGGATCTCGAAGCCGGTATCTCCGCCGCCGTCGAGCCGCTTGAACCCGCCGGTCCGGGCCTGATACGTCTCGGCAAGCCAGCCGAAGTTGTCGTAGGAGTCCCCGATCCTCACCCGCGCCTTGCCGGTCTCGTCGGACCCACCTTCGAGATCCGCATTCCACGAGAAGGACTCCGGGATCGGGCTCGAGATCAGGTTGACCGCGCCGCCGATCGTGCGCGGGCCGTACTTGATCTGGCTCGATCCCTTGCGGACCTCGATCGCCTCCATCCGCCCGACGGCGGGGAAATAGTAGGCGGACGGCGCCGCGTAGGGCGCGGGCGCGATCAGAACGCCGTCTTCCATCAGCGTGATCTTCCCGCTCCGGTCCGA
>DASQEN010000262.1:0-6351 GCA_035633635.1 Gemmatimonadota bacterium | reverse complement strand
GCTCGTCAGCGCGGGCGCGAAGCAAATCCTGTTCGAAGCGATGTTCACGCTCTTCGGTCCCGGCGACCGGGTGCTCGTGCCGGCGCCGTTCTGGGTGTCGTATCCGGCGATGGCGCGGCTCGCGCGGGCCGAGCCGGTCGTGGTGGAGACCAGCGCCGCGGATGGCTGGAAGATGTCCGCCGAGGCGATGGAGGATGCGGCGCGGGGCGGAGCGCGGGGAGTCGTGCTCAACTCCCCCTCGAACCCGACCGGCGCGATCTACGACTCCGACGAGCTGGACGCCCTCGTCGAGGTGGCACAACGGCACGAGATGTGGATCGTTTCCGACGAGATCTACCGCGAGATCCGCTACCGCGACGAGTACGCCTCACTCGCCGCACGGCGGGGCGACTACGAGCGGATCGTGGTGGTCGACGGATTCTCCAAGGCGTACGCGATGACGGGCTGGCGCGTGGGCTATGCGGTCGGGCCGGTCGAGGTCGTGGAAGCGATGACGACGCTCCAGGGGCACGTGAACACCAACACCGCGCTTCCGTGCCAGTACGCGGCCCTTGCCGCTCTCACCGACAGGGACGCCCGGCGGAGCGCGGTGGGAGCGATGGTGGATGCGTTCGCCGCCCGTCGCGCGCTCCTTTTGACGGCGCTCGAGAACGTGCGCGGCCTCGAGCTGCTGCCGCCCGACGGGGCGTTCTACCTGTGGATCGACGTTCGTGCGTGGTGCGACGCGTTGGGCGGCGATTCGGCGGCGCTCTGCTATGACCTGCTCGAGCACGAGGGGCTGGCGCTCGTCCCCGGATCGGCGTTCGGCGTCGAAGGGCACGTGCGGCTCTCGTTCGCCGCCGCCGAGCCGGTGCTGGAAGAGGCGGTTGACCGTCTGGCCGAAGCGGGCCGTCGGCTCCTGGGAGAAGCGCGATGAGCGAAGCGGTTTCGCTCGCGGTCGATCGGAACCCTCGCGGAAAGGGGCTCGTCGTGCTCGCGCTCACCGGAGAGCTGGTCGTCACCAGCCGCGACGCGCTTCGCGAGAGTGCGGAAGCGGAGATTGCCGACGGAGCCCGCGCGATCGTTGTCGTGGTCGAACGGCTGACGCACATCGACACGTCCGGCCTGGCGCTTCTGGTCCACCTGGCGGGGCGCTGCGCGGAGAAGGGTGGACGGCTGGCGGTGGTGGGCCTCAAGGTGGAGTCCCAGGAGATGCGCCAGCACCTTTTCCTCGATCAGGCGATCCTCTTCGCGGACGACGTGGAGGACGCGGTCGCCGCCATCTCGAGGTGACGCCCCGGCTCTCCCAGCACTTCCTTCACGATCGGAGCGTCGCCGCGCGAATCGCCGACTCGGTTTCCGCGCGGCGAGGGAACCGCGTGGTGGAGATCGGACCTGGTCGCGGCGCGCTGACGGGCCCGCTCCTCGAGCGTGGACTCCGGGTGCATGCGATCGAGCTGGACCGAACGCTCGCGGCCGAGCTTCGCGAGCGCTGGGGCGGACGAGAGGAGTTCGAGCTCGTCGAAGGCGATGCGCTCGACGTCGCGCTGCCGAAGGCCGCCCCGGACGATCCCGTCTGGGTCGTCGGGAACCTCCCCTACGCGATCACGTCGCCGCTCCTGTTCCACCTGCTCGACCAGATCGAGCGTGCCCGGATCGCCGGGATGGTGCTCATGATCCAGCGGGAGGTCGCCGAGCGGCTCGCCGCCGGGCCCGGGACGAAGGCCTACGGGGCACTGACCGTTGGAGTCCGTCTGGTCGTCGACGTGGAGCGGCTGTTCGACGTCGGCCCAGGGGCGTTCCGCCCCCCGCCCACCGTGGTGTCGAGTGTGGTCCGGCTGACACCGCACGACCGGTTCGGGTTGACCGCCGAGCGCCGGGAGCGGCTGCGCGCGCTCGTCCAGGCCCTGTTCGGTCACCGCAGGAAGCAGATCCAGAAGTCGCTCCGGACACTCCCCGGCTGGTGTCTCGACCGGGAGGGCGTTCTGCGGGTGGCGGAGCTCACCGAGCTCGACCTGGCCCGCCGTCCCGAGACCCTGTCGCCCGAGGAGTTCCTGGCGCTGGAAGCGGCCCTTCGTGACCCGTGCCATCCGGGCGGGACGCCGGGGGTCTTTTCCACAGAGGCGGCGACGTCGCGCCGTGATGGCGGAGCTGCGGGGCGGCCTCGCAATGGACTCCAATGATGATAGATATGTGTCCCAAGTTTAAGCGCTTTGCTAAGTGATTCAACGTAAGCTCATCAGGTGAAAGTGAATACGAGATTTCACGTTTTGTAAGCCGGGTGACGAACCTGTGACGCGATCCGGAGTCGGTGTTGATGTGCGGGATGTCCCCGGTACGGTCCGTGGGATTCGGTGGGCTTGTGGACAAGTGTGGAAAACCGACCTCATGCCGTCGGGATCAGCCCCTCCTCGGCAGCCCGGGCCGCCTTCCGCCCGGCCTCGACGTCGACCGAGGCCAGGAGCACCAAGCCGACCACGAAAAATCCCAGGACCGAGAGGATCCCCGCGCGGACCGACCCGGAAACGGCCACCGTCGTGCCGAACAGGAAAGGCCCGATCGCCCCGCCGACTTTGTCCATGACCCCGTAGAATCCGAAGAACTCCCCCGTCCGGTGCCTGGGCACGAGGCTGGTGAAGAGCGATCGGCTTAGCGCCTGCGTGCCGCCCTGGACCATCGCGAGCACGATCGCGAGCGCGAAGAACTCCACCGCCGTGTCGAGCAGGAACGCATAGACCGTCACCGCGACATAGACCACCAGGCCGAGCTGGATCGCGCGCTTGGGTCCGATCCGGCCCGCGAGCCCTCCGAACAAAAACGCGAACGGTATGCCGACGACCTGGGAAACGAGGAACGCGATCGTGACCGCGCTCATGGGGATCTCGAGCTCGGCAGCGTACAGGGCGGACATCCGGATGATCGTCCCGATGCCGTCGTTGTAGATCACGAATGCGATGAGCATCAGGAACGCGTGCCGGTAGGAACGCAGGCCTCGGAACGTCTCGGCGAGGCGGACGAGCGCGACCCGGACGGGGCTCTGACCCGGCCTCTCATCGGGCTCGATGCGACGCGGGGGCTCGGGGACGCGACGGAAGAGGGGAATGGAGAACGCGACCCACCAGACGGCGACCGAGAGGAAAGCCAGCCGCGCGGGGAGTGTCGAGGCGCTCGGAGAGAGGTCCTCTCCGGAGGGGAGACCGAAGGAGCCGGGAGAGGCGATCCAGGCAAGCTGCAGCGCGAGCAGGATGGCGCTGCCGAAGTAGCCTACCGCGTATCCGGCGGTGGAGACCCGATCGACCTCCTCGGGCCTGGCCACGTGACCGAGCAGAGCATCGTAGAAGACGAACGCTCCCTGAGCTCCGATGTTCGCGACACCGAAGATCAGGGCCGCCGCCAGCCAGTCGCCTTGCTGAACGAAGAACAGGGACGCGGTGGCCACGGCTCCGATCGCGAGGAAGACGCCGAGCATCCGCTTTCTCACCCCGGCGAAATCGGCCATGGCGCCGAGGATGGGTGCCGCGATCGCGATGAGGGCCATCGCGGCGGCGGTGATCCATGCGTACCGCTGGAGCGCCACTCCCTCGGGAAGGTCCGCCGCGGTCACGGTCTTGTAGTAGAAGGGGAAGACCGCAGTCTGGATGGTCAGCACCCAGGCGGAGTTCGCCCAGTCGTAGAGGGCCCAGGCGCGCAGCTCGGGGCGGCCCAGTCCCAGGCGTTCGAGGAGTCGATGCACGGCGCACCAGCATAGGGCGGCCGACGGGGAATGTCGACGTGCACGATCTGCCCGCTTGACCCTCCCGAACCGCGCGCCGTATACTGGCGAAGCTTGTGAAAACAATCACAAACTCTGTGCCCTGGCCGCGATGAGTCCCCGCAGGATCTCCGACTCCGCCCTCCAGCGCCTCAGCCACTACTTGCGTTTCCTCGAGGCGTTCGAAGACGAGGGACGCGAGACGATCTCGAGCGAGGATCTCGCCGAGCGGGGCGGAACGACCTCGGCGCAGGTGCGGAAGGACCTGTCGCACTTCGGATCGTTCGGCAAGCGCGGGCTGGGATACCCGGTTCCGGAGCTGCGCGCCCGCCTGGCCGGGATCCTGGGAGTGGGACGCCAGTGGGACGTGGCGCTCGTCGGGGCGGGCAAGCTGGGCGCGGCGCTCTACGCCTACGACGGGTTTCGCCGGCGCGGCTTCCACGTCGTGGCGGTCTTCGACGACGACCCGCGGAAAATCGGGCGCCGATGGGGACAGCTGGAGGTCGAGGACGTCGCCACCCTGGGGGCCTCGGTCCGCGCGAAAGGGGTCGAAATCGGGATCGTGGTGACCCCCGCGGACGCCGCGCAGGACGTGGCCGAGGCGATGGTCGCGGCGGGCATCACCGCGATCCTGAACTTCGCGCCGCGAAAGCTCGTCCTTCCCGAGAGCGTCACGCTGCGGGACGTGAACCTGGCCATCGAGCTGGAGGCCCTGTGCTTCGCGCTCACCCACGAAGGCTGGATCGTCGGCCGCTGAGTGCGCGTCGCCCGCGAGGAGCGGAACGCCGCAGGACCCGCTTCGCGGGTGCCCCGCTTTTTCAACGTCCTGCTACATTGAATCCATGAAGATCGTCACCGTGTCTGGCACGTGTTCGGAAGTCGGGAAGACCGGGCTCGTCTGCGACCTGCTCGCTCGGCTCCCGGGATGGGCCGCGATCAAGGTCACGCGCGGGCACTACCGCAGCTGCGGCCGCGATCCCGACACGTGCTGCGTCAGCCCGCTTCTGGGCGACGAGCCGCGCGTGTTCGGCGAGCGGGCGGACACCGAGATCGAGGGCAAGGACACCGGGCGTTACTGGGCGGCCGGCGCGGCGGACGTGCGTTGGGTGGTGGTCTCCCGCGGTCAGGAGGACGAGGGGGTCTCCCGGGCGCTCGCGGAGCTTCGCGGACACCCCGGAGTGGTGATCGAAGGAAACCGCGTGGTTGAGGGTCTTAGGCCCGACCTCGCCCTGATGGTCGTGCGGCAAGGCCAGCGGGAGGTCAAGTCCTCCGCGCGGCGGATCGTCGACAGAGTCGACGCGCTCTATGTCCCGGAGGAGAACGGGGGGCGACCGGAAGACCCCGGCGCGCTGGTCGGCGCGCCCGGCACGTGGCGGCGCCCGGTGTGGGGACCGGAGGATCTCGAGAGAATCGCCGCGGGGCTTCGCATCGGTGCCTGAGGCAGGCCTCACGGTTCGGGCGCAGGTCGCGCTGTTCGCCGGTGGCGATCTGCTCTGCGTCCGTCACAGGAAGGCGGGTCGGGAGTACCTCGTCCTTCCGGGCGGACATCTCGACCTGGGCGAGACCCTGTGGGAGGCGGCCGTGCGGGAGGTGCGGGAGGAAACGGGTCTCGATGTCGAGGCCGGACGGCTGTGGGCGCTCAGCGAATTCCGCGGCGAGAGGCGTCAGGTCGTCGACTGCACGTTCTACGGGACCGCGTGGAGCGGGCACCCTCACCTCGGAACCGACCCCGAAGGCGCCGGGCATCCGGCTACCCTGGTGGCGATCGAGTGGCTCGACCGCGAGGCGTTCGCCGACGCGCCGTTCCGGCCGACGCTCCTCGCGCGATGGATGCGAGCCCACTGGGAGGACTCGAACGTCCCCGCCGCGTATCTCGGGGTGGAGTCCGCATGAGCCCGGCGTGGGATCCCCCCGCTTTTCTCCTCGTCCTGCTCGGCGCTGCCGGTCTCGTGGCTTGGCTCGCCCTGTCGCCGCCCTCGCGTAGAAGCCCGCTCTCGGCCGCTCTCCAGGCGTCGGCGGTGATCCTCCTCGCGCTCGCGCTCGTCAACGCCGGGTGGCGCCCCGGCCCCGCTGTGGCACGTCCGCGGCTCGCCGTCCTCGTCGATCGCTCGGCGAGCATGACCGAGGTGGGCTCGGGCGGGACGACGCGCCTCGCGGAGGCACTGGAGTGGCTTGAAGGGGACGCGTTCTCCCGGATGACCGCGGGCTGGCGGGTCGAGATCGATTCGTTCGGCGGCAGGACCACGGATCCCGCCGCGGCGGTCGAGGCGGCGTCGGCGACCCTTCCCGAGGCGATTCTCGTCGTCTCCGACGGCCGGGCCACGGGCGGCCCGGCGATGGGGTCCGCGTCGGTGCCGCTATATGCCAGGTTGGCCGGCCCGATCGCGATCTCCGACGCCGCGATCCTCGGCCTGGCGATCGAGGAGGGCGTGGAGGGCGAGGCCGGGGCGCTGGTGTCGATCGAGGTCGCCGCCGTCGGTGGTGCGCCGACCCCTGTGCGGTCGATCTCCGTGCTCGTCGACGGCGGGGTGGTCGGCCGCGCGCGCGCGCCCGCGCTGGCCGCGGGCGAGCGGCGGGAGATCCGCCTCGACCTCCCCGAGCCCGGACGCGAAGAGGTGGTT
>DASQEN010000261.1:0-3256 GCA_035633635.1 Gemmatimonadota bacterium | reverse complement strand
ACCGGGAGGTCGGCCGGCGCGTACCCCCAGCGCCGCCGGTAGTACGGGTGAAGATGGAGCGGGATGAAGTGGACGCTCGTCCCGATGCCTCGCTCCCGGAGGCCCTCGATGACCGCGTCCCGGCCGACGCGCAGGCGATCGAGCGCGAGCCTGACGATGTAGAGGTGCCAGGCGTGGGATCCGTCGGGCGCATCCGCGGGCAGCTCCAGCAGGTCGTCGAACGGCGCGGCGCCCAGCCGGGTGGAGTACGCGGCCGCAAGCTCGCGTCGCGCGGCCAGCAACTCGTGGGCGCGCTCCAGCTGCACGAGCCCCAGCGCGGCGGCGATGTCGGTCATGTTGTACTTGTAGCCGGCATCCTCGATCTCGTAGTACCAGGAGCCGTTCGCGGCGTACCGGTTCCACGCATCGCGGCTGATCCCGTGGAGCGACATGACCCGCGCCCGCGTCGCGATCGCCTCGTCGTTCGTGACCAGCATCCCGCCCTCGCCGGTCGTGATCGTCTTCGTCGCGTAGAACGAGAACGCTCCCGTGCGCCCGACGGTGCCGGCGTAGCGCCCGGTCGCGCCCCCGAGGCGGCTCGGGAAGGCATGCGCGGCATCCTCCACGACCGCGATGTCGCGCGGCTCGAGCTCTTCCACGAGCGGCTCGATCTCGACCGGCAATCCCGCAACGTGGACGGCGACGACGGCTCGCGTCCGCGGTGTTACGGCCGCGAGGATCGCCTCCGGCGTCGCGTTGAGCGTCCGCCGGTCCACGTCGACGAGGACCGGCCGCGCGCCCCGGTACGCGACGACCTCCGCGGACGCCGCGAACGTCCAGGTGGGCACGATGACCTCGTCGTCCGGCCCGACGCCGAGCGCCTCGAGCGAGAGGTGGAGCGCCGCGGTAGCGGAGTTGAGAGCCACGGCATGGCGCGCCCCGACCGTTTCGGCGAACCGCTGCTCGAACTCCTTCGCTCGTGCGCCCGTCGTGAGCCAGCCGGAGTCCAGGACGTCGATGACGGCCTGCTTCTCCCTCTCGGTGATCGATGGACGCGCGAAGGGAAGGAACGAGCTGGCTTCGCCAGCCGTCATCTCATCGCCGCGCCGGGAGCCGTGGCCCGCAGGCCCCGGGCCACGTCGGCCTGAACGCGGTCGTCGGGCCTCACGCTGGCCATGACCTCCGAGACCCGGCCCGGCCCGTCAACGTTTCGCGCGTAGTCGAGCAGGGCGCCGCTCAGGGTGCGCTCGTCCGAACCGTCGGCCAACGAGAGGAGCCGGCGCACGTGCTCTCGAACGTCGTCGGGCGGAGGCGGCGCCAGAGCCTTGAGGACCTTCGCACTCGCGGTCTGCTCGACGCGCTCCGCGTCGTAGAAGAGCTCCTCGTGCAGCTTCTCACCGGGTCGCAGCCCGACGATCTCGAAGGGCTGGCTCTCGGGGTCGCGACCGCCGAGCCTCACCAGGTCACGGGCGAGGTCCATGATCCGGACCGGCTCGCCCATGTCGAGCACGAAGAGATCTCCATTGGTCCCGAGCGCCGCGGCGTCGAGGATGAGCCAGGCTGCCTCCGGGATCGCCATGAAGAAGCGGGTCATGTCCGGGTGGGTGATCGTGATCGGCTCGCCGTTCTCCAGCTGTTCCTGGAAGATGGGGACCACGCTTCCCGTGGATCCAAGCACGTTCCCGAAGCGGACCGACACGTACGGTCGCCCCGTGCGGCGAGCGGTATCCGAGACGAGCATCTCCGCGATGCGCTTGCTGGCGCCCATGACGCTCGAGGGGAGGACGGCTTTGTCCGTCGACACGAAGACGAACCGCTCTACTCCGGCCGCAAGCGCAGCATCAAGGAGCACGAGCGTGCCGCCGATGTTCACGTGCGTGGCATCCGACGGGTGGTCCTCCATGAGAGGCACGTGCTTGTAGGCCGCGGCATGGAAGATCACGCTCGGTGCTTCATCGACGATCAGGCGCTCCATCGTCGCCCGGCTCGCGACGTTGGCGAGATGGACGCGTACCTCGCCGCTCCCGCGACCCCGGCGGCGCCTTGTCGCGAGATCGCGCTCGACGAGGTAGAGGGGGCTCTCGGCCCGGTCCACCAGCACGAGGCGCCGCGGTCCGAGCGCGTATACCTGGCGCGCGAGCTCGGATCCGATCGATCCGCCACCCCCCGTGATGAGGACCGTGCGGTCGCGGATGATCGCGTCGACGCCGCTGAAATGCTCCGTGATCATGGGCCGCTTGAGGAGGTCCTCGACGCGGATGCGGCGTACCCGGCTGGTGTTCATGCTCCCGTCCAGGAGCTCGGTGACGGACGGCACGATACGGACATCCAGGTCGAGGGCCGAGGCGGTCTCCAGGACGCGCCGAACCGCGCTTCCGGGTGCGCTCGTCATCGTGATGAGGAGGACCTTGGCGCCCGTTTCCGCGACGGCCCGGTCCATCGCCTCGATGCCTCCGAAGACGCGGAGCCCGGCGACGGTCCCGCCGGCGAGGCTCGGGTCGTCGTCGAGGAACCCGACCGGCTGCACGTCCGCGCTGGGGTACCGCTGGGCGGATCGGGCCATGAGCACGCCGGCCCGCCCGGCGCCGTAGAGCAGCGTTGCCCGCCTCGCGGGCGCGCCCGCGGTCGGGCGAGCGGATCCAAGCTCCGATGCCACCCGGATGCCGAATCGGACGCCGCCCAGGATCGCGACGCTGAGCAGCATCTCGACGAACCAGAACGAGCGCGGAAATCCCTGGGCCCACGAGCCGTCCCACAGCGGGGACGTCCCGTAGAAGACAACGATGCTCAGAAGGGACCCAAGGATCACCGCGCCGACGATCGCCTCGAGCTCCGGGACGCTCGCGTAGCGCCACCGGCGGTCGTACAGGCCGAGGCGGGTGTTGCTCACGGTCCGGGCCGCGAGGAGAAGCAGCACCACGAAGGGCAGCTCCGGCACCGTGAGGGGAGCGGTGAGCTGGTCGAACCGGAGGGCGAGCGCCACATACGCGGCGATCACGATCCCGATCAGGTCGATCGCGAACAGGTTGCGTCCCTTGATGTGTCGGGCCAGCCAGACGGCGACGTGCCCGGGCGACCGGTCAGATCCCGGCGAATCGACATCCGCCGGTGTCGCGACGGGGTCGGGCGCGGGCTCTGGCGATGGTCGCGAGGGTCGGCGGACGGTCAATCGAGTCTCTCGTTCCGTTGAAGGTCCCGATGCCGGCGGCCGCGTATCGGTGGTGCCCCCCGGCATCGTCGCGCATCGGACGCGTCGAGCGCTGCTGGCGCAGCGCCC
>DASQEN010000260.1:0-2930 GCA_035633635.1 Gemmatimonadota bacterium | reverse complement strand
AGGGCGCGAATTCGCCGGTCGGAGCCAGCTGGACGTACGTCCGGGCGAACTCGTTCGCCCGCGCGCTGTCGGCTCGGTAGAACGCGACCTCGGCGGGATGGATGTAGAGCGGGGCCAGGCTGGGGTCGAGCTCGATCGCGCGCACCCACGCCTCGTCGTGCTGAGCATCCGTGGCAAGCGCGGATGCGCCAAGATGGTAGTACGTCTCTCCGAGCGTGAACCACAGCTCCACATCGTCGGGATATTTCCGGACTCCCTGGCGGAGAGGCTCGAGGCCGTCCAGCGTGCCACGCTCGAGCGCCAGGCTCGCCCCGACCAGGATCGCCTCGCGCTCGGGGAGGCGGTCCGCAAATCGCGCGGCCCGCTCAAGAGCGGATGTCGAGAGATCGCTTCCGATGGTCTCGGTCCAGCCGTACACCAGGGAAAGCCGGTATTGGGCGAGCGCGAACGTGGAGTCCGCCTCGACGGCCCGCTGAAAGATGGGGATCGCGGCGTCGAAGTCCGACCGGCGGTAAAGGGCCTCGCCTTCGAGGTACGCCTTGAGGGCCGGCAGCGACGTGGTGGTGACGCGGGCCAGGCTGACCTGCGGCAGCACGTCGGTCTTTCCCGTGAGGACGGTCTCGAGGACGCCGATCGAAAGCCGGTCGACGAGCGCGTAGACCGAGTCGGGCACGCCCTCGACCTGCGTGCGCCCCAGGCTCTGGCCGCTTGCCAGGTCGTAGACGTCGGCGACCAGACGAACGTTGGAGCCCAGCGCGGTGGCGCTCCCGAGAAGCGCGTACCGGGCACCGGTCCGCCGACCGACTTCCAGCGCGTCCTCGAGATCCGGAGTCGCCGAACCGTGCACGACCTCGCTCCAGCGGGCGAGGACCGTCCGGCCGTCGATCGCTCGCAGGCCGCCCGCACCGTCGATGTTCGCCGAGACGAGATCGATGACGCCCTCGCGCCACACGTCGAGGCCGGGACCATTCACCGTGAACGGGAGGACCGCGATTCCGGGTGCGGCGTCCTCGGCGATCGCGCCGGCCGGGGAGAAGCTCCGTCCCCGGTCCTGGATCACGATGTAGAGGCCGGCGACGCCGAAGAGGAGCGAGAAGGCGATCGCTCCCCCGAGGAGCGAGCGGCCCCAGTTCAGGTGTGGCATCTCGCCGCGCGTGACCGAGCGTCCGAGCTGGCCCAGCGCGAGTTCCCACTTGCCCGGAAGGTCGGCTCCTGCAGCCCGATCGGCGGTCCGTGGATGGGCCTGCACCCAGGCCGTGGACAGGACGACCCCCAGGCCGATCGCGAGGAGGATCAGCGCGACCCAGGAGACCCAGCCCGGAAAGCCCAGGGCGTCCCGGAGCGCGTTGGTCCCGAGGAAGACGAGGGTGGCGGCGACCAGGTAGAGGGCAAAAACCCGGAAGAGGCGAGCCGACGGCAATCGAGGTGAAGATCCAGCGGCGGCTGTGAGCGGAGGCGCAGTAGTCGCGGCCTCCAATTCCGTACCCTCGAGTCCCGCCCACGCGGATTCCTCCGCGACCTCGATGGCGTAGACGTCGACCGGCGCCGCGATCCCCTTGAGCGTCCGCTCGCCGAGCGGCTCGAAATGGAGCTCGCGCCGCGCCCGGAGCTGGCGCCAGACGTCCTCGCTGACGAGCACCTGCCCCGGCTTCGCTTCGGCCTGGAGGCGCGCGGCCACGTTGACCCCGTCACCGTAGAGGTCGCCGTCCGGGGTGGAGCCGACGTCGCCGACGTGGACGCCGATCCGGAGCGTCTGCGCGGCCTCACCCAGGCCACGTGACTGGCTTTCGAACGCGCTCAGGAGCGAGTGGGCGGCGCGCACCGCAGCTTCCGTGCTCGGGAACTCGGCCAGCGCGCCGTCGCCTAGAAACTTGACGATCCGCCCCTGATGCCGCTCGGCAACGGCGCGGGAAGTGGTCTGGAAGAGCTGGATCAAGCGGAAAGCCGCGGTATCGTCCTCGCCGGCGAGGCGGCTGTAGCCGACGACGTCGGCGAACCAGACAGCGGTCAGGCGATGCGCGAGCGGTGTCATCGACCTCGATAAGGAAGGGGTTCGCCCATAATAGCGGGGGCGCGCGGGGCTGCGCTAGTCGGAGAGTCCTGTGGCTCGGATCGAACGGGTGCGAATGGAACGCGACGGGCGCGGCGCGGTAGGACAGGGCGATGCCCCGTACTCGGATCCTTCTCGCCCTGGCTGCGGTTGCCGCTTGCGCCAGCGCCGTCCAGCGCGAGGCCCCGCTCCCGGGCCGCTGGGCGGCCGCGGCGCAGATGCCCGATCCCCGCTCGGGCGTCGGCACCGCCGAGCTGGAGGGCGAAGTGTGGGTGGTGGGAGGGATCGGTGCCGACCGCCGCGCCACGCCCCGCGTGGACGTCTACGACCCCGATCTCGATCGCTGGCGTCCCGGGCCGCCGCTCCCCGAGCCGCTCCACCACGTCGGGATGGCCGCGGTGGACGACCGGCTGTACGCGATCGGCGGGCTGCAGGGCGACCCCGCGCTACCCGTCGCCACCGTCTATGCGCTGGATCCCGACCTCGGCCGCTGGGAGGTCGTCGAGCCGCTCCCGCGGGCCCGCGGCGCGCTCGCCGTGGCGGTCGTCGACGACGTGATCTACACGCTGGGCGGTCAGGCCCTGGAAGAGATCGCGGTGCGGGACGCCTGGCGCTTCGACCCCGACGAGGACCGCTGGGACCCGCTACCCCCGCTTCCCACGCCGCGCGAGGCGCTGGCGGCGGCGGCGATCGGCGGGGTGATCTATGTGGTTGGCGGTGAGCTGGGGAGCGCCAGCACGGCCCAAGCGACCCTCGAGGCGTTCGACACCCGGACGCTCCGCTGGGAGCGGCTTCCATCCATGCCCACCCCGCGCGGAGAGCTGGCCGCTGCCGCGTTCGGCGGTCGGATCCACGTCGTCGGCGGCGTGACGCCGGCCGG
>DASQEN010000259.1:0-12066 GCA_035633635.1 Gemmatimonadota bacterium | reverse complement strand
GACGTGGTCCGGGATGCTCACGCGCTCTCCTCCCGCGACTCTTCCGGCGCGAGCGTGGCGATCGTCACGCCGTCCCCGCCTTCGTTCCAGTGGCCCAGCCGAAAGCCGTGGACGTAGGGATGCTTCTCCAGGAGCTCGGCCACGCGACGGCGCAGGACGCCGGTGCCCTTTCCGTGGATGAACCGGATCACCGGCCTGCCGGTATGGTACGCCCGCTCGAGCGCTCCCGCGAGCGGGTACCCCACCTCGTCGGCCGATAGCCCGCGCAGGTCGATCTCCAGCGGAAGGGGTGCGCCATCCTCCTGGGCGTCAGGTGGCCTTTCAACGGCGGGCTCTCCCGCGATTGTCCGGTCGGCCGCCTTCTGGACGATCTCGAGCTCGCTCATCCGGCAGGTGATCCTCACCTGACCGGCCTGCACCGCGCAGGTGTCCTCGGTCCGGCTCAGCGATACGACGTCCCCCACGACATCGTAGCGGGGGATCCGCACGCGGTCCCCGCGCTCGATCGGTGGGCGGTCTCGCTGGCCGATCAGCGCCTCACGCTCGGCTCTCAACACCTCGGCCGTGCCAGCCAACTCCTCGGCGAGCGCCTGAGCCGCCCGCGTGCCGGCCTCCGCCTCCGACAGCTCCGCCGCGCGCTCACGGAGCTTCCGCTGCTGCCGGCGCATCTCGTCGCGCATCCGCGTGATCCGCGCTTCCAGCTCCCCCAGCCTGTGTTCCGCTGCTTCGCGCCGCTGCGACGCTTCGTCCGCGATCTTCCGCGCTCGCGCGCTCTCCGCCTGGCCGATCGCCTGCCGCTCGTCCTCGAGGGCCCGGCGCGCCTCCACGAACGCGCCCTCCTCCTCGGCGAGCCGCCGGGTGACTTCGTCCAGGTCGCGTGCACCGCTGTCGAGCGACGCGCGCGCGCGCGCGAGCACCGCGGGCTCGATCCCCCAGCGCGACGCCAGCTCCAGGCCGAACGAGCGGCCCGGCACGCCTTTGACGAACCGGTACAAGGGCTCGTTCCGCTCGAGGTCGTAGGCCAGCGACCCGTTGACCATGCCCGCGGCCCGCGCTGCCGAGATTTTGAGCATGTGGTAGTGGGTCGTGACGATCGTTCGCGCCCGGCGGGCGGTCCACGCCTCGATGAGGGCAGCGGCCAGCGCCGCTCCCTCCGCCGGATCGGTCGACGCCCCGATCTCGTCGATCAGGATCAGGGTTCCGGGCCCCGCGCCGTCGAGCGCCGCTTTGAGCCGCGTCAGGTGTG
Organism: Gemmatimonadota bacterium; assembly: GCA_035633635.1. Taxonomy (GTDB): domain Bacteria; phylum Gemmatimonadota; class Gemmatimonadetes; order JACCXV01; family JAHWKZ01; genus JAICNR01. The sequence goes on along the minus strand of DASQEN010000259.1, from coordinate 10,820 downwards.
CGGTGAACGTGGACAGGTCCTGCGCGATCGATTGCGTGTCGCCGATGTCGGCGTACACCGAGTCGTGCCATGGCAGCCGGGTGCCGGCTCCGACCGGCGGCACCATGCCGCTCTGCGCCATCAGGACGACCGTTCCTACGGTCTTCAGCAGCACGGTCTTGCCACCCGTGTTGGGTCCGCTGATCACGAGCGCCCGCTCGTCCTCCTCGAGCTCGAGGTCGAGCGGCACGATCTCGCCGCCCTGCTCCTCGAGGCGCTCGACGAGCAGCGGATGGCGTGCCCCTCGGAGCTCCAGCACATCGCCCCCCAGCTCGGGCGGCTGACCCCCCGTCGACACCGCGTAGCGCGCGCGGGCCAGCACGGTCTCGGCATGCAGCGCGAGGCGCGCGGCCAGCTCCAGCTCGCCGCGCCGTTCGGCCAGCGCCGCGGTCAACTCGCGCAGGATCCGCTCCTCCTCGCGCCCGACAGCCAGCTCGGCCCGGCGCAGGTCGTTGTTCCGCTCCACCACCTCGTGCGGCTCGAGGAATACGGTGGCGCCCGAGGCGGACTCGTCGTGCACGATGCCCGGCACCTCGCCCAGCGCCTCCCGCCGGAGCGGCACCAGATAGCGGCCCTCGCGGAACGTCGGCCGGCTGTCGGCCGCCACCAGCACGTGCGGGAGACGGGCGATCAGCCGGCTCAGTCGGTCCACCAGCGCCGCCCGGTGGCTCCGGACCTCGGTCCGCAGCGCCCGCAGTTTCGGGCTCGCACCATCGACGAGCCGAGTGTCGGGATCGAACGCCTCCAGAATCCGCTTCTCGAGCTCGACCTCTTCGGGCGCCGCGCGGAATCGCTCCGCCAGCCGTGGCCATCGGCCGCCGTCCTGGCGCAGGAACCGGGCGAAGCGGCGCGTGCCTTCGAGCGTTCGCGCCGCGTCGATCAGCGATCGGCCGTCGAGCGCGGAACCCTGGACGGCCAGGGTCCTGAGCGTGGGGGCCTGGTCCTCGACGAACGGCGCGGGCAACCGCGCGATCCCGGCCAGGTCCATCCCCTCGGTCACCTCGGCCAGCGCCTCGCGCGCCTCCATGGCGCTCGCCCGCGGCTCCCACCGCTCCAGGGTCCGACGCGCAAGCGCGGAGCTCGTCCTCCCCGCGACCAGCTCGCGGACGCGGTCCCACTCGAGGGCCGCAATCGTCTCCGGGTCCAACCTCATCGGTGTCCGAAACGCGACGACCCCCGCGAGGGGGGTCGCTCGCGCGCCTCCGTCCGCTGTGAGCTCACCCCAGGCGCTCCTTCACGCGGGCGCTGACCACCGATCCCTCGGCGCGACCTTTGACCATCGGCATCAGGCGTCCCATCACCGCTCCCATGTCCTTGAGGGACGTCGCCCCGGCCTCCGCGATCGCCGCGTCGATCATGCCGTCCAGCTCCTCGGCGACGAGAGGCTCGGGCAGATACTCCCGAATCACCTCGGCCTCGGCCGCCTCGCGTGCCGCGAGCTCGGGTCGCCCGCCCTTGGTGAACTGGTCCTCGGACTCGCGACGCTGCTTCAGTGCCCGCAAGAGGACCTCGACCGCGTCGTCGTCGCTCAGATCGCGCCCCAGTTCGATGCGCCGATTCTTGAGCTCGCTCGAGAGGAGCCGCAGTGTGGACAGCCGCTCTTTCTCCCGCGCCTTGAGCGCGAGCTTCTGGTCCTCCTGGATTCGCTCGACGATGCTCACGCCTTCCCCTTTATCCCGGCGGCCATGAGAACCCTCGTCCGCCCAGGAGGTGCAGGTGCACGTGGAATACGCTCTGACCCGCGCCGGCTCCGCAGTTGACCACCAGCCGGTATCCTCCCTCGACCAGACCTTCCTCTCTCGCGATCCGGGCTGCCGCCCCTACCAGCTTCCCGACGAGCGGACCGTCTCCCGCGTCGAGGTCGTCCAGCGTCGCTACGTGCCGGCGCGGCACCACGAGCACGTGGGTCGGGGCCTGCGGATGGATGTCCCGGAAGGCCACCCATTCGTCTCCCTCGGCGACCATGTCCGCGCCGATCTCGTCCGCGACGATCCCGCAGAACAGGCATCCACCGCTCATTTCCCCTCCTCGATCCCTTCGACGATTTCGACGAGCTGGTGAAGGTCCCTCAGGTCATAGTCCGCGCCCGAGTGGACGGTTCCGAACGTGTCCCCATAACGCGCGAACGCCGTGCGCATCCCCAGCTGCATGGCCCCCACGACGTCCCGCTCCGGCCAGTCCCCGACCATCAGCGCCTCTTCCGGTTCCACACCCAGACGTTCCAGCACGAGGCGGAACGGAGCGGGCGAAGGCTTTCGCTCTCCCGTGTCCTCATAGGTCACCACCACGTCGAACATGTGGTGAAGGTTCAGGTAGCACAGCCTGAGCCATGCCTCCCGTCGCGGTGCGTCCGAGACGACGGCCAGCTTGAGGCCTCTCTTGATCAACGCCATCAGCGTGACGGTAACATGGGGATAGAGGACGAGCGCCGCCTCGCGGGCACGGCGGTAGGCCACGATCCCGGCGGCGAGGATCTTGTGGTCCACGCGACCCATACGCGTTTCGAGCAGATCATCAAAAACGCGCTGGTACTCGATTCCCTCGCGATCGTAGATCGCGAAGATCTCCCGCTCGGCTTCCTCGCGATCGAGAGGGAGCCCCGCGTCGATCATCGCGTCGATGGCCGCTTCCACGGCCAGCTTCTTCATCGACATGAAGTCGACGAGCGTGTTGTCCAGATCGAAGACGATGGCGCGGATCACGGGCGCGCGATCCTCACGGGGGAACGCCCTACTTGAAGGACTGCCCGACCGTGCGGCCGATGGAGATCTCGCCGTTGTCGATCCTCAGGTTGAACCCACACTCGGGGTTCGTGCAAACCCAGGCCTTGTACTGGATCGTGGCTCCCTCCCGTCCGTAATCGGACAAAGGGAGGAGCACTCCCTCGTTGCACTTCTGGCACTGCGGGAACTGGTCTACCATCACCGACCCCCCCTCCCAGGGCAGGACCCCTGCGTTCAGGCGAGCGAGCGCCCTCCCCAGGGATAGTTCGTCTCGAACACTTGCGTGAAATCGAACAGGTCGTCGAAGTCGTCTCTCGAGTCCGCCTCGTCTTTGGAAAGCACTCCGACTTCCAAGAGGTTGAACACGACCTCACCGATATCGCGCGTGGCGCGCACGTTCCAGTACTCCAGTACGGTCTTCGCCATCGGGCCGTAGAGCCTGAGGGCCAGATCGCGGCATCCGGCACCGAGCTCGCTCCCCGACACGTGGCGCCGGCGGGGCAGCCTCTGCACCACCTCCTCGAGCGCCGCCAGGACGAACGCGTACGCCCGCTCGTTGTACCGCGGGTCGAGGGCCCTCAGTCGCTCGAGCGTGGAGCCATCGAGGTAGATGCTTTCCATCTCAGGTGATGGGAACGTCTACGCGAGCGCCGCGCGCCTTGGGCAACGTGACGCGCAGCATGCCGTCGGCGTAGGAGACTTCGATGCCGTCCGCGTCGACGGGTCGCGCGATCCGCAATCGGCGCGAAAACGCGCCGGCAGGGATCTCCATCTTGTGATAGTGACGCGAATCGTCGCAGTGCTCGGGGTGGCGCACTCCCCGCACGAGGAGCGTGTCGTGCTCGAAGTGCACGCTCATGTCCTGAGCCTGAATGCCTGGAATCGCCATCGTGATATGAACCGCGTCCTCCGTCTCGTACACGTCCGTCGGAGGCGTCCACCGCACACCGCCCTGGAAGGTGAACGGCAGCTTAGCCTGGAACCAATCGTGAATGTAGGAATCGATGTCCGCCAGCAGCTCCTCTACTGGCGTCTTCTCGCGTGTCTTGTCGCTCATGGTTCTCCCTACTCGAGATCGCTCGAAGGTAAATCTCACCGCCGCGCCGCGTCAACCGACGGGCTCCCACCGCGTCTCCCCGCGGTGGACGGAAACGGTGCCGGCGGTGGCGTCGGCGAGCGCTCGGTCGAAGGCGTCGGCGGACTCGAGCGGCAGGCGTAGCTCGAGCTCGACGAGCTCGCCGTACGTGGAGCCGGTCGAGTGCGCCTCGAACCGGGAGATCACCCGCTGGACCGCGCCTGAGAGCGGGTACTGGAAGCGCACCCGGAACGTGACCTGCTGCCTGGCCACGAGGACACCGCCCGCCTCGCGCGCGGCGTCGATCGCCGCGTTGGCCGCATCGGCATACGCGCGGACGAGACCACCAGTCCCCAGGCGCACACCGCCGAACCAGCGGGAGACCACGCATACCGCCTGCAGCAGATCGCCGGCCTGCAGCGCTCCGAGGATCGGGCGTCCGGCGGTTCCGCCGGGCTCACCGGCATCGAATCCGGCCTCCTCGACTCGGCCACCGCGCCAGACGCGATAGGCCCAGCAGTGGTGGGTGGCGTCGGGGCCGGCGGCGGCTCGACGCGCGAGCGCGCGACCTGCCTCCTCGGCGTCCGCGGCCGGACCGAGCCAGGCCCGGAAGCGAGACCCGCGGATGACCATTTCGGCCCCTGCCGGGCGGGCAGGCATGTGCAGGATTTGCGGCGTAGAGCGGTTCAGCGCTCGATCGAAGCGGGAGCGCGGCGAGCGTCCAGCAAGCCGCGATAGAGCGGGAAGGCCACGCACATCTCGCGCACCCGGTTTCGCAGGGCCCCCAGGCGCTGGCGATCGAGCGGGGCGTCGAGGACGTCCGCCATCCAGTCGCCGATCCGCCGCATCTCCTCCTCGCCCATCCCGCGGGTCGTCAGGGCCGGGGTACCGACGCGGATCCCGCTCGTCACGAACGGGCTCCTGGTCTCACCCGGGACCGTGTTCTTGTTCACCGTGATCCCGGCGTGGCCGAGCGCGGTCTCGGCATCCTTGCCGGTCAGCTCGCCGCTCTTCCGCAGGTCGACCAGGAAGAGGTGCGAGTCGGTTCCGCCCGTGACGACGTGGTAGCCGCGTGCGACCAGGGCGGCCGCCAGGCTCCGCGCGTTGGCGATCACCTGAGCAGCGTAGCCGCGGAACGAGGGAAGGAGCGCTTCGCCGAACGCGACGGCTTTGGCCGCGATCACGTGCATGAGCGGCCCTCCCTGTATCCCCGGAAAGATCCACTTGTCGACCGGCTTTGCGTGCTCCTCGCGGCACACGATCAGACCGCCGCGCGGACCGCGCAGGGTCTTGTGCGTGGTGGACGTCACGATGTCGGCGTGCGGGACCGGGGACGGGAAGGCGTTGCCGGCCACGAGCCCGGCGAAATGCGCCATGTCCACGACGAGCCGTGCACCGACGGAGTCGGCGACCTCGCGGAAGCGGGCGAAGTCGATCGTGCGGCTGTATGCGCTGCCGCCCGCCACCACCACCCGCGGTCGCGCGGCCTCGGCGACCATCTGAAGAGCGTCGTAGTCGATGAGCCCTGTGTCGACGTCGACCCCGTAGCTCGCGGTCTCGAAGAGCCGGCCGCTGAAGTTGACCTTGCTGCCGTGCGTGAGGTGCCCTCCGGCGGACAGGTCCATTCCGAGAAGCGTCTTGCCCGGCTCCATCAGCGCCAGGTATGCGGCCATGTTCGCCTGCGAGCCGCTGTGCGGCTGGACGTTTGCGTGGTCGGCCCCGAACAGCGCCTTCACCCGATCGATCGCCAGCCGCTCGGCGACATCCACGACCTCGCAGCCGCCATAGTAGCGTTTTCCGGGATATCCCTCCGCGTACTTGTTGGTGAGGACCGACCCCATCGCCTCCAGGACCGCCGAGCTGACGAAGTTCTCGCTCGCGATCAGCTCGAGCCCCTCTGCCTGGCGCTCGAGCTCCGACAAGAGGACGTCGAAGATCTCGGGATCGCTCTCGCGCAGCCCGGTCACGCGCGGACTCCCGCTTTCGTCGCTTCGATTTTCTCCACCCGGCGGCCGTGGCGTCCCCCGCCGAACGGGGTCTCGAGGAACGTCCACAGGATCTTCTTGGCCTGGTCGGCGTCCAGTAGTCGCGAGCCGAGGCAGAGGACGTTCGCGTCGTTGTGCTCCCGAGCGAGCGCAGCCATGCGCTCGTCCAGGCAGTTGGCAGCGCGGACCCCGGCATGGCGGTTCGCGGCCATCGACATCCCGATGCCTGCCCCGCAGCAAAGGATGCCCTGCTCACCCTCGCCGCGCTCGACCGCTTCCGCGAGCCGGTGCGCGAAGTCGGGGTAATCCACGCTATCGGTAGAGTCGGTGCCGAGATCGACCGCCTCGTACCCGAGGTCGGTGAGGTGCCGTGCAAGGTCCTGCTTGAGCTCGTAGCCGGCGTGGTCCGCGGCGAGCAGGACCGTGCGCCGGATCACGCCCGCTCCGTCACCGGGTGGGCGACTTTCTGCTCTTTGGCCTTGCGGATCCGATCGCGCGCCAACCGATCCGCGGCCCGGTACGTCGGGATGCCCTCCTCAGCGGCGATCTCGTAGATCGACAGCAGAGTTGCGTAGATTCCGTGGGCCTTCTTCTTGGCGGTCTCGAGACCGTAGCCGACGATCTCGCCGTACACGTTGATGAGGCCACCCGCGTTGATCACGTAGTCGGGGGCGTACAGGATCCCCTTGGCGTCCAGCGCGTCGCCGTGGCGGTTCTCCTCGAGCTGGTTATTCGCCCCGCCGGCCACGATCTGACAGCGAAGCCGCCGCAGCGTGGCGTCGTTGATGATCGCCCCCAGCGCGCATGGGGCGAACACGTCGCACTCCACGTCGTAGATCGCGTCGGGCTCCACGGGGGCGGCCCCGAAATCGTCGACTACCTTCTGGACGCGCTCCTCGTCGATGTCGCAGATCGTGATCACGGCCCCGTCCGCCGCCAGACCTTCGCACAGGTAGTAGCCGACGTGACCGGCGCCCTGCACCGCCACCTTGATTCCCTTGAGGTCGTCGCTGCCGAGCTTCCGCAGGCAGGACGCCTTGATGCCGTTGTACACGCCGTACGCGGTGACCGGCGACGGGTCGCCCGAGCCCTGAGGGCTCGACCGGATCCCTGTCACGTGGCGGGTCTCCTCGTAGACGTACTCCATGTCCTCGACCCCGATGCCGACGTCCTCGGCGGTGATGTAGCGGCCGCCCAGGGTGTCCACGAAGCGGCCGTGCGCGCGCAGGAGCTCAGGGGTCTTGTCGCGCTTGGAGTCGCCGATGATGACCGCCTTGCCGCCCCCCAGCTCGAGGTCGGCCACCGCGGCCTTGTAGGTCATCCCCTCGGATAGCCGTAAGACGTCGATCAGCGCTTCGTGGGTCGAGCGATAGGGCCACATGCGGGTCCCGCCGAGAGCCGGGCCCAGCGTGGTGTCGTGGATCGCGATGATCGAATCGAGGCCCGACTCGGCGTCGTGGCAGAACATCACCTGCTCGTGATGGGCCTCGTGGATCTGGTCGAAGACGTCCAAAACCTTCTCCTCTCGCGGTATCGACGGGGATCGCGCCTTCGCGCGACCATCCAGATTACTCCTCCAGAAGTTCGCTGGCAATCACGAGCCGCTGGATCTCCGACGTGCCCTCGTAGATCTCGGTGACCTTGGCGTCGCGGAAGTACCTCTCCACCGGGTAGTCCTTCATGTAGCCGTATCCCCCGTAGACCTGGACGGCCTTGACCCCCGCGTCCATCGCCGCGCGGCTGGCGAGCAGCTTGGCCATCGCCACCTCCTTGCGGGCGGGCTCCCCGCGGTCCTTCTTCGCGGCCGCTGCATAGGTGAGCGCGCGGGCCGCTTCGATCTGGGCGGCCAGATCGGCCAGCATGAACCGCAGCCCCTGGAACTCGGCGATCGCCCTGCCGAAAGCCCGCCGCTCGCGCGCGTAATCGAGCGCCAGATCGAGGCATGCCCCCGCGATCCCCAGCGCCTGCGCCGCGATCCCCAGCCGCCCGTGCTCGAGGCTGCCCAGGGCGTAGCCCAACCCCTTCCCTTCCTCGCCAACCAGGTTGGCGGCCGGGACCTCCAGGTCACGAAACACGATCTCGGTCGTATTGGAGGATCGCAGCCCCATCTTCCGCTCCTCCTTGCCGACCGCGTATCCCTCCCACGACGGCTCGATCACGAACGCGCTGATGCCGCCCGAGCCGGGACCGCCACTGCGCGCCATCGCGACGACGACGTCGGCCGTGCCGCCGTTGGTCACCCACGCCTTGGCCCCGTTCAGCAGCCACGCGCCCCCGCGGGCCTCCGCGCGACACGACAGCGCCGCGGGATCCGATCCGGCGTGCGCCTCCGACAGCGCGAACGCGCCCAGCATCCGCCCCTCGGCCATCGGCCGCAGATAGCGCTCCTTGAGGTCGCGGGAGCCGTGCGCGAGGATCAGCTGGGTCGGCAGCGAATTGTGGACGCTCATCGAGACCGCCAGCGCCGGGTCGACGCGCGCGATCTCCTCGAGCGCGAGCAGGTACGTCACGGTGTCGAGCGCGCTGCCGCCCCACTCCTCGGGCAGAAGCATGCCGAGGAACCCGAGGCGGCCCAGCGCGTCGATCGCCTCGCGCGAGAACTCCCCCTTGCGGTCCCGCTCCTCGACGTGGGGCGCGAGCTCGCCCTGCGCGAACTCCCGCGCCGTGCGGACGATCTCGCGCTGGATGTCGGTCAGGGCATGGAGCCGCGTCAAGCGCGCTCCCCGTACTCGAAGAAGCCGGCGCCGGTCTTTCGCCCGAGGCGTCCGGCGGCGACCATCTGTCGAAGCAGCGGGCAGGGCCGGTACTTCGGGTCCCCCAGCCCGTCCTGCAGGACCTCGAGGATCGCCAGGCAGACGTCGAGGCCGACGAAGTCGGCCAGCGCGAGCGGCCCCATCGGGTGGCTCATCCCGAGCTTCATCACCGTGTCGATCGCCTCCGGCTCGGCCACCCCCTCCATCACGCAGTAGATCGCCTCGTTGATCATCGGCATCAGGACGCGGTTGGAGACGAACCCCGGGTAGTCGCGCACGGTGACCGGCGTCTTGCCCAGCGACTCCGCGAGCTGGACGATGGCGGCATGGGTCTCGTCGGACGTCGCGTAGCCGCGGATGACCTCGACCAGCTTCATGACCGGCACCGGGTTCATGAAGTGCATTCCGATCGTCTGGTCCGGGCGCGACGTCACGGCCCCCAGCCGCGTGATCGAGATCGACGAGGTGTTGCTGGCGAGGATCCCTCCGGGCCGGACGATCGAATCGAGCGTGCGGAAGACGTCGGCCTTGACCTCTTCGTCTTCGATGATCGCCTCGACGACCAGGTCCGCCGCGTGCGCGGAATCCAGGTCCTCCTGCGCCTCGATCCGCGCGAGCGCAGCGTCCCGGTCCGCGGCGGAGATTGCGTCTTTTGCGACCTGCCGCTCCAGGTTCCGCTCGATCGCCTCCATGCCCTTGCGGAGCGCGGCGGGGTCGCTGTCGATCAGCGTCACCGGATGGCCGTGAAGCGCGAACACGTGGGCGATCCCGTTGCCCATCGTGCCCGCGCCGATTACCGAAACATCGCGGATCGTCACAACCGCTCGATCTCCATCGCGACCGCGTTGCCGCCGCCCAGGCAGAGGGTCGCGAGCCCACGCCGCTCGTCGCGATCCTTGAGCGCATATAGAAGCGTGGTCAGCACGCGCGCGCCACTGGCGCCGATCGGGTGGCCGAGCGCAACCGCGCCGCCGTGCACGTTGACCCGATCCCAGTTCCAGCCCAGCTCCTTGCCGTCCGCCAGCGCTTGGACCGCGAACGCCTCGTTCGCCTCGATCAGCTCGTAGTCCTCGATTCCCGTGCCGGTCCGCTCCATCAACCGCCGCACCGCGAACACGGGAGCATAGAACAGCAGCTTCGGCTCGGTGCCCGCGGACGTGTAGTCGACGATCCGCGCCATCGGCTCGAGGCCGTGCTCCTTCGCGTACGCCACGCTGGTCACGACCAGCGCGCTCGCCCCGTCGTTGAGCCCGGGCGCGTTGCCGGCCGTGACCGTGCCCTCCTTCGTGAACGCGGGCTTGAGCCGCGACAGCACCTCCAGCGTGGTGTCCTTCCGCGGGCCCTCGTCCGTGTCGACCACGGTCGTGCCCTTCCGGGTCTCGATCGCGACCGGCACGATTTCGGCGCGGAACTTCCCCTCCTCGATCGCCTCCACGGCCTTCCGGTGGCTCCCGAGCGCGAAGTGGTCCTGCTCCTCGCGGGAGATCTCCGACTTCTCGGCCGTCAGCTCGGCGTGGTTGCCCATGTGGACGCCCTCGAACGCGCACCACAGGCCGTCCTTCACCATCGCGTCGACGAGCTTCTGGTCGCCGAACTTGAACCCCTCGCGCGCGCCGAAGAGCAGGAACGGCGCGTTGGACATCGACTCCTGGCCGCCCGCGACCACACAGGCCTGGTCCCCCGCGCGGATCGACTGCGCGGCGAGCATCACGGCCTTGAGGCCGGAGCCGCAGACCTTGTTGACCGTCATGGCCGGGACCGTGTCCGGCACGCCGGCGAAGTGGGCGGCCTGCCGTCCCGGGGCCTGCCCGCTCCCCGCCTGGACGACATGGCCCATGATGACCTCGTCGATCGTCTCGGGGTCGATTCCGGCGCGGGAAACCGCCTCGCGGATCGCGATGGCTCCCAGCTCGGGCGCGGTCTTCGGCGACAGCGCGCCCATGAACTTGCCGATCGGCGTCCGGCACGCGCTGACGATGACCGCCGTCGTGCGATCGCTGAAATCGTTCATTGAATCTCCTTCCTCACGGTATGAGCGCCTCAGCGCGCGGCAGCGGCGGGGCGCAGGAATCGGGTCATGCGGCGCGCGGCGCCGCGGACGATCTCGCGCTGCAGCCGGCGGCGCAGCGTGACGTAGGGCTGTGTCCCCATCACGAGGTCGGACAACAGACCCCGGACGCTCGCGCTCCGGGAGCCGAACCCGATCACGCGCTCGATGAACCTCGGATGGTAGAAGCGATGGACG
>DASQEN010000258.1:0-5303 GCA_035633635.1 Gemmatimonadota bacterium | reverse complement strand
CCCCGACCCCATGACGGTCGCGGAGCTGCTCGATGAACTCGAGCGAGCAACAGGCCGCCGCCTGATCAACATGCCGCTGCCGCGCAGGGCGGCCAAGTGGGCGGTGCGGCACGTGCCGGGCGTCTACCGGCTGATGGGCATACCGGCCGAAGCGATCGACTACTTCGTGCACCCGACCTACTACGACACGACCAACACGATGGAAGCTCTTCGGGGCAGCGGCATCGAAGTCCCGTCGCTGCGCAACTACCTGCCCAATCTCGTGTCCTTCGTACGGGAGCACCCCAACATCTCGTCACAGGCGATGGCGTGAGCCGGCGGGTCCGGCCCCGCAACCGTGGTGCGCATCGACGGCCACCCACATCATCGTCGGCGCGTTGTTCGCCACCTGTCCCCTGTGACTGCGAGCGGGACGAAGGGCTGTTCCCACAACGCCGCGGTCGGTATCCCCTCCCCGATGATGCCGCTGCACCCGAAGTTCGGCCTTGGAGGCGGGAGATGATGCTCCTATGTTCGATCCCTCGGTCTACGTGATCACGTCCGCCGGGCTCGTGCCGGGACGGACCCACGTCGACGTGGCGGTCGCCACGATCGCGGGCGGAGCCACCGCGGTCCAGATCCGAGCACCCGAGTTGCCCGACGATGACCTGCTGGACACCGCCCGAGCGGTAGCGGCGGCCTGTAGAGACGCCGGGGTCGCGTTCGTCGTGAACGATCGCGTCGATGTCGCCCTGGCCGTCGGTGCCGACGGAGTCCATCTCGGCCAGTCCGACGAACCGGCCACGGGGCGCCCCCGCCTGGGACCGGGCCGCGTGCTGGGCGTCAGCGTGGAGGATCCCGCGCAGGCGCTCGCCGCGGAGGTCTTCGGAGCCGACTACTTCGGTGTCACGGTGTGGTCGACTACGACGAAGCCGGCGGCGCGTGGCGTCGGCCTGGAGCGGCTCCGCACGATCGTGCAGGCCACGGCGCTCCCCGTCGTCGGCATCGGGGGGATCGACGCCTCGAACGCCGGCGATGTGATCCGGACCGGGGCCGCGGGCGTCGCGGTGATATCGGCGGTGGGGGCGGCGGATGATCCCGATGCGGCGACGCGGGAGATCGCCGCCGCCGTGAAGCGAGTGAGGAGGACGACGTGAGCGATCCGGGAGTCGGCAAGGTCACCTCGGATGTGTTCGAGCGCGTGATCCTCGAGCACCTGGGTGCACGCGACCCCGACACGATCGTGCCGCCCCAGCACGGCGTCGACGTCGGGGTCGTCCGGATAGCACCGGGGACGGTGATGGCGCTGACGTCCGACCCGGTCTTCATCGTGCCGGCCTACGGCTGGGAGCGGGCGGCCTGGTTCGCGGTCCACATCCTGGCCTCGGACGCGGCCACGTCGGGGCTTCCGGTGCGATGGATGTCGGTGGATCTCAACCTCCCCCCGGACATCTCCGACGGGGATCTCGCCACGCTGTGGCGCGCGTTCGCTGGCACCTGCGGCGACCTGGGGATCGCGATCGTCGCCGGACACACGGCTCGCTACGACGGGTGCAACTGGCCGATGGTCGGTGGAGCGACGTGCATCGCGCTCGGACCCGAGGACTCATTCGTCACCCCTGCCATGGCGCGCGTCGATGACGCGGTCGTCGTAACCAAAGGGGCCGCGATCGAGGCCACGGCGCTGTTCGCCGCGACGTTCCCCGACCGCCTGGCCGGCGGCGTCGGGGGCGAGGTTGTGGCGACGGCAGATGCCCTGTTCGAAGCGATGACAGTCGTGCCGGAAGCCCGCATCGCTGCGGAGTTCGGGCTACGGGACGCGGGCGTGACCGCGATGCACGACGCGACCGAGGGCGGGGTCATCGGAGGGCTGACGGAACTGGCTGCGGCATCCGGGGTGGGGCTACGGATCAGGCTGGAGGACATCCCGGTGCGCCCGGAGGTGGCTGCTGTCTGCGAGCACGTCGGCATCGACCCCTACACCTCGATCTCCGAGGGCACACTGCTGGCGTCCGTGCGTCCGGAACGGGCCGATGGCTTCCTCGCGGCGCTGCAGGACGCGGAGATCGAGGCAGCGCTCGTGGGCGAGGTCGTCGAGCACGAGCGCGGTTCGCTCTTGATCACCCCCGAAGGCGACCGTCCGCTGCAACATCCCGGGATGGACCCCTTTTGGGCGGCGTTCGCCCTCTGGGCGGCAGAAGCTTAAGCGGCGTCGGCTACGCCGGACGGTAGCGGCGCAGTTCCTCGCGCGCTATCACCATCTTGTGCACCTCGCGCCATCGAGCGTCCACGTGCCGCGCTCACGGCCGCGCGCAGCGCTCGTTCCGCAGGAGCAGCGTGCTCCTCGTCGACGATCACGGAAGATGAAGAAGGAACTGTTTATCGGCATCGCCATCGGGGCGGGCGCGGTAGCTCTGTCCGTAGGAGCGTCGGCGAGTTCACTGCTCTCCGCGCTGGTCGGCCGTGAGTGCCCGCCGTTCGGCCCCCGCACGGCGTGACCTTTGGCCCTACTTCGGAGCCTGGCCGTCGCCCACCCTGTAACTAGGAGGTGGAGCAGCATGAGGACACCGGTGATTCTCGACGTCAACCCTGACCCCGAGGCGCTCGACTGGGAGCAGGACTTCCTCACGCGAATCGAGACGTCGGTGATCGGCTGTTGCGGCCCCGACCGCGTGGGCGGCTGCCCCCTGCTTGAAGGCAAACCCTGCGCCAAGATCGAGGCCGCCGACGGCGTCCTCTTCCAACTCGACCTCGACCGCACCGAGCACCGCCGGATCCTCGCGAAGTACGTGAGGCTCCTCGATGTCCCGATCCGCGCCGTGGTGAGCGCCGAGCAGAAGGTGCGTTGGGCGCCCCTCCTCGACCTCGTTGAGGTGTTCACCCCACCGATCGGTCCGGCCAAGATGGACGCGTTTGCCGCAGAGGTGGAGTCGGAGACGGATTCGTGAGGAATCGAACGCGGATGATGTCCGTAGCGGACTGGCGGGTGCAGCGATGCCCCGGCTGCGGCCGCCTGACCGTCGCGTTAGAGGCCTGGCCCGGTTCCGCGATCGGGGTCAGGATCACGCGCTCGGAAGCTCAGCTCCTGGATCGCGCTCGACACCCTTCTTGTAGAACACGCATCGGCCGGGTGCTCCACCGCTGGGCCGCCGACAACGTTCGGATCGAGCTTCGGGGCGACCGGGGGGGCCTGAGGGCAATCCTGATCCGCCGGGATCCCTCCGACACGCGGTCCCAGCCAATCCCGTTCGTATCCGCGTTGCTTCTCGCCGACCTGACCAGCCTTCCCCTGCTTATCGAGATCTCGCTTGGCGATCAACCCCACGACCATCCCCGCGCCGATGAAGACATCCAAGAATTCCGGGAGTTCCTCGAGCAAATCTCAGCCGATGACTTCCGGGCCTTCGATACCGATCCGACATCACCCGGCAGGTGAGCAACCTTACGCAGGAGGAAGACATGTCTGTAACGAGCAAACGTAAGGAGGGCCAGTACTCGATCGGTCTGGTGGTAGGGCTGTTCGTCGTGGTCGCGCTCGTCGCCTGGACCGTGGCTTCGCTCGCGCTGCGCAGCGTCGACGAGGCCGACAAGAACGTAAACGCCGGGGTCCCGGCGGAGGAGGCCAACTTCAACGGCCCTGCCCATGAGGTCTACGACGCGGCCCTCTCCCCGACGCCGAAATCCAAGATCCACGAGGTGACGATCAGCGTCGAAGAGAAGGTCATGGAGGTCGCCGAAGGTAAGTGGATGAACTTGTGGACGTTCGGAGGAACCGTGCCGGGGCCGGTCGTCCGCGTGACCGAGGGCGATCTCGTCAAGTTCACACTTCAAAACAACGGTTCGATCCCTCACTCGATGGACTTCCACTCCGCGGAGATCGCGCCGAACCGCGCCTACAGAACGATCCAGCCGGGAGAGTCGATCAACTTCACCTATCGCGCCAAGCACCCGGGCGTGTTCATGTATCACTGCGCGACCGCGCCCGTGCTGCACCACATCGGCAATGGGATGTACGGGATGATGATCGTCGAGCCCAAGGATCTCGAGCGTCCTCCGGCCCGCGAGTACGCCATCGTCCAGAGCGACCTCTACTTCGGTGGCCAGGGCAAGGTCGGAGACCTCGCCAAGATGGAGGCCGAGACACCCGACTGGATCGTGTTCAACGGCTTCGCGAACCAATACCTCGACCACCCGTTGATCGCGGATCCGGGCGAGCGCGTGCGTCTCTACGTACTCAACGCCGGTCCCTCGATCTGGAGCGCCTTCCACGTCATCGGCACGGTGTTCGATTCGGTCTGGCAGGAAGGAATCGTGAGCACGGGACCGGCGCAGACCGTCAACCTCGCGCCGTCACAAGGCGCGGTCATCGAGCTCTCGATGGAGGAAGAGGGCATCTACCCCTTCGTGACGCACGCGTTCGGGGACGCGGTCAAAGGTGCGATCGGGTCGTTCACGGTGGGCCACCCCGAGGTGGCGTCGGCCGGTCACGATACGGAGAAGGCCCCCGAGGGCACCCTGGCCGTGGAGGCCAAAGACATCGCCTTCGAACCCTCAGAGCTACAGGCCGTGGCCGGCGACGTGAAGGTCCAGGTGGCCAACACGGGGGTATTGCCCCACGACTTCACGATCGACGGCTACGACAAGGTCGTGGTCGCCAAGGGCGAGACCAAGACCGGCACGTTCTCACTCGACGCCGGTACGTACACCTTCTATTGCTCCGTGCCGGGACACAGGGAAGCTGGAATGGAGGGCACCTTACTGGCGGAGTGAACGGGTAACTGCTGGAAACGATTACGTCGAGAAACGATTACGTCGAGAAACGATTACGTCGAGAGAGGGAGGACAATCATGAAGGCAAGACTGATGGTGGTGGCGCTTGCTGTTCCGGTGCTAGTGCTCGCGGCATGCGGAGGCGATGAGACGGCAACGCCGAGTACCCAGACCGAGCCGAGTACCCAGACCGAGCCGGGTACCGAGAGTGAGCCGGGTACCGAGAGTGAGCTTGAGCCCAAAGACTTGGAGGCAAAGATCACAATCGTTATGGGGGAAGAGTTGCCCGGGATGTATTTCGCCGATCCTGATGGTGAGCGCGGTGGACCTTTCACGCTCCCCGCGGGAAAGATAGTTGGCATCAGGGTCATCAATTCCGGTGAGCTCGAGCACGAGATCGCGTTTGGGCGCGCGTATGATGCCAGCGCCGGGGAAACCGGGGAATACGAAGAGAACCTCTTTGCATCTCTGCCAACCGACATCTTCGTCTTCAAGCCGGTGAAGGTGGAGATCGAAGGAGCCGTGTTCGGCGAAATCGAGACCGAGCCCCAAGG
>DASQEN010000257.1:0-7340 GCA_035633635.1 Gemmatimonadota bacterium | reverse complement strand
AGAACCCCCTTCACCCGAGGAGGAGATCGAGGAAGAGACCCCACTCGTGGCGCCACTCGAGACGCCCGAGGTCCTCGTCTCCGACTCCCTCCCTATGCCGACGATAGCCGCGGCTGGCGACAGCCTCGACGGCGGGTCCGGGGCCGCGCCCGGGTTCGTTGCGGGAGGCGGAGGGGGAAGCGGCGGCGGCGCCGGTGGCGGTACGACCGGCGGGTTCGGGGGCGGCAGCGGTGGTCAGGGGGCGGTCCGTCCTCTCCACCTCGTGGTTCCCAGGATCCCGCGCAACGTCGACCAGAACAGGGCTCGAGGTCGATCCGTGCAGCTCCTCCTGGAGGTGCTCCCGGACGGATCGGTAGGAGAAGTCCGGGTCGAGAAGGGGAGCTTCATCGCGGCTCTCGACAGCGCCGCGGTGACCGCCGCCCGTCAACTCCGGTATTCTCCGCCCGCGCGCGAAGGGTTCGCGACCTCCCTGTGGACGCGCGCCGAAATGCGCTTCTAGCGTTCGGTTTTCATCGACGCCACGCGCATCGTGGCCTCCTCCCGTCATCGTCCATGCCGCACCGATCGCCAGCGTACATATTGCCCTTTCGAACACCGTCCATCAACGGAGGATCCATGACGAAGAAGATCGAGAAATCCGACCGGGAATGGCGCGAACGGCTCACTGCGGAGCAGTACCGGATCACCCGCCTGAAGGGCACCGAGCCCGCGTTCACCGGGAAGTATGAGCATCACGCGGGAGACGGCGTCTACAGCTGCGTCTGTTGCGGAGCCCCGCTCTTCGATTCGAGTGACAAGTACGACTCCGGATCGGGATGGCCGAGTTTCACCCGACCGATGGGAGAGCAGATAGAGAGCGCGCCGGATGAGTCCCACGGGATGCGGCGCACCGAGGTGACGTGCGCGGCGTGCGACGCCCATCTGGGGCACGTCTTCGACGACGGTCCGGGTCCGGACGGCGCGCGCTTCTGCATCAACTCGGCGGCACTGGAGTTCGACGAGCGGGAGGACGGGGAATGACCGATTCCGCCTTCGACGTGGTCGTCGTCGGAAGCGGCCCGGGCGGCTACGTGGCGGCGATCCGGGCCGGGCAGCTGGGGCTCAGGACCGCATTGATCGAGCGCGATCCGTTCCTCGGCGGGACGTGCCTCCACCGGGGCTGCATCCCGACCAAGGCGCTACTCGAGAACGCGGCCCGCTACCAGGATCTGCTCCACGCGGGGGACTTCGGCTTGAAGGTTTCGGGCGATGTGGAGGTCGATTGGGACCGCGTTCAGGAGCGCAAGCGCGGGGTCGTCCAGCAGCTTGCAGGTGGCGTCAAGGGACTCCTCAGAAAGCAGAAGGTCGAGGTCGTGACCGGCTGGGGCCGGATCGAGGGGCCGCGGAGGGTCGCCGTGCATGCAGACGGCCCGGATGGGAGGCCCGTCCGCATGCTGGAGGCCCGGCACATCGTGATCGCCACCGGGTCGGTCCCGCGCGGGATCGCGTCCGCCCCGTTCGACGGCGAACGGATCCTCTCCTCCGACCACGTGCTCGAGCTCGCGTCGATTCCCGCGTCGATGGTAGTCATAGGTGCGGGCGCTGTGGGGGTCGAGTTCGCCTCGATCTACGACCACTTCGGGACCGCGGTCACGCTGGTCGAGGCGCTGCAGCGGCTCCTGCCGATCGAGGATGAAGAAGTCTCGGCGGAGCTCGGGAAGGCGTTCGGCAAGCGCGGGATCGACGTGCGGACGGAAACGAAGCTGGTGGGCGCGAAGCGGACGGACGGCGGGGTCCGGGTTGCGCTCGAGGGCGAGGGGAAGGGCGAGATCGAGGTCGAGCTGCTGCTTGTCGCGATCGGCCGCGCGCCGGTCAGCGACGGGATCGGGCTCGATCGCGTGAACGTCCAGGTCGACCGCGGCTACGTCCAGGTCGACGAGTGGTGCGAGACGTCCGAGCCCGGGGTCTACGCGATCGGCGACGTGAACCCGACTCCCTGGCTCGCGCATGTGGCGTCGATGGAAGGCGTGATGGTGGTCGAGCGGATCGCAGGCCGCGACGTGCGGCCCGTTCCCTACGACGAGACTCCGAACTGCACGTACTGCGACCCCGAGGTCGCGAGCGTGGGCCTCACCGAGGCGCGTGCGGTAGAGGCGGGCCACGACGTGCGGGTCGGGAGGTTCCCGTTCTTGGCCAGCGGCCGGGCGAAGATCACAGGTCACACCGAAGGCTTCGTCAAGGTCGTCGCCGACGCGCGCTACGACGCGGTTCTCGGCGTGCACATCGTGGGGTACAAGGCGACCGAGCTGATCGCCGAGGCCGGCGCGGTATTGCGGCTCGAGGGGACTGTGGAGGAGCTGATCCAAACGATCCACGCCCACCCGACCCTCGCCGAGTCCGTGCACGAGGCGGCTCACGCGGTGTACGGGCATGCGCTCCATTTCTAGGTTTCCTATGGTTGCTGCCACTGTGGCGCTACTCGTGGCGGTCGGTTGCGAGGAGGAGGCGCGCGTCTCGTTCACCGTTTTCTCCGAGCCCGGGCGGCTCGACCCCGGCACGGTGACCGTACGCTTCTCGGACGACGGAAGGACGCGGACCGTGTCCGGCGACGACTTCGCGGGTGACGGACGGCGGGCCGATACGCCCGAATTCGGGATGGGGACTCGGGGTACGCTCGATGTCGAGGTCGAGGTGGAGACCGACGCGGGTCGGGTGGCGAGCGGAATCCTCGAGATCCCGCTCCAGCCCGACTGGAGGTGGCACGTCCACCTCTTCCTCGACGAGCGAAACCCCAATGAAACGTGCATCGGCTGCTTCGGGTACCGGTCGTTTCCGGTCGTGGAGACGTATCGCACCAGCCCGGCGGAATCCCTGTGGATGCTATGGGGAGGCAACTCGATCTCGAGTCCCGTCGTTTATTGAGGGTGGAGCATGTTGACCGGTGGGGTGGCCCTGCGATAGAATCGAGGAGGAATGATGCGTTATACTAACATCCTTATCGCCGCCGCTGCCCTGGCGGCCTGCTCTTCCGGGGGTTACGGCCCGACCGGCTCCGGCAACCCGTCGCCCTCGGCCCAGAACGTGTCGGTCGGTGTGGGCGAGACCGGAGCCGTGCCCGGCACCGGCGTGACGATCGCGTTTCATGCGGTCACCGAGGAATCGCGCTGCCCGCTGAACGCCGTCTGCGTGTGGGAGGGCAACGGAAGGGTGGCTCTGACGCTCTCGTCGGGCTACGGCGCGACGAAAAACGTCGAGCTCAACACGACGACCGAGCCGCGGGAGACCGTATTCTCGGGACTTCGGATCGCGCTCTCGGCCCTGAATCCGCATCCTACGGGCGAGCCGACCGACCCCGACGACTACGTCGCGACGTTCGAGGTCGACCAGGACTGACCTGCCGGCGCCGGCAGCGCCCCGCGTGATGGACTGGATTCTCGCCGTCGGCCTCCTGGCCGAGATCGTGCTCCTCGTTTCCCTGATACTCTCGATCGCACGCCCGGAATCCCGACTGTGGCCGCCCCCGCCCGGTTCGCGGTGGGCGCTCGCGTGGATGTGGGACTGGACCGTGGTGGCATCCGGAGCCGGCCTCATCCTCGCGGTCGTCGATTACGGAAGCGGGATTCTCGACGACCCGGCTTGGATCCTCGCCGGCAGCGCGGCGCTGGCGCTCGGCGCGGGGTTGACGGACTGGGGAATCCGGACCCTCGGGCGTCAGACCTCGTCAGGCCTTCCCGGCATGTTCTCCGCGGCGGGCCCATACCGGTGGACGCGGAACCCGCAGTACCTGGGCGACATCCTGATGACGGTCGGGGTCGTCCTCGTGTCGGACTCGTGGCGCGTGGCCGCACTCGGTGCTGGCGGGATCGCCTGTCTCCTCCTCGCGCCGCTCGCCGAGGAGAGATGGCTGATCGAGCGCTACGGAGAATCTTACCTGCGATATCGATGGCGCGTGCCGCGGCTCCTCGGACCATCCCGCGATCCGTGAACGCCTTGCGCCGGGCTTAAGCGCTCCAGAGATTTGGATCTTTCCGAGAATTTGCCTCTCCATCCCGGAGGTCGAGGGTGCGCAAGGCGCTGCGCGTGGTGCTCTGGATCGTGACCGTTCTCGCCGTCGTCGTGCTGGGCGGGCTCGTCTACCTGAGTCTCGCCTATCCCAAGAAGCAGGATCCGCCCGCGGTCCAGATCGAACCCTCGCCCGACCTTCTCGCCCGCGGCGACTACCTGTTCCATCACGTCGCCATCTGCGTGGATTGCCACACTCCGCACCGCATGGACATGGCCGGGGCACCGATCGTGCCCGGCCTCGCCGGAGAGGGCGGCGAACCGTTCCCGCTGGGTTCCGCCGGAATCCTGTACGCGAAGAACATCACCCCGACCGCGCTCGGCGAGTGGACGGACGGCGAGGTCGTACGGGCGCTGCGCGACGGCGTTTCACGGGACGGCGGGCCGCTCTTCCCGCTTATGCCGTACTCCAACTACAGGAACCTCAGCGAGCGCGACCTGCATGCCCTCGTGGCCTACGTGCGATCACTCGCGCCGCGCCCGAACGAGGTGCCGAACCGGGAGCTTCATTTCCCGATGAACCTGATCATCCGCATGATGCCGAGTCCGGCGGGCCCTTACCCCGAAGCTCCCGATCGCTCGAGCACGGTTGCCTACGGCCGGTATCTGGTCACCGCGGCCAGCTGCGGCGACTGCCACTCGCAGATGGACAAGGGGCAGCCCCTTGCCGGCCTCGAGCTCGCGGGGGGCAACCCTTTCCCGACTGACGACGGGTGGGTGGCGACCACGGCGAACATCACGCCCGACAGCGCAACCGGTATCGGGGCGTGGAGCCGCGAGCGGTTCATCGGCGCGTTCAAGGCGCGGGAGCCCCAGCGGACCGCGCCCCGCCCCCTGGCTCCCAGCGAGCGGCGCTCGCCGATGCCGTGGCTCTCGTACTCGGGGATGACCGAGGAGGACCTGGGCGCGATCTACGACTATCTGCGAACCGTGGAGCCCGTGCGCCACGAGGTCGTGAAATTCACGCGCGAGGAGGAGGCGGCGGCGAAGTGAGGCGCGTCGCGATCCCGCTCCTTGTCGCGGCGCTCGCCTGCGGGAACGGAGAAGAGGAGCGGGCACCCGCGGTCGAGGCCCGCTACGGCGAGCCGTTCGACCTCTCACTCGGCGAGCGCGCCGTCGTGGACGGCGGGTTCGATGTGACGTTCACCCGCGTCTCCGAAGACTCGCGTTGCCCCGAGGGGGCCGAGTGTGTCCAGGCCGGGAACGCCGCGGCTGCCTTCGCGATCGAGAGCGACGAGGGACAAGCTACCCTGACCCTCCACACCGGCCGCGAGCCGCGCGAGGCTGCGGCCATGGGAGGCGCGCTGAGCCTGGTCGAGCTTCGGCCGAGCCCGGTCGAGGGAGCACCGTTCGATTCCGCCGCATACCGAGCCACCCTCATCGTGGATTCAGCGCCATGAGTGAGACAGCGCCCGACACGTTCCGGGTCAAGTTCGAGACCACTAGAGGCGACTTCGTGATCGAAGCGCGGCGCGACTGGGCGCCGCAGGGAGTCGACCGCTTCTACAACCTGGTCCGTGAAGGATTCTTCGACGACGTGCGCTTCTTCCGCGTCATCGAGGGGTTCATGGCGCAGTTCGGGATCTCCGGGAACCCGCAGGGGACCGCCTGGTCGCGAATTCCGGACGATCCCGTAGGAGCCAGCAACACCCGCGGGCGCGTTTCGTTCGCCACGGCCGGGCCCGGGACTCGGACCACCCAGCTGTTCATCAACTACGGCGACAACTCGCGGCTCGACGGGATGGGGTTCTCCCCGCTCGGAGAGGTCGTCGAGGGAATGGACGTCGTGGACGCGCTGCACGCGGGCTACGGCGAGGGCGCGCCGCGAGGCCGCGGTCCCGATCAGGGCCGGATTCAGCGCGAGGGAAACTCCTACCTCGCGAGCGAGTTTCCGGACCTGGACTGGATCCGCCGCGCGGAGATCGTCGAGCCCGCGGACTGACGCGATCTCGTTGGGCTCGCGGTTGTACCCGCACCCGCGGGCTGTCCATTTTGCGCCGGTCGCGGACTCGAACGCATGGGTCTCCGCGTCGGCCCGCGCGAGGCGATGCGGATCGCTGAGGTCGTAGAGGTAGGCCTCCGCCTCCCGCTGCCCTCGGAGGCCATGCGGATCCTCGATCCGGTCCAGCTCGGTTCCAATCGCCTCGAGATACGACCGGATCGCCTCCGGCTCGCATGGGAAGCCGTGGGTGTGGAAGAACCAGACGCGCGAACGCCCGCGCAGCGCGTCCAGCTCGCGGAAGTAGGCGCGGCTGTCGCCCTGGTGGGCGGTGCCCCGGATCCACTCCACGTCGGGGCCATAGAAGCGCATCGCGAGCTCGGCGGCGTAGTAGACGTAGATCGCGTCGCCCGGTCGTAGGCGGGAGCGAAGATCCTCTAGGACCGGGCGCGCCTCCTCCGCCCGATAGGGAGGGGGCGCGATCGCGACGACCGCTCCGGCGGGGAGAGCGAAGGAAACGAGTGTCAGGACTGTGGCGGCCGTGCGTGCGCCGCCCGAGAACCGAGTGCGGATCTCGTCCGCTCCCGCCATCGCCGCTAGGAGCAACGAGGGAGTCAGGTACATCGCCACCCGGTTGTACAGCGGCATAAGATGGATGACGGCGGCCAGCACGCCGACGACGACGGGGACGGAGAGGAGGACCGCCGGGCCCGGGCGGCGTTGCGCAAGACCGTGTGCCCCCACCGCGGCGAGCGCCCCGAAGGTGGCCACGAAGACGGTCTCCATGAATGATTTCGGAACGACGCGGATCAGGAGGTGGCCGAGCATCAGCATGAGTCGGGCCGGGAGCCAGACGAGCTGCAGCGGGCCCTCCCACGGAGCGGGCATGAAGGAGTTGACCCAGGTCACGGACATCGAGTCCCTGACCTCGGTCGACACCACGAGAAGCGAGGCAACGGTGACGGCCGCCGCCCCGATCGCCCATCCGCCGCCGAGGGCGAGCGCGGGCGCCAACGGCCTTTGCGAGCGGAGCCGCCGGGCGACCAACACGACGCCGAGCCCAGCCCCCACCAGGACGGCGGGCTGAGAGGCGAGGATCGCGGCCCCGCCGACCAGTCCCCACAGCGCCGCTTCCCGCGCGCTCCATCGATCCTCGTCGACCTGGAGGGCGAGAAGGAGGAGGAGCAGGGTAACGGCGACGTCGCCGGAGTACTGCTTGGCGTTGCCGGCATACCAGACGAGCGCTGGGCTAGCCGCGAAGGCGAGCAATCCGGCCGCGAGCGTGACCCCGTTGGTGCAGCGCATGGCGACGCGCCAGAACAGGAACAGCGATGCGAGCGAGGCGAGCCATGGAAACAGG
>DASQEN010000256.1:0-2822 GCA_035633635.1 Gemmatimonadota bacterium | reverse complement strand
ACGAGCACCTCGACACCCCGCGCGGGCGCTCGCTCACCACCTTTCACAACTTCTTTCTCCACGTCTATCCGGTGAAGGTGCCGAGAGCGGTGCTGTCGCTTCGCTACAGCCTGCGACTTGGGTTCATCTCCGCGGTCCTGTTCGTGATCCTGTTCGTCACCGGCGTGTATCTCATGTTCTTCTACGTGCCGTCGGTGAACGACGCGTACTTAAACATGCACGACATCGGCACCCAGGTCGCGTTCGGCCAGTTCATCAGAAATGTTCACCGGTGGTCGGCCCATCTCATGGTGATCGTCGTCCTCGCCCACATGATGCGCGTCTTTCTCGCCGGGGCGTACAAGCGACCGCGCCAGTTCAACTGGGTCATCGGCGTCGTACTCCTTGTGTTCACTCTGCTGTTGAGCTTCACCGGCTACCTGTTGCCGTGGGACCAGCTCGCCTACTGGGCTGTGAACGTGGGGACCGCCATCGCCGGCTACGTCCCGGTGCTGGGCCAGGAGATCCGCGAGTTCCTGCTCGGAGGGCCCGAGGTCGGCCAGGAGGCGCTGCTGCGCTTCTACGTGCTTCACGTCTACGTGCTGCCGGCGCTGCTCCTGATCCTGCTCGGGGTCCACATCTGGCGCGTGCGCAAGGACGGGTTCGCCGTCGCAGAGCACTCGGTCACGGGGGAGCGGCGTACAGATGGGACCTGAGCGCGAGGAGCGCTACCGGTTGCTCGGGGTCGTGCCCAAGGAGGTAGAGACCCCCGACGAGCGTGATCCGGAAGACACCGTGTTTACGTGGCCGCACCTGTTGATCCGTCACGCGGTCGTGGCGGGGGCGGTGCTAGCGATCGTGTTCGTCCTTGGGATCGCGTTCGATGCTCCGCTCCAGGCGCAGGCCAATCCCAACCTCACTCCTCCGGTCGCGAAGGCCCCGTGGTACTTCGCCGGCCTCCAGGAGCTGCTCGCGCACTTCCACCCGATGATCGCCGGCGTGCTGATCCCGGGGGCCGTGATCGCCGGGCTCGTCCTGCTTCCATACATCGACCGCAACCCGTCAACCGAGGGGCGTCAACGCAAAGTGGTGATCCTCACTTTCCTGATGCTGTGCACCGTCTTCTTCCTCCTCACGGTCGTCGGGGCGTTCTTCCGGGGGCCGGGGTGGACCTGGGTGTGGCCGTGGGACCAGCTCTTCTTGGAGCTGTAGTGGAGCGGCGGCGGTTCATCGAGCTGTTCTGGAAGGGAGCCCTCGGATTCCTGGGCCTTGAGGCGATCGCGACGTCCTACGATCTGCTGCGCCCGCGCATCAGCGAAGGGTTCGGCGCGGCCATCCCTGCGGGGCCGGAGAGCGCGCTGGAGGACGGCGCGGTCAAGTACGTCGCCGATGGCCGGTTTTACCTGTCGAAGGTGGACGACGAGGTCCTCGCGCTCTACCAGAAATGCACCCACCTCGGCTGCCGCGTGCCTTTCTGCGAGCCCTCCGGGCGGTTCGAGTGCCCCTGCCACGGCTCTGTGTTCAACCGCAAAGGTGAGTATCTCGCCGGCCCCGCGCCCCGCGGCATGGACCGCTTTCCGGTGACGACCAAGAACGGAGAGATCGTCGTCGACACCGGGTCGATCGATCTGGGGCCGTCGCGCTCGGTGCGAACCCTCGATGAGGAAGCCAAGGGCCCGTCTTGCCTCGAGCAGATCGGCGAGCAGGTGGAGCACTGACGGATGACTGCCTCCGAGCCCTCCATGGATCCGCCCGAGCTCAAGCGCTCGCTCGATCGCTGGCTGATAGCGGGGGCGTTCGTGCTGATCGCGCTCATCGCGGCCTTTCCTGCCTATAAGGCGGTGGAGTCGGCCCGCCGAGACGATTCCCTCGCCCGCCGGCAGTCCGCGCTGCTTCTCACCGGAGGCGAGCTGTGGGCCGACAACTGCGCGAGCTGTCACGGGCCCAACGGCGAGGGTCCGGGCGCTCCCGCTCTCAACTCGCAGGAGTTTCTAGGCGAGACTCCCGACCAGGTCATCCATCACGTCATCCAGGCCGGGGTGCCGGGCTCGGCGATGCCGGCGTGGTGGAACGAGTTCAGCGGCCCGCTCACAGACGATGAGATAACCGCCATCGTCGCCTACCTCCGCAACTGGGAGAAGACCGCCCCGTCCGTGCCCGACTGGCGCAACCCGGGTCAGGCCAGCGCGTCCCCTTCGCCATCCTCGGAGGAAGGACCTGATGCGGAGCTACCCACTGAGGCCACGATCACTATCGATGACCAAACCTGCGAGCCTGCCGAGATACGCGTCGCTGCCGGCCGCCCGTTCACGCTGGTCGTGGCCAACGAAGGCACCACGGCACTCGGCATCGAACTGGTCGACTTCGACGTCCACATCGACACAGGACCGGGCGAGACCGTCGAGCGGCAGCTCACCCCGCTGGATCCGGGCGAGTATCGCTTCGAGTGCCTCGGCGGCGCGCACGAGGTGCTCGAGGTCGGGAAGATCTTCGCGGGTCGTCTCGCCGGTCAACCTTAGAGAGCGGGCTCCGCGAAAGACCCCGTGGCGATCGCCACGGGGTCCCGCGAGCGTCAGCATGGAGTGGTCTATTCGACGATGAGTGTGGCCTTCATCCCCGCGTCATAGTGACCTTCGACGAAGCACGCAATTTCCCATTCCCCTTTCATCTCCGGCGGGAAGACGGTGCGGATCCAAAAGTCCCCTTGGGGCTCGGTCTCGATTTCGCCGAACACGGCTCCTTCGATCTCCACCTTCACCGGCTTGAAGACGAAGATGTCGGTTGGCAGAGATGCAAAGAGGTTCTCTTCGTATTCCCCGGTTTCCCCGGCGCTGGCATCATAC
>DASQEN010000255.1:0-11099 GCA_035633635.1 Gemmatimonadota bacterium | reverse complement strand
CACGGTGGGGCTGGTGCTGGTGGGTGGGTGGGTTGGTGGCAGGGGTGGGGCGGTGGTGGCGCTGGTGGTCGCCGGCGCGATGAACTTCGGCTCCTACTTCTTCTCCGATCGCCTCGTGCTCCGCATGTACAAGGCGCGGGAGGTCACGCGCGCGGAGGCCCCGGAGCTCTACGACGTGGTGGAGGGGCTGGCGCGACGGGCGGGACTTCCGGTCCCGCGCGTGGCGATCATCCCGGGCGAGCAGCCCAACGCCTTCGCCACCGGGCGCAATCCCGAGCATGCGGTCGTGGCAGCCACGGAAGGGATTCTCCGGGTACTGGACCGGGACGAGATCGAGGGCGTCATGGCCCACGAGCTGGCCCACGTGCGACACCGGGACATGCTGATCTCCAGCGTGGCCGCGACGCTGGCCGGCGCGATCATGGTGCTGGCGCGCTTCGGTCTCTTCTTCGGGGGTGGCGATCGCGACCGCGGCGGCGGCGCGCTGGCGCTCCTGGTCGTGATCCTGGCGCCCATCGCGGCGATGATCGTCCAGGCCGCCATCAGCCGATCGCGCGAGTTCGCCGCGGATGCCGGTGGCGCCCAGATCAGCGGCAAGCCGCGAGCGCTGGCGTCGGCTCTGCAGAAGCTCGAGGCTACCGCCAAGCGCGTGCCGCTTCACGGCAACCCGGCCACCGCGCACATGTTCATCGTGCATCCCTTTCGGGGCGGCGGGATCACAAAGCTGTTCAGCACGCATCCACCCACCGAGGAGCGAGTGGCGCGACTCTTGGAGATGCGCGGCCTCGGTTAGCTCTCACGATCGGAAGCATCCTCTGCGCATAGCGGTCATCTACAATCCGGTCGCCGGTCGCGGCGCGGCCAGGCAGGCCGCCGCCAGGCTGGCGGCCGTCGCGGCGGCGCGCGGGGATCGGATCGACCTCCTCGGCACCGGTCGGCAGGTCGACGCCCGGACCGCTGCGAGAAGGGCGGTGGAGAGGGGCGCCGAGCGGGTGGTCGCGATCGGGGGGGACGGGACCGTGGTCGAGGCGGCCGCGGGCCTGCTGGCGAGCCCGGAGCCGCCTCCGCTCTGCATCGTGCCACAGGGCACGGCGAACCTGCTTGCGCTCAACCTCGGGATACCGCAGGACAGGGAGTCGGCGATCGCCACCGCCTTCTCGGGACAGGTCGCAAGGATCGACTGCGGGCGCGCGAACGGCGAGCCGTTCCTGATCGCGGTCGGAGCCGGCGTCCACGCGGAGATCGTCGCCCGGGCCGATCGGGCGGCCAAACGCCGCTGGGGGGTCGCGGCCTATGGGCTGGCCGGCTGGCGCGCGAGCCGCGGGGCCGAGCCGGCCCGCTTCCGGATGCGAATCGACGGGGAGGAGATCGAGATCGAAGCCACGACCGTACAGGTCATGAACGTTGCGTCCGTCCTCCGGCGTGGTTGGGAGTTCGCCCACGGGGTCTCGCCGGTCGACGGGGTCCTGGACGTGATCGCCCACCGGGCCTCGACGCTCGCCGAGCATCTGGTGACCGTCGCTGCCGTCGTGCGCGGATCTCCTACCGAAACCGACCTCGTCGTCCACCGGCCGGCGCGGCAGGTGCGGATCGAGGTCGACCCGCCGCTACCTCTTCAGCGAGATGGTGAGCTCGCGGGTCGGACGCCGGTCGAGATCGACGTGCTCCCTCGCGCCCTGCCGGTCGTGTTGCCTGGAGACAGTCCGTGGACGTCGTGAGCGAGCGGTTGGTGCTCGCCGCGCTGCTCGTCGCGTGGGGTCTCGGCGCCGCCTTCCTCCCGCTCGGGGGGATGATCCACTTCCTGCTGATCGTGGCGATCATCGTGTTCCTCGGCGGAAGGTTCGGCCGGCAATAGGCCGACACTTTGGGGTGGGGTCTCCCCCCCGCGGGTCGATCCATTGCTGCGAGCGAAGCCGTGGCATAGTTCTAGCGAAGATCCCGGCGGTCGCAAGCTCCCCGTCACCCGACACGGGAGGTTCCGCATGGGATCCACGAACCCCAGCCTGCCGCGAAGCTCGCGCCGCTCCGGCGTGGCTCGCCGGCGCTCCGTGGTCGCGCTCGCGGCCGCGTTTCTGTTCACCAGCCTTTTCGTCGACGTGGGCATCGCCCGCGCCGAGTACCCCGCGGGGTGGGAGGACCCAGACCTCATGGAGATCGGCGCATGCATAGGGTACTGCGGCACGGCGTTCGCATCCAAAGGAGCGCTCGCTAAGTACGCCTTCGGCGCCTCGTGTCTGGGTTGCGTGATACAGCTATTCGGCGAGATCAACGACTGGATGCAGACCGTCGAGCCCGGGAATTGCTACACCGGCGTCCTGGGGCAGCCCTGCGGGGGGCGGGAATACTACGGATTTTGAGGTGCCGTCCCTACATCACGTCCCTGCTGGCGGTGGTCCTGGTCGCCGCCAGCCTGGGGATCGGGGGCTGGAAGGTCGTGGAGGTGCGGCGCGAGAACACGCGGCTGGCCGTCCAGGCGAGGACGTGCATGGCGAAGAACGAGGCGTTCCTGGCGATGATGCGGGCCGCGGGCGAGGGGCGGCGCGCCCGGGCCGCGACGGAAAGCCAGCCGTGAGCCAGGCGCTCGCCGCGGCGGCGATCCTGGCGTGGGGGGTGGGTGCTGCAGCCACCCCTGTTGTGGCGTGGTTCTGGCTCCGCGACGGCCGGAGCCGCCTGGGGCTCATCCCGTTCGCCGGCATCCTGGTGGCCCAGGTGGCCGTCTTGGGCGAGGTCGCGGTGCACGGGGCCGATGTTCTGCTCGATTCCAGGATGGGAGGGATCCTGACGGGGTGGATCGGCTGGACGGCCGGAATCGGCGGGCTGGTTGCCCTGGTTTCCGGGCTGCGACCCGGCTCGGCAGGTCTTAGCGGCCGCGGGCGCGTGCGCGATCCGGACCGCGCGGCCGCGATCGGGATCGGGCTCTTCGGGTTGGGGTTCCTCCTGCGGCAGCTCGCCCTGATCCTGTAGGGATCATTAGGAAGACATCTCGCGGCGTTGAACGGACGCGCCGGCCCGGCTAGTTTCACCCGGCTATGGCCGAAGTCCTCCGCATCCAGGGCGCCCGCGAGCACAACCTCAAGGACCTGGACCTCGAACTCCCACGCGACCGCCTCGTCGTTCTGACAGGATTGTCGGGGTCGGGGAAGTCGAGCCTCGCTTTCGACACGATCTATGCCGAGGGCCAGCGCCGCTACGTCGAGTCGCTCTCCGCCTACGCCCGTCAGTTCCTCGGCGTGATGGAGAAGCCGGACGTCGATTACATCGAGGGGCTGTCTCCGGCCATCGCGATCGAGCAGAAGGCGGGGGCGCGGAACCCGCGCTCCACGGTCGGCACGGTCACCGAGATCAACGACTACATGCGGCTCCTCTACGCGCGCGTCGGCGTAGCGCATTGCCACCAGTGCGGCCGGCGGGTCGAGCGCCAGTCGGTCGACCAGATCGTCAACGCGATCCTCGAGTGGCCCGAAGGGCGGCGGATCCAGGTCCTCGCGCCGCTCGTTCGCGGCCGGAAGGGTCAGTACAAGGAGGTCTTCGCCGAGGCGCGGCGCGAGGGGTTCGTTCGCGTGCGCGTCGACGGGGAGGTCTACGACCTCGAGAGCGTCCCCGCGCTGGCGAAGAACCGCAAGCACGAGATCGAGGTCGTCGTCGATCGGCTGACCGTCGACCCGCGCTACCGGCAGCGCCTGGCCGACTCGGTCGCAACCGCGCTCGACCTGGGCGGCGGAATCGTCAACCTCCACGTGCAGTCCGACGAGGGCGGCGAGGAGGAGGAGCGGCTGTTCAGCCGCGACCTGGCATGCGTCCACTGCGGGATCAGCTACGAGGAGCTCGAGCCCCGCATGTTCTCGTTCAACAGCCCGTACGGTGCGTGCCCGGCGTGCGGCGGGCTGGGGACGCGCATGGAGGTCGATCCCGAGCTCCTGCTCCTCGATCCGCGGATCTCGATCCTCGAAGGAGTGGTCAAGCCGTGGGGCGAGC
Source organism: Gemmatimonadota bacterium (assembly GCA_035633635.1). Classification (GTDB taxonomy): domain Bacteria; phylum Gemmatimonadota; class Gemmatimonadetes; order JACCXV01; family JAHWKZ01; genus JAICNR01. The sequence goes on along the minus strand of DASQEN010000255.1, from coordinate 7,124 downwards.
CGCGCGGCCAGCTCGCCAAGACCGTCCTCCCGTCGCTCGCCGCCGAGTTCGGGTTCGACCTCAACACGCCGTGGGGCGAGCTCCCCGAATCGGTGCAAAAGATCCTGCTCCACGGCGCCGGAGACAGGGAGATCCCGTTCCACTACCTGGCGCAGAAGCGCAAGGGAACGTACGCCGGCACCTGGGAGGGGATCGTCGGCCAGCTCCAGCGTCGCTACGAGGAGACCGACTCGGATTCGGTCCGCCGCCAGGTGGAGGAGTTCATGGCCGAGCTGCCGTGCCACTTCTGCGGCGGGAAGCGGCTCAAGCCTCAGGCGCTGGCCGTTCAGGTCGGGGGTAGCGGGATCGGCGAGGTCGTAGGCTTGCCGATCTACACGGCGCGCGACTTCTTCGAGCGGCTCGAGCTGCCGCCGCGAGACCTCGAGATCGCGGGCCAGATCCTCAAGGAGATCCGCGAGCGGCTCCAGTTTCTCGTCGCCGTGGGGCTCGACTACCTGACCCTCGAGCGCTCGGCAGGAACGCTGGCGGGCGGGGAGTCGCAGCGGATCCGTCTCGCGACCCAGATCGGCAGCCACCTCGTCGGCGTCCTGTACGTCCTCGACGAGCCCTCGATCGGCCTTCACCAGCGCGACAACGCGCGGCTGCTCCAGACGCTGAAGCGGCTGCGGGACCTGGGGAACACGGTCCTGGTCGTCGAGCACGACGAGGAGACGATCCGTTCCGCCGACTGGGTCGTCGACCTCGGACCCGGTGCCGGGCGCGAGGGCGGGCACATCGTGGCGCAGGGGACGCCGGCCGAGGTCGAGGCTGCCCCGGAATCGATCACCGGCGCGTATCTCCGCGGCGAGCGCTCGATCGCGGTGCCTGCCGAGAGGCGTGAGGGGAGCGGCAGCTCGCTCGCCGTGATCGGCGCGCGCGAACACAACCTGCAGGACGTGACGGTCGAGTTCCCGCTCGGGCGCTTCATGTGCGTGACCGGCGTGTCCGGCTCGGGCAAGTCCTCGCTCGTCAACGACGTCCTGTATCGGGCGCTGGCCCAGAAGCTCCATCGGGCGCGCGAGCGCCCTGGGGATCACGACCGCATCGAGGGGATCGACCAGATCGACAAGGTCATCGCCATCGACCAGTCGCCGATCGGCCGCACACCGCGGTCGAACCCCGCCACGTACACGGGCCTGTTCACCCCCATCCGCGAGCTCTACGCGGAGCTCCCCGAGTCGAAGATGCGCGGCTACGATCAGGGCCGGTTCAGCTTCAACGTCCCGGGCGGACGGTGCGAGGCGTGCGGCGGCGACGGCCTGATCAAGATCGAGATGCACTTCCTGCCCGACGTCTACGTGCCGTGCGAGGAGTGCAAAGGAAAGCGCTACAATCGGGAGACGCTCGAGATCTATTATAAGGGCAAGACGATCGCCGACGTGCTCGACATGACGGTCGAGGAGGCGCTCGATCTCTTCCGGAACGTCCCCAAGGTCCGGAGGAAGCTGAAGACGCTCGGCGACGTGGGGCTGGGTTACATCACGCTGGGTCAGTCGGCGACCACGCTGTCGGGCGGTGAGGCCCAGCGGGTCAAGCTGGCGAGCGAGCTGGCCAAGGTGGCGACCGGCTCGACGTTCTACATCCTCGACGAGCCGACGACGGGCCTGCACTTCGAGGACGTGCGCATGCTGCTGGGCGTTCTCCACAAGCTGGTCGATCGCGGCAACACGGTGGTCGTCATCGAGCACAACCTGGACGTGATCAAGACCGCCGACTGGGTGATCGACCTTGGCCCCGACGGAGGCGACCGCGGGGGCCGCGTGGTGGCCGTCGGCACGCCCGAAGATGTCGCGCGATCGGAGGAGTCCCACACCGCCCCCTACGTCCGCGCGGCCCTCGACCGCGCCGCCACCGCCCAGGTCGCGTGAGCGTATTCGACATCATCGGGCCTCGCATGGTGGGGCCGTCGTCGAGCCACACCGCTGGCGCTCTGCGTCTCGGCCTCCTGGCGCGCGGGGTGCTGGGGCGGACGCCCGAGCGGGCGCGGGTCGGGCTCCACGGCTCGTTCGCGACGACGTACCGCGGCCACGGGACCGACCGCGCGGTCGCCGCGGGCCTGCTCGGCATGGCGCCGGACGACCAGCGTATCCCGAACAGCCTCGCGGTGGCGCGCGGACAAGGGCTCGAGGTGACGTTCGAGCCGGCCGACCTGGGCCCCGACGCGCACCCGGCTTCCCTCTCCTTCGACCTCGAGGCGGCGGGCGAGAAGGCGAGGATGGTGGGCGCGTCGGTGGGTGGCGGCTCGGTGCGGGTCACGGAGGTCAACGGACGCGCGGTGGACCTCACCGGGGAATACGACACGCTGATCGTGCTGGCCCGCGACATCCCCGGAACGACCGCCGCTGTGACGCGGCTCCTGGCGGAAGAGGGGGTCAACATCGCGTTCCTCGAGGTTAGCCGCGAGAAGCGCGGCCGCGAGGCGACGATGCTGATCCAGGCCGACCAGGCGATCCCCGACGAGGTCCTCGCGGGGGTCCAGGCCTTCGACTGGGTGCGCTACGCGCGCCGACTGAGGAAGGTGACCGACTGATGTTCTCGAGCATGCGGGAGATCGTGGAACGGGTCGAATCGAAGGGCCTGCCGCTCTGGCGGGTCGTCCTCGACGAGGAGATCGAAGACGCGGACACGACCGCCGAGCGCGTTCTGGAGCGTATGGCGGAGCGACTGGGGACGATGCGTGAGGCCGTTGAGCGCGGGCTCGCCTCCGACGCGCCGTCGGTAAGTGGTCTCCTCGGCGGCGGCGCGCGGCGGTTTGAGAAGTGGCGGGGCGAGGGTGGTAGCGTGCTGGGGCCGTTCGTCGGGAAGGTGATCGCCCGCGCGCAGGCGACGATGGAGGTCAACGCGCGGATGGGGACGATCGTGGCCACGCCGACGGCGGGCTCCTCCGGAATCCTGCCGGCGATCCTGTTCTCCGCCGAGGAGGAGCTCGGACTTTCCGAGGATGACCTGGTCCAGGGGCTTCTCGTGGCGGCCGGCGTTGGGTCGGTGATCGTCGCGCGGGCCAGCGTCTCGGGCGCCGCGGGCGGCTGCCAGGCGGAAACCGGAAGCGCGGCCGCGATGGCGGCCGCCGCGTTGACCGCCATGCGCGGCGGCACGCCGGATCAGGTGTCCGAGAGCGTGGCGTTCACGTTGCAGGGCATGCTGGGGCTGATCTGCGATCCGGTCGGCGGCCTGGTCGAGGTCCCGTGCCTGACCCGGAACGTCTCGGGGGCAGTGCAGGCGGTGGCGGCCAGCGAGCTCGCGCTGGCCGGGCTTCGCTTCCCGATCCCCGCCGACGAAGTCATCGACGTGATGGGCCAGATCGGCGCCGAGCTCGACGAGAAGTACCGCGAGACCGCCAAGGGAGGGCTCGCAGCGACGCCCACGGGCCAGCGGCTCGCCGCTTCGGTCCGCTGGGACGGCCCCGCGTTCGAGAACACGAACGCGGCGCGGGCGCGCGACCTGGAAGATGGCTGACCGGAAGATCCTGATCCTGGCCGAGGGGCGCTTCGGCGTGCTCGACGCCAAGACCGCGACCTGCGTGATCCGCTACGCGCCCGAGGAGGTCGTGGGCGTCCTCGACTCGGCGACCGCGGGCCGCACGACCGACCAGGTGCTGGGCTTCGGTCCGCCGCTCCCGATCGTGGCCACGCTGGACGAGGGGCTCGCGCTCGGCCCCGACACGTTCCTGATCGGCGTCGCCCCGCGCGGGGGCCGGCTCCCGGAGGCGTGGCGGAGGGTGGTGAAAGGGGCGCTCGAAGCCCACCTCGAAGTCGTGAGCGGTCTCCACACGTTTCTCGGCGACGACCCGGAGCTGGCCGCCGTGGCCCGGCGGACGGGCGCCGGGATCCACGATCTGCGCCGCGTGCCCGACGACCTGCCGGTGGCCTCGCGCAAGGCGGCCGGCGTCGACGCAACCGTGGTCCTCACCGTGGGCACCGACTGCAACGTGGGCAAGATGACCGCCTCGGTCGAGCTGGCCGCCGCCGCCCGCCGGATGGGCTTCGCGGCCGCGTTCGCGCCGACCGGGCAGACGGGGCTCTTCCTGGGAGGGAAGGGCCTGGTCGTCGACCGGGTGATCGCCGACTTCATCGCCGGCGCCGCCGAGATGATCGTGCTCGACAACGCGGCCGGGCAGGACTTCGTGTTCGTCGAGGGGCAGGGGTCGTTGCTCCACCCGGGGTACAGCGGGGTTACGCTCGGCCTCGTCCACGGCAGCCAGCCGGACGCGATGGTGCTCGTCCACCAGCCGACCCGCACGAAAACGCTGAACGACGAGATCGAGATCATGCCGCTCCCCGACTGGATCGAGCTCCACGAACGGATGGCGGGGTATCTCAAGCCCGCGCCGGTCGTGGCGGTCGCGATCAACGGGTACGATCTGGACGAGGCAGCCGCCTGCGATTGGGCGGAGCGGATCACCGCCGAGACCGGCCTGCCGGCGGTCGACCCCGTCAAGTTCGGCGCGGAGCCCTTGATCGAGGCGATCCTGGCCGCCGACCTCGGCAAGCCCCGTCCCGCCGCCGCGCGTCCAGCTGCCGCGCTCGGGCGCGAGCGGGAGGGCCGATGACGATCGCCTTCGAGACCCGCCCGGTCACGCTGACCCCGACCCATCCGTTCCGGATCGCCCGCTCCGAGCACGCGGCCTATCACCACTGGCTCGTCCGTCTCGAGGCCGGGGGCGAAGAGGGGTGGGGCGAGGCGGCGCCGTCTCGCCGCTACGGCGAGACGGCCGAGACCGTGGCCGCCGCGCTCGCCGAGCTCCTGCCGCTGGTCGGCGACGACCCCTACGCCCTGGAGGCGATCGAGCGTCGGCTCGACGGCCACCTGTGGGGGAACGCGAGCGCCAAGACCGCGATCTCCGCGGCGCTCCACGACCTCGTCGGAAGGCGCCACGGCCTTCCCCTCTACCGCTGGCTGGGACTGGACCTCGCGCGCGTGCCCCCGACCTCGTTCACGATCGGGATCGCCGAGCCGGAGGCGATGCGGCGAAAGGTCGAGGAAGCGGCGGCGTACCCGATCCTCAAGATCAAGATGGGGTTCGAGGGGGACCTGGAGGCGCTCGAGCGGATCCGCGCGGTGACCGACAAGCCGATCCGGGTCGACGCCAACGAGGGGTGGACGCGGGCCGGGGCTCTGGCGCGCCTTCCCGCGCTCGAGGATCTCGGGGTGGAGCTGCTCGAACAGCCGGTGCCCGCCGCCGACAGGGACGGGCTCGCGCTGGTCAGCGGCGCCACCTCGATCCCCGTCGTGGCCGACGAGTCGTGCCGCACCACCGCCGACCTCCCCGGGCTCCTCGGCGTCGTCGACGCGGTCAACGTCAAGCTCGCCAAGACCGGCTCGATCGGCGAGGCGGTGCGGCTCATGACGGCGGCTCGCGCGCTCCACTTCGGCGTGTTCCTCGGCTGCATGGTCGAGTCCTCGCTCGGGATTGCGGCCGCCGCCCACCTGGCCCCGCTGGCCGATTGGGTCGACCTCGACGGGCACCTGCTCCTGTCCGACGACCCGTACGAGGGACTTCGGCTGGAGGCGGGCCGGGTCCTCCCGGACCCGGAGGCCCCCGGCCTGGGGGTCCGCCTCAAGGCGGAAGCTTCCGTCGGGCGGGCCGTGCGAGCCTAGCTCGACCTCCGGCACGGCCTTTGCGCTTACACATGCACGGTTCCGAGGCGCGCTCCGCTCGTGGACGCGCCAAACGATTGCACGGCAGTCTCTTGGCTCCCCCGGCCGAAGTGGAAGGGGAGCTCGAGAGGCCGGCGCAGGGTTCAGATATCTGAGATTCGCTCAGAAATCTGATCCCGCGTCGGGGTGTCTCCGATCCGAAGGGGATGCACGATTTGGCCGCGGAGGCGGCCCCACAGTGACCGATACGCAGCAGCGAACGAGCAGCGACAAGGAGGTGCCGCGAAGCGAACCAGCTGTTCAGCGCTCCCGTGTTGTTTCAGAACCGTGTTGTTCCAGCACCATAATTCGCGCAACTGACCCTGGGATGCACTCTCTCAGAGGAGCAAAACTAGCATGAGTTTCCTGAACAGATTCTGGCGGATCCCGGCGCTCGCGCTGGTCGTCGCGCTGCCGATCTTCTCGGCGTGCGCGGACGACGAAGGCGCTACGCCGACGGACCCCAGTAGCCCGACAACGGGGTCGATCTCGGGTACGGTCACGTCGTCGGCGGGAGGCCCCGTAGTGGGCGCCCTCGTCGGCACGTCTCCGGCCACGAGCACCGGCCTGACCGATGCCGCGGGCCACTACTCGATCACGAACATCCCGATTCCGGGAGGCTCGGCCGCGTACGCGGTGACCGCGTCGAAGCAGGACTTGATCTCGGCCTCGGCCAGCACCACGCTGACCACGGCCGCTCCGAACGCGACGGTCAACCTCGTCCTGACCGTGCCAGTCGTCCCGCCGCTCCCGACCACCGGTAGCCTGAACGTCCTGGTCACCAACCGCGAGGGCACGCCGCAGAGCGGCGCGGCCGTCACGGTCTTGAACTCGACGGGCGCCACGGTCACCAGCGGCACCACGAACGCCCAGGGCTTCCTCCTGGTGCCCTCGATCACAGCGGGCAGCTACACGGTCACCGCCGCGAAGACGATCTCCGGGATCGACTTCCGCGCGGCCGGCGGCGTCAACGTCGTCGCGGGCGAGACCGCGTTCATCCAGCTCACGCTCACGCGTGACTTCGATCAGTCGGTGTTCCCGAACGTCGGCGGCGTAGCCGCGACGGGAGTCGACCTGGTGCTGATCCCGGTTCCGGGCAATGACAACGATCCCGACGTCGACTGCAACATCATCCGCACCCAGCACATGTTCATCGTCGAGGCGCGGACCTCGACCCACCCGACTGTCTTCCAGCGGGTTTCGGGTGTGAAGATTGAGTGGGATCTCAACACCTCGGAGAACGGCACCGTTTCGACGGAGTGCCCCGACTGGGTGGACGACCCCGCCGGGTGCACGCTGCCGACCGTTCCGGGCAACACGGGGACGATCGTCGATTCGGACGACCCGGATCTCGATCCGACGACGGCCCGCTCGGGCCTCAACGCGTCGTTCAACGTCGACAGCCGCAAGGCGATCACGTTCACGAACGATAACGCGCAGACGATCTC
>DASQEN010000254.1:0-6250 GCA_035633635.1 Gemmatimonadota bacterium | reverse complement strand
TGGTCGAGGCGGCGCGGGAGGAGGGCGAGTGGTTCCTGCATGCGCTGGTCGGTCGCCCGGTCCGCGACGATTCGGGGGAACCGCTCGGGGAGGTGCTCGACGTGATCGAGACCGCGGGCGCGCCGATGCTCGAGATCGGTGGAAGCGGACGGTCGCGGAGGCTGCTCCCGTTCGTCAAGGAGTTCGTCGCGCGAGTCGGCGAGGATGAGATCGTCGTCACGCCGCCCCAAGGGTGGAGAGAGCTGTAGTGCACGTCAACGTCCTGACCCTGTTCCCCGGCTATTTCGCCGAGCCGCTCGAGCAGTCGATCATCGGCCGGGCGCGGCGCCGGGGCCTGTTCTCGTGGGATCTGATCGACCTGCGCTCGTTCGTCCGTGAGGGCGAGCAGGTCGACGACTACCCGTACGGCGGTGGCGGCGGGATGGTGCTGAAGCCCGAGCCGGTCTTCCGGGCCTACGATGCGCTGGAGTCCCCGCGGCCGTTCGTGCTTCTCTCGGCGCGCGGCCAGCCGTTCACGCACCGGGTCGCGGTCGAGCTCTCGGTCGAGCGTGAGCTGACGCTCCTCTGTGGGCACTACAAGGATGTCGACGAGCGGGTGCGCGAGGCGCTCGTCACGGACGAGATCTCGCTCGGCGACTTCGTCCTGTCGGGCGGCGAGATCGCCGCGCTGGCGGTGATCGACGCGATCGTCCGGCTCCTGCCCGGGGTGCTCGGGGACTTCGACTCCGCGCAGGGCGACTCGTACCACGACGAGTGGCTGCTCGGGCCGCCGTCGTACACGCGCCCAGGCGAATATCGGGGGATGAAGGTCCCGGAGGTCCTGCTCTCGGGGGACCATGCCGCGGTCGCGCGGTGGCGCGCGGGAGAGGCGGAGCGGCTGACCTGCGAGCGCCGTCCGGACCTGGTCGCGCGCAAAAAACAGGAGGAAGAAAGGCCTTGAACCGTCCAACTCGAAGGGGTAGCTTATGATTTCCATGGATCATCTCATCGGCCACGACCAGCTCCGCGAGGACATTCCCGAGTTTCGCCCGGGCGACACCGTACGGGTCAACGTGCGGGTGCGCGAGGGCGAGAAGGAGCGCCTGCAGGCGTTCGAGGGCGTCGTGATCCGCCGCAAGGGCGGCGGGGTCAACGAGACGTTCACCGTGCGCAAGGTCTCGAACGGCGTCGGCGTCGAGCGGATCTTCCCACTCCACTCGCCGGTCATCGCCGGCATCGAGGTCGTGCGCGAAGGCCAGGTCCGCCGCGCCAAGCTGTACTACTTGCGGAACCTCTCCGGCAAGGCCGCCCGCATCCGGGAACGGCAGCGCACCTGATCGGGTGAGCGGGCTCGAAGGCCGGCTCGCTCGTCTCTCCGTCCCAGAAATCAGCCAGATCCTGAACGGTCGTCAGGCGGTCGGTCGCCAGACCATCGAGCACCTGCTCCGCGACCCGCGCGCGAGCGTGCGGGCGCTGGGCGAGCGGTACCTGGAGCGGGTCCGCGCCGGCGAGCGCGAGAAGGCACGCGTTCGCCGACTGCTCGGCACCGAGCGTGAGCTACTCCAGGCCGAGGCGCAACGGCGCGGCGACCGGGTGACCGTGGTGGCAGGAGTCGACGAGGTCGGGATGGCGCCGCTGGCCGGCCCGGTGGTCGCGGCGGCGGTCGTCCTCCCGGACGGATGGATCGTGGCCGAGCTCGACGACTCCAAGCGGGTCGATCCCGCCACCCGCGAGGCGCTCGATCGCGAGATCCGCAGCGTTGCGCTGGCGGTCGGCGTGGGTGTCGTCTCCGAGCGGGTCATCGACCGGATCAACATCTACCAGGCCGGCCTGCTCGCGATGCGGCTCGCCCTGTCGCGATTATCCGCGCCGTTCGATTTGGCGCTCCTCGACGGCAGGCCTCCGCGCACGTTTCCGGTCCCGCACCGGGCCGTGATCGGCGGAGACGGTCGCGTCCGGTCGATCGCCGCCGCCTCGATCGTCGCCAAGGTGGCCCGCGACCGGCTCCTCGCCGACTGTCACCGCCGCTGGCCCCAGTACGGCTTCGACACGAACAAGGGGTATCCGACGCCGCAGCATATGGGGGCCCTGCGGAAGCACGGCCTGTCGCCCATCCACCGTCTGTCGTTCCCGCGGGTGTGGGAGGAGGCGGACGCGATGGGGCCGCTCTATCGGGAGCTCTGCGATCGGCTCGCCGGCGCGGATTCGGCGGCCACGCTCGAGTCCGCGGAATTCGCTTTCGACGCCGCCCGCGCTTCGCTCCACGCGAGCGAGGAAAAGCTCCTTCAACGCCTGCTGGAGTCGCGTCGCGAGGCGCTGGCGGAGGTGGGCGCCACCCTGTAGTTTCGGGTCGGGTCTGACTATGAAGCTGCCGATCTACCTCGACTATCACGCCACCACGCCCTGCGATCCGCGGGTCGTCGACGCGATGCTGCCCTGCTTCCGGGAGAAGTTCGGCAACCCATCCAGCCGCAGCCACTCGTTCGGCCGCGAGGCCGAGGAGATGGTCGAGCGCGCGCGCGGGCAGGTGGCGGACCTGCTGGGTGCCACTCCGGACGAGATCGTATTCACCTCCTGCGCGACCGAGGCTAACAACCTCGCGATCAAGGGGGCGGCCTGTGCGCGGCGCGAGGCCGGTGACGGCACCCATATCGTGAGCATGCGGATCGAGCACAAGTCGGTGCTCGAGCCTCTCGCCATGCTCGAGGAAGATGGGTTCCGGGTCACTTGGCTCGAGGTCGACGAGAAGGGGAGGGTGGATCCGGCCGACCTCGCCGAAGCGGTCGGCGACGACACGATCCTCGTCAGCCTGATGCTTGCCAACAACGAGATCGGGACGATCGAGCCGCTCACCGAGCTGGCCGCGATCGCCCACGAGGCCGGCGCCTGGGTCCACACCGACGCGGTCCAGGGAGTGGGGAAGATCCCTGTCCGCGTCGACGACCTGGACGTCGACCTGCTCGCGATCAGCGGTCACAAGTTCTACGGACCCAAGGGAATCGGCGCGCTCTTCGTGCGCAGGCGCTCGCGGCGCATGAAGCTCGCGCCAACACTCTGCGGCGGCGGCCAGGAGCGCGGCCTGCGCTCCGGCACCCACAACGTGCCCGGCATCGTCGGCCTCGGCGTGGCCGCCGAGGTCGCCGGTGAGGAGAGGGTCGCCGAGTCGGCCCGGCTCGCGGTCCTCCGCGACCGGCTGCAGGAAGGCCTGGAGCGCGAGATCGAGGACGTAGTCGTCAACGGTGACCCCGACAATCGGCTCCCCAATAACCTCAACGTCTCGATCCCGTACGTCGACGGCGAAGCTCTGCTCCTGTCGCTCGAGGATGTCGCGGTCTCGAGCGGTTCCGCTTGCCGCTCCTCCGCGGCCGGCGGCTCCCACGTCATGAAAGCGATCGGCCGGGACGACGACCTGGCCCGCAGCACGATCCGCTTCGGGCTCGGCCGCTGGACCACCGAAGAGGAGATCGACTACGCGATCGGGCGGGTGACCGAGACGGTCGCGCGGCTGCGATCGATGTCCTCGCTGACGTAGCCGGGGGTCCCCCCCGGAAGGAACTCCCGACATTTCCGCTCCCGATTCACCCTCGCCCGATGACCTCGCGACCATCGCGGTAACCCCGGCGGGCGCCCGACGGGCGCGGCGCCGCCACCCGTGGATCTACCGCTCCGACATCCTCGTCCTCCCCGAGAAGCTCGACAACGGCGCGATCGTGCGGGTCGTCGACCCGGCCGGAAGAGCGCTCGGGCGCGCGTCGTGGTCGAAAGAGTCGTTGATCTCGCTGCGTTTCGTCCGCTGGGACGACGGGCCGGTCGATGACGCATTCTGGGCCGAACGCCTCGAGGCCGCGCTCGCGCGCCGGGAGCGCGCGGAGATGATCGGCCCTGCGCGTCGGATCGTCTTCGGGGAAGCCGACGAGTGGCCGGGACTGATAGTGGACCAGTACCGCGACTGCTTGAGCGTCCAGACGCTGACGCCTGCGGCCGATCGCTGGGCGCCGGCCTGGACGCGGCTCCTCGTCGGGCGGCTGGCTCCGCGCGCGGTCGTCGCCAGGAACGACGTTTCCGTGCGCAGGCTGGAAGGGCTGGAGTCGGGCGTTCAGGTGTGGCACGGCGAGGCGCCGGAGCCGTTTCCAGTGCGGATCGGCGACCGTACCTTCACGGTCGACCTCCTGCACGGGCAGAAGACCGGTGCATTCCTCGATCAGCAGGAGAACTACCGGGCTGCGGTTCGGTGGGCTGCGGGCGCCGAGCGCGCGCTCGACGCGTTCGCGGGCGAGGGCGGGTTCGCGCTCCACCTCGCGCCGCATGTCGGGCGGGTCGACGCGATCGAGAGCTCGGAGGCGGTCGCCGCGCGCGGCCGCGCAAATGCCGATGCCGACGGCGCTGGCAACGTCTCGTGGACGGTGGCGAACGCCTTCGACCGGATGCACGAGCTGGACGCCGCGGGGGAGCGGTTCGGCGCGATCGTCCTCGACCCTCCCGCCTTCGCCAAGAACAAGAAGTCGCTACCCGGCGCCCGCCGCGGCTACAAGGAGATCAACCTGCGGGCGATCAAGTGCCTCGCACCAGGCGGCGTGCTGATCACCTGTTCGTGCTCCTACCATCTGTCCCGGGAGATGCTGATCGACATCGTGACCGAGGCCGCAGGCGACGCGGGGCGCGCAGTCGAGTTGCTCGAGATCCGCTCCCAAGCGCCCGACCACCCGATCCTCCTCAACGCGCCCGAGACGGAATACCTCAAGTGCCTGGTGCTAGGAGTGCGCTGACCGTTTCAAAACGAACCGTGACCGTCCGACCGCAAGCCGTCGCCCAGCGCCGCATCAGCTCGACCGTGGGATTGGCGTCCCACCGCTCCGCGCGCGCTACGGCCTGCTGGGTGATGCCGAGCCTGGCGCCCAGCTCCGCCTGCCTCAGGCCAGTTTCTTCGCGGGCCGCTCGCAGTAGATAGCCCGCCGGCTCCACCTCCCAGTACGGCAGTCCGCCCCAGCGCCGGAGTGCCGACCACTCTGCAAAACGGCGCGGACGAGGACGCCGCAGACCGGGCGAAAGTCTCCACAGGTTCATCGGCTTGGAGCACGGCTTGAAAACCCTCATCGTTTTCCTTCGGCCCATGTTTCTATCTCCTGCGGTTCGCGATTCCGGTCCGCGAAATGACGAAGCGAATCCAGCGCGTCCGCGACTCCCTCGACGCTGGCCGCTTCTTCCAATCGCTTCGTATCCATCCCTTGTTCGCGGGCGCGGTACAGCAGATACGAGTTGACGCCTTCAACGGGAACGCTCCAGAACTTCCAGGCCGCGAGACGGTCGACGAGGACATCTTCGGGTGAGAGAAGAACGATCGTCCATTCGTCGATCTGGATCGCGTCGATCTGCACCGTTCGATCGAAGGCAACAGCCGGGAGCTCGATGTAGATCTGCGCTTCCTCGTGGATCCAGTGGCGTCCCCGTTTCCTGAAACCCGCGCCTCTGAGCATGCGAGAAACAACCTTGGTGACCTTTCCGACGAAATCGAGATCTCCGGTCCGGTACGCTCCTCCGGTATAGAGCTCGACCGCTCCGCCCACGAGGACAGGCGGGTCGCTCTCGAACTGATTCTGAAACCAGGCCACGATGGCCGCGGTGCGATCGGGGCCGGGTTCACGGTGAAGGACGCGAGCCAGATCCATGAAAAAACAACTTAACCATTGTATTACCAGTCGACCAGGTCAGTGGCCGCGGTCAACCCAGCAGACGGCCCACGGGGAGCCGCTCGCGATCAGATTCGTTCCACCGAACCCGATCCGCTGACGTCCGCGGTGACCTGGGGCCGGCCCGCGTAGCGTACCTCGCCCGAGCCGCTGACGCTCGCATCGAGGCGCTCGGAGACCTGCACGCCGACGTCGCCGCTGCCCGAGACGTCGATCCGCGCGGTCCGCGCACGGACCTGAAGCAGGTCGAGCTCGCCGGACCCCGATATGCTGGCCTCGATCGCGTCGGCGGTGCCGTCCATCTGGATCTCGCCCGAGCCGGCGAGCGACGTTGTGAGGTCGCCGAACTCGCCGCTCGCCGTCAGCTCGCTGGAACCCGAGACCGTGACGTCGAACGCCTGGGAGCGCACGTCGCGGACGGCGACGTCCGAGCTGCCCGCCGAGTGGACTCCGTTCAGGGCCTCGATCCCGATCTCGATCCGGATTTCCTCCCGCGGCTCGAGGTCCTCGTCGCTCTCGATGTGCAGGGTCCCGTTCCGCACCTCGGTGCGGACGAGCGGGAGCAGGTTGTCGTCCCCCGCGAG
>DASQEN010000253.1:0-8200 GCA_035633635.1 Gemmatimonadota bacterium | reverse complement strand
ATCGCCTTGGACGCGCGTTCCCGGATCACTCGATCGTGGCGGAGGAGTCCGGCCGCCGGTCGGGCGCGGGCGCGCTGCGCTGGATCGTCGATCCGCTCGACGGAACGACGAACTACGTGTACGGGTTTCCGATGTTCGCGGTTTCGATCGCCCTCTACGAGGACGCCCGTCCCCTGGCCGGGCTGATCGTCGATCCGGTGCGCGGAGAATGGTTCACCGCCATGGCCGGAGAGGGGGCGTGGCTCGATCGAGGCGACCCTGACTCCGCCTCGCGCCTCGCGGTGGCCAACGGCGGAGATCCTGAGGAGGGCCCGTTGCTCGCCACTGGTTTCCCGTTCCGCCACCCGTCCCTGACCGCGCGCTACATGGCCGCCTTCGGCGAGCTGTTCGCGCGCTCCAGCGACATGCGCCGGGCAGGATCGGCGGCGCTCGACCTGGCGTACGTAGCCGCGGGGCGGGTGGACGGCTTCTGGGAGATGGAGCTCAACCCCTGGGACATCGCCGCCGGGGAGCTCCTGGTCCTCGAGGCGGGGGGGATCGTGTCGGACTGGCGGGGAGGCGGAGGCCACCGCGAGTCGGGCTGGATCGCCGCGGGGGGGCCGGAGACCCACCGACTCCTGACCTCGGTCCTCGCGGAGCACGCGGCGTGAGCGGCGGGCGAAAGCTCCGGGTCGGCGTCCTGTTCGGAGGGAGCTCCAGCGAGCATGAGGTGAGCCTCATGTCCGCGCGCTCGGTTCTCGGCGCGCTCGACCCCGCGAAGTACGAGGTGGTCCAGATCGGGATCACGAAGGAGGGCCGCTGGCTGGTCGCATCCGACGCGGTCGACCGCCTGATCGAGCGTGCCGAAGCGGCGGGAGCCCTGGAGGGCGACGTCGAGCGGACAGAGACGGTGTCGCTCCTGGCGGATCCGGGTCGCGAGGGCCGCCTTCAGCGGGCGGCCGGCCACGAGCCGGCAGAGTCCGCGCCGCTCGACGTCCTGTTCCCGCTGATCCACGGTCGCACGGGAGAGGACGGAGCGCTCCAGGGGCTGTTCGAGCTCTCGGAGGTGGCCTACGTCGGTGCCGGCATCACGGGCAGCGCGGTCGGCATGGACAAGGAGATCGCCAAAGCGGTCTGGTCCGCGGCGGGGCTCCCGGTTGGCCCGTATCGGGTCGTGCGCTGGGTCGATTGGCGGCGCGATGAAGCTCGCGTAAAAGGCGAGGTTGCGACTGGCATCGGCTTTCCCTGCTTCGTCAAGCCAGCGAGCAGCGGCTCCTCGATCGGGGTGCACAAGGCGCACGCGATCGAGGAGCTCGGCACGGCGATCGAGGACGCGGCCCGCTACGACACGAAGGTCCTGGTCGAGGAAGCGATCGAGGGCCGCGAGCTCGAGTGCGGGGTTCTGGGGAACGAGGATCCGGAGGCGTCGGTCGTGGGGGAGATCGTCCCCGGCCACGAGTTCTACGACTACGAGGACAAGTACTTCGACGATGCGGTCAAGCTCGTGATCCCCGCCGATCTGCCGGAGGCGACCGCGGAACGCGTGCGGGAGCTCGCGCTCGCCGCATTCCGGGCGATCGACGCGCGCGGGATGGCGCGGGTGGACTTCTTCCTCGAGGCCGACACCGCACGCGTGTACCTAAACGAGATCAACACGATCCCGGGGTTCACGCGCGTCAGCATGTATCCGCGGCTATGGGAGGCGAGCGGGGTGCCGTTCCCGGAGCTCTGCGACCGGCTGATCGGGCTCGCGCTCGAGGCACGGGACCAGCGCGCCTCGCTCAAGCGGACGCGCTGAACCGCCGATCGATCAACACTTCGTGCAGGGGAAGACGGCGACCTCGGACGTGTCCGATCCCTGACCGAACGCAGCCTCCACCAGGATCGTCGCCTGCCCGGGTCCGACGCCGAAGACTCGTCCCTCGGAGTTCACCTGCGCGATCGAGCTGTTGTTCGACGACCAGCGGAGAACGGCGTTGGTCACGATCTGGCCTTCGGCCGTGATCCCTCGGGCCGCCATCTGACACGTGTCTCCCTCACCCATCGACGGGCAGCCGGCGGTGATCTCGACTATGGCGAGCGGGATCTCGATCGCCGTCGGGCCGTCTTCGCTGCAGGCCGACAGGGTAAGCGCGGCGGCGAGGATCGCCGGGGCGGTTCGTTGGATTCTCATGGTACAGGTCCTTCCTTGGATGGATGTTGACAGATGGAAAATACTCGCGAGACCCATCGGGGTCACCTCCGCGCCACGGGCGTCCGTCCTGCTCAGGGCGGTGTGCAGTTGATCATGGACGGCTTGACGGTCACCGAGACCTCGTCGGAAGCCCCGGTCTCCAGCACCTCGACGGCGATGGTCGTACCGCCGAGCCCCCACCCGTTGACGCGGGCCTCGCCGTTCTGGGTGCCCACGACGGTGGCGATGCTCGCGTTCTCGGAAGACCAGATCAGGGTCGGAAACGGGGCCGGCCGGGAGTTCTTGTCGTAGGCGTCGGACGCCAGCACGCACTGGCCGCACCTCTGAATCAGCGGGCATCTCGACGCATCGATCACGATCCTCACCGCCGGGTTCGGCTCGAGGACCAGCGTGGTGCTGTCTTCGCACCCCCCCGCCGCGAATACGAGGAGGAAAAAGGTCGAAAATTGGGCCGGGAACCTCCCCATCGTGCCTCCTTCCCGAGTGTTGCCGCCTGTGTGGCACCGTCCTAACTTCCTCAACCTGTTTGGCCCGTGGTGTAATTGGCAACACGCTTGACTCTGGATCAAGAGACTCCTGGTTCGAGTCCAGGCGGGCCAACCAGTCGATGCGGGGAGCGGAGGTCCGCTCCCCGTTCGTCGTCCCTCACCTGCATAACAGGAGAACGCGTCCCCGCGGGGCCGCGTTTAACCATCGGGCCCCTAGGGAGAAACCGCAAATGCCGAAGTTGATCGCTCGTCACCTCACCATCTTGATCGGAATCGCCGCCCTCGTTTTTCCCGCTGAGGCACTTGGCCAGACCGCGCCCGGGTTCGGCGGAAAACTCGATGTCACCTCGGAATGGACCGGTCAGGACAGAGGGGACGGCAGCGGAAGCTATCACCTGATCACCAGGGTGACCGACAGCCGCACGGGAACGACGATCCAACACGAGCTCGTGGCCGATCGCTCGGTGGAGCTGGAGGTGGAATCGAGCGAGTCGCTGAGCGTCCTGGAGGGGGATACCGAGAGGGCGCATGCGGAGTCTGACCCGTCCGCCCTCGGCGCGTGGGCCGAGCCTGCGGTGGCGTACGTGATCCCCTTCGATACCGAGTTCAGCTCCGAGCCGCCCGAGACCTACCGGCCGCGAGACAAGCAGGTCGCCGACATCGTCCGGTCGGCTGCGCCGGACGCGCAGATCTCGTCCCGGGCCGGCTCGGACGGGCGGACGATGGCCGTCGTCGAGATCCCGGGCGTTCTCCCGATCGCGGAGCTCGCGCACCAATTCGTCGGGATCCGCGAGGCTTTTCGCGACGCGGATGTCGGTCTGGCGAAGCTCCAGATCAAGGGCCATGCAACGACCTCCGTCGGCGCCGAGGCGGCATCCTCGCAGTGAGGGATAGTCCCTCGGCCGTCGAGAACGTCGTCATCCTGGGATCCGGTTGCGCTGGCCTCACCGCAGCGATCTACGCGGCACGGGCAAACCTCGAGCCGCTGGTCGTCACCGGGGTCGAGGCAGGAGGGCAGCTTTCGCTGACGACCGACGTGGAGAACTTCCCAGGATTTCCCGATGGCGTCCTGGGACCCGAGCTGATCGACCGCATGCGCCGTCAGGCTGAGCGCTTCGGCGCCCGTTTCGAGGCCGGTGACGCAACCGCTGTCGACCTCTCCGCGCGCCCGTTCATCATCGAGATCGAGGGGGAGTCGCGGCGGACCCGAACGCTGATCGTCTGCTCGGGCGCGAGCGCCCGGATGCTGGATGTTCCTGGCGAGTGGCGACTCATCGGCCACGGCGTTTCGACCTGCGCGACGTGTGATGCCGCGTTTTTCCGCGACCAGGACGTGATCGTCGTCGGGGGAGGCGATAGCGCGATGGAGGAGGCGCTCTTCCTGGCGCGCTTCGCGCGCCGGGTCTACGTCGTCCATCGCCGCGACGAGCTCCGCGCCAGCAAGATCATGCAGGATCGCGCGTTTTCGAACGAGAGGATCGAGTTCCTCTGGAATACGCATTTGGCCGAGGTGCTGGGCGATAGCCAGGTCGAGGGGGTGCGGCTCTGGGATCACGAGACCGACCGGCGGTGGGAGATGAAGGTCGACGGCGTGTTCCTGGCCATTGGCCACGTCCCGAACACGGCGATCTTTGAGAACCAGCTGGAGATAGATGCGCAGGGATACCTCGTCCCCCAGAATCCTGGCCGATCGCTGACCGACGTCGAAGGCGTGTTCATCGGTGGTGATGTCCACGACCACGTCTACAAGCAGGCGGTCACGGCCGCGGGGGCCGGTTGCCGCGCCGCGATGGACGCCGAGCGATATCTCGAGCGGGTGGGCGAGGCCCCGACGCGAGCCGTCGGCGCATCGTCGAAGTGATGCACATGCAGGCCGTCGTCAAAGTCGACGAGCGGGAGGGACGCGCTGGAACCGAGGTGCGCGAGGTCACGGCCCCGGAACCGGGGGAGGGCGAGGTCCGGCTCAAAGTCCGGGCAACCGCGATCTGCGGCTCCGATCGCCACATCTACCACTGGGACCCCACCGTGCGGGACATGATCGTTCCCCCGCGGATCTACGGTCACGAGTTCTGCGGCGAGATCGACGCAATCGGTGGGAGTCCCGGGCGCGCCGACCTGCGTGAGGGCGACTACGCGTCGGCGGAGATGCACGTGACGTGCGGCGTCTGCCCGCAGTGCATCGCCGGCCAGGGCCACGTCTGCCGGTACACCCGCATCATCGGCTTCCACAGCGACGGATCGTTCGCCGACTACGTGATCGTCCCGGCGCGTAACGTCGTTCCGCTCGACCGTGCGGTCGTTCCCCTAGAGGTAGGGGCGTTCCTGGACGCGCTCGGCAACGCCGTGCACACCGTTCAGGACCACGATATCGACGGTGCGGCGGTAGCGATCACCGGCTACGGACCGATCGGGGCAATGGCAGTGGCCATCGCGCACCACGAGCGGGCCGCGCGCATCTTCGTGATCGATGTTAGCGAGAAGGCGGTCGCGCAGGCCGAGAAGTGGCGCCGGACCATGAAAGCGGACAACGTGACCGTGCTCCGCACGGGAACCGAGGAGGCGGCCGCCATCGAGCAGAGGATTGTAGAGGAGACTGGCGGCGGGGTCGACCTCGTCCTCGAGATGTCGGGGGCTCAGGCGGCCATCAACCAGGCGCTGAGGATCGCCCGGATGGGGGGTGCGGTCTCGCTGCTCGGGATTCCCACCCGGGAGGCGGTGACGATAGAGCGCTTCGCCAAGGACGTCATCTTCAAGGGGCTGACGCTGCGGGCGATCATCGGGAGGCGGATCTTCTCGACGTGGGAGCGGATGCTGGACCTGCTCGCCGACGGTCTCGATCTCCGCCCGCTGGTTTCCCACGAGTACGACGGGCTGGGCGCATTCATCGAGGGGATGGAGGCGTTCGATGCGCACGATGCGTTGAAGGTGGTCTTCTATCCGCATGGAAAGAACGGCGATGGTCATGCATAGCGGTCTGCTTGAGCACCTGGATGCCCAGCTCGGTGACCTGCGCGAGGCGGGAACGTACAAACTCGAGCGCGAGCTCGAGGGCCCCCAGGATGCGGGCGTAGAGGTCGACGGCCGCCAGGTGATCATGCTGACCTCGAACAACTACCTTGGTTTCTCGAACCATCCCCGTATCCGTGAGGCGGCTTGCGCCGCCGTCGAGGAGTGGGGGTTCGGAATGGCCTCCGTACGGTTCATCTGCGGCACGGATACGCTGCACCTCGAGCTCGAGCATCGGATCGCCGATTTCTTCGAGGCCGAGGACGCCATCCTGTACACCTCGTGCTGGAACGCGAACGAGGCCCTGTTCGCGACCATCCTCGAGGAAGAGGACGCGGTATTCTCGGACGAGCTCAACCACGCGTCGATCATCGACGGCATACGACTCTGCAGGGCAAGCCGCCATCGATTTCCCCACGCGGACCTGGCGGCTCTCGCCGATATGCTCGCGAAGGACGAGTCCCGGCACAGGGTCGTGGTGACCGACGGGGTGTTCTCGATGGAGGGTGAGTTGGCCGACATCCCCGGGCTGCTCGAGCTGTGCAGACGGGAGCGGGCCCTGCTCGTTGTCGACGATTCCCACGCCACCGGCGTGCTGGGCGCGCGCGGCCGCGGGACCGCCGAGGAGCAGGGAGCTCATGGCCAGGTGCCGGTCACAACCGGGACGCTCGGGAAAGCGCTGGGGGGGGCGGCAGGCGGGTTCGTGGCGGGGCCGCGCCCGGTCGTCGAGACCCTCCGCCAGAAATCGCGTCCGTACCTGTTTTCGAACGCGCTGCCGCCCATGATCGTCGCGGCGTCGCTGGCCGCCTTCGACCTGCTCGACGAACAGCCGGAGATGGTCGAAAGGCTGCGGGAGAACACGCGCTGGTTCCGGAAGACCTTGCGCGAGCGGGGGTTCGACGTGCGGGAGGGGGTCCACCCGATCGTGCCGGTGATCGTCGGCGACACCGCGCTCGCGATCCGGTTTTCCAACGAGCTGTTCGAACGGGGCGTCTACGTCTCCGGCTTCGGCTTTCCGGTGGTCCCCCAAGGGGAGGCGCGTCTGCGGTGTCAGGTCTCTGCCGCGCATACCCGCGAGGAGCTCTCGCGGGCGGTCGAGGCGATCGCGGAGGTCGGCGCGTCTGCGGGAGTGATCGCGGGATGATCGGGTCGAGCGGAAGCCGCGCAGCCGAGGTGACGACGACCCACAACGTCACGGTGCAGCGTTTCGTGCTGAACTCTCTTCTGACCAACGGCTTCGTAGTCAGAGACAACGACACCGGAGCGCTCGCGATCGTGGATCCGGGGGACCGGCTGGACGACCTGGCGCGGGCGGCCGAGGAGTGGGGAGGCGACGTGCGGTGGATCCTCGTGACCCATTGTCATCCCGACCACTGCGCCGGGGTCGAGTTCATGGTCGAGCGCCTCGGCGGACGCGTCGTCGGGCCGCCAGCCGGGCCCTACGCGGTCGACCGGCCGGTGTCGGGCGGTGAGGCGCTCGATTTCGGTGCGCGCTCGATCCTCGTGTCGGCGAGCCCCGGGCACACCGCGGACAGCGTCAGCTACCAGGTCGAGGAGCACGTGTTCGTGGGCGATTTCCTCTTCCGCCTGGGCAGCGGGCGCACGGACGGCGACGGTGCGAGCGCCGCGGATCTCTTCGAGACTGTGCGCCAGGTGTTTGACGACCTTCCCGACGAGACGGTCCTCTGGTGTGGACACGGACCTCCCTCGACCGTGGGCGAAGAGAAGGCGGGCAACCCCTTCTGGCGGGTGGCGCTGTCGGGTACGCCTCCCACGCCGGTCGACAAGGTCCAGTATCGCGGCCGGACGGTCCCGGTGCTGGCCTGGGCCGCCGATTACGACGGAGGTCGGAAGGCCCTCCTGCGTCTGGTCGATGGCTCCGAAGTGATCGTGCCGGGCTCGCAGCTCGCCGGCTGACGCCGACCGCAACGGGTTTCCACGCTTGAATGACCTGACCCAGACCCAGAGCCTCCCGGCGGGAACCGCGACGTTCCTGTTCACCGACATCGAGCGCAGCACCGAGTTGTGGGAGCGTCATCGGGACAAGATGCCGCGCGCTCTCGAGCGCCACGACAGCGTGCTGCGAGACGTCATCGCCGCCTGCGGGGGGCGCGTGTTCAAGGAGGTGGGCGACGCGTTCCACGCGGTGTTCGCCGACGCCGCGCTCGCGGTCGAGGCCGCGATTGCGATCCAGCGCTCCCTGATGGCGGAGACGTGGGAGACTCCCGAGCCGATCCGCGTGAGGATCGCGGTGCACAGCGGGGACGCCCAGCACCGCGGTGGAGATTACTTCGGGCCGACCCTCAATCGGACGGCGCGCATCCTGGCCGCGGGCCACGGCGGGCAGATCCTGCTCAGCCAGTCGGTGGAGCGGCTGGTTCTGGATCGCTTCCCGGAAGGAGCGGCCCTGCGGGACCTGGGAGAGAGGCGTCTGAAGGACCTCGATCGGCCGGAACGTCTGTTCCAACTCGTCGCCAACGATCTGGAGGTCGATTTCCCGCCGCTCCGGACACTGGACGCGCGCCCGCACAAT
>DASQEN010000252.1:0-3163 GCA_035633635.1 Gemmatimonadota bacterium | reverse complement strand
GTGCATCACGATCAGGACCCGGTCTACACCAGCTACGCCTGGGTGCGGCAGGTGCTCGTGGTCGACAACGCCCGCGTCTCGTATGCGCTCATGGGCGCGCGGGACAACCCCGAGATGGAGAGCTTCCACGGCCGGTTCAAGGTCGAGAACCGCTCCCTGTTCCTCGATGCCGAGACCCGGGAGGAGCTCGTCCTGGTCGTCCAGAAGAGGCTCCGTTACTACAATCGTGTCCGGAGACACTCGAGTCTGGGGATGATCTCCCCGCTCGAGTTCATCGCTTCTCTCGCCCCTCATCCGGAGGGCTGAGTGGAGCACAAAATCACGAGGTCAACTCCGTCCAACTTTTGGGGCGCACTTCAGGTGCGCGCTAACCCGGACCAAGTAAGCTATTTACAATTCATTTGTTATGTGGAATAATGGAAGGCGCTCGCCCACGCTTAACCGCGGGTACAATCATGGCTCTCCGCCATCGGGATCGTTCCCACGCGTTCCGCGACGTTCTACCACTCGTCGCAGCCGTCCTGACATGTCTCGTCCTGAGCGCGGCGTCCGCGTTCGCTCAGGTCACCGGCAAGGTGGTCGGCACGGTCACCGACAGCGACACCGGCCAGCCCCTGGTCGGCGCGCAGGTCGTGGTCGAGGGCACCAACCTCGGCAACGTGACGAACGAGGACGGCTCCTACTTCATCAATAACGTTCCGGTAGGTCTGCAGGGCCTGACGGCGCAGTATCTCGGCTATCAGACAACCACTCAGGATCGGCAGCGCATCCTCGCCGGCCAGACGAGGACGGTCGACTTTCAGCTGGCGAGCGAGGTCGTGCAGGCCGAGGGGATCGTGGCCACGATCGAGCGTGAGCCGCTCATTATTCGCGACAACATGATCTCGAAGTCGCGCTTCACGGGCGAGGAGGCGAGGAACTTGCCGACCTCGTCGATCGAGCAGGTTGTCGAGCTGGGTGCCGGGATCTACCAGGACAGAGCCAATTGCAGTTTCCAGGGGCCCGCTTGCGGATTCATCGTTCGCGGAGGTCGTGCGACCGAATCCGCGACGTACGTGGACGGCGCGCTGGTTACGGACTTCAACTCCCAGACGAACATCACGAAGGTCTCGAACTTCGCGGTCGAGGAGGTCGACGTGATCACGGGCGGGTTCAACGCCGAGTTCGGTCACGCACAGTCAGGCATCATCAACATCGTGACCCGCGAGGGCGGCCGGGAGTACCACGGCAACGTGCGGGTCACGACCGACGAGTTCTCGGACGCGATCGAGCAGAGCTATGGATACAACAACCTGCAGGCGTCGATCGGCGGCCCGATCATCCCCGATAAGCTGACGGCATACGGGTCGTTCGAGGCGACGGGGGCGGAGGACTTCTTCCCGACGTCGGCCGGCTTCAACCCGGCGACGGGGGACCAGCTGGACAACAGCGGTTCCACGAAGGAGATCCTTTCGGGCAACCGCGGCGACCGCACCCAGGGCCAGGGCAAGCTGACCGCGTTCCTGCCGTGGGATGCCAAGGCGACGGGCACGTACCTGTACTCGCGCGACCAGTTCGAGAATCATCAGCCCAGCCGGGGACTGAGCCAGTTTGACTCGTGGGCGGTCCGGACGCAGACGCACGACTTCATCCTGGGGTACGACCAGCAGATCTTCCAGACGGAGGAGCGGAACCTGAACCTCCAGGTCCGAGGGCAGTACCACCTGTCGAAGTTCTACTCGGGGATCCCGCTGTCCATTGCGATGTCTGAGGTCCTTCAGGAACACTTCGGCGACGCCTGCGGCGCGGCGTGCGTGGTGGACGAGGACGCGTTCGAGGAGGATTTCCTCAACTACCGGGTCGGCAGCGTCGAGTTCTTCTTCGAGGACTCGCTGACCAACACCACGTTCAACCTTCCCACGCCTCTACAAACCGCTCCCGATCCGGTGTTCGGGCAACGGAACATCTATCCCACGGTGCCGGGGTTCAGTGGGTTCTTTGATAATGAGGGCGAGCGTCGGTACGGGATCCGGGTGGACCTCGACTCGCAGCTTAACCGCGTGCACCGCGGCAAGGTCGGAGTGGAGTGGAACTGGATCAACCTGAACCATGACGGCCCGTTTGTGGACAGCAATGTCCTCGCTGACGTCTGGGACGTCGATCCGATGGTTGGCGCGGCGTACATCCAGGACCGCCTCGACCTCGGCGACCTTGTGATCGACCTGGGCCTCCGGTGGGACCACTGGGATCCGAACACGGTGTTCCCGGCGCTCGCCGGCTTGGTCGACTGCTCGATCGCGAGCCTGATCTCGGCGGAGTGCCGTGAGGCGGATGTGCAGGAGGCGAAGACCAAGGACGAGATCGCCCCGCGTCTCGGCGTGGCGCATCCGATCACCGATGACACCCAGGTCCGGCTGTCGTTCGGGAAATTCTACCAGCTACCACAGCTGCAGCACTTCTTCAATAGCTTCCTAACCGACATCCTGGCCGGGGGCGGCAACACCAACACCCCATACGGAAACCCGAACCTGGACTTCATCGAGACGACCGCGTTTGAGGCGGGCATCACCCACCTGATCAGCGAGGACCTGGTGCTGGACGTGGTGGGCTACAACCGCGATCGCAAGGGCGCGATCCGCCTGGACGTGTTCCAGGCGCGCGCGATCGATCCGCAGCTCGACGAGCGCCGGATATTCGTCAACGGCGACAACGGGAACGTCAAGGGGTTCGACATCACGCTGAGCAAGCGGTACTCGGACTACTGGTCGACGAACCTGGCGTGGTCGCTGCAGTGGGCGCGCGGCACGTCGTCCTCGCCGCTGGACTGGGCATTCGGGTTCGGCCGCATCTTCGACCCGATCGAGGGCCAGGGCGTGCCCCCGACGCCCCCGACGCAGCTTCAGCCGGAGGACTTCGACCGTCTGCACAATATCAACTGGCAGTTCGCGCTGCAGTTCCCGGACGACTTCCGGGAAGGGACGGCGTGGGGGACGGTGTTCAAGAACTTCGGCGCGTATCTGACCTACAACGCGCAGTCGGGCACTCCGTTCACGCGCATCAATCCCGAGGGCCTGGGGTTCCCGGTGGAGGCCTTCGGCGCCAGCCGTCTTCCGTGGTTCCACTCTGGTGATATCCGGGTGAGCAAGGGGTTCGACGTGGGCGACGCGCTGGACCTGAGCGTGTT
>DASQEN010000251.1:0-31144 GCA_035633635.1 Gemmatimonadota bacterium | reverse complement strand
CGCGGGCCAGCCGGCGGAACAGCTCGATCACCTCGAAGAGGGCGTTCCACGTTCGTTCCGCATTCGCCCCGGGGAACAGGCGAGGCAGGCTCGCGCTCACGAACGCGGGCGCCCAGGAAGCGAGCGACTTCCCCGCGCTGGGAACCGTGCGCCCGTCGATCACCCGCACCCGCCATTCCAGCATCCGGATCAGCCGCTCCATGGTGGCCCAGTGACGCGTCGCCGCCGGCCAGAGGTCTCCTCGGACGAGGTACTTGCCGACGTGATAGGCCTCGAACCAGAACTCCTCGACGAGCGTGGTGAACTCCAACTGCTCGCGGTCCGAATTCCTGTGCACCATCCGCGGATGGCCCGCGGTGGCCCCGATTGCGTCGTCCTTGTCCAGGAGCACGCGAACGACCGCCCGAGAATGCACGCTCTTCGCCATCGTATCTCCGGGATGAAACGCGAAGTCCACTTTCAGGCCTCGCTCGAATACGACGAGGCGGGTCGGTATCATGAGGTCCCCTTCCCGGTACTCGTCGCGGACCTGCACCCAGATCGGACCGATCCCCAGAAGCCAGTCGTCGCCGGCCTGATAGGGCGCGACGGAGAGCGCGTAGACCTGCACGTCGATGTCCGCGAGGTCGTCCGGGAGAGGCCCTTCCGCCGCTCGCGATCCTGTCAACGCGAGCCCGCGAACGCCGGGGTCCGTCCCGGCCCACGCCACGATGCGCTCCAGCATCCGGTCGGCTTCGCTCGCGCCTCGCGATGCGGTCACCGAAGAATCGCCAGCCCGCGGAGCCACGCCGGGGTCGGATCGAAGGCGGCGACCGACTCCCACGCGCGGCCGCCGTCCATGGAGCGATGGACGCCGCGCTCGTCGGCGGCCCACAGCTCGCCTGGCTCGAGGCCCGCCGTGAGGAGCGGCGCGATCGTCGACGGCGAGTCGGGCCAGCCCGCGGTCACCCGCCACCAGCGGCCTTCCCCCTCGCGCCGGTACAGGCGCCCGTCGGAGCGGCCGGCCATGTAGGCCGCGTGGGCGTGCGAGGCCGCCGACACGACGACCACGCCAGGATCCCCGGGGTCGATCGCCACGCTCCTCAGGTACGTGACCTCGAGCCCGTCCTCCGGGGAACTCCACGAACCACCGCCGTCGGGGCTCTCCCAGTAGCCGTCGCCGGCCGAGACCCGCAGGACCTCCGGCCGCCCCGGGTGGATCGCCAGCTCGTGGGTGTCGAACGGGGCGACCTTCGGGCGATCCTGCCACGTTTTCCCGCCGTCGGGCGTCGTCACCAGCGCGCCCGCCTCGATGGCGACGTATAGCAGCCCCGGCTTGACGGGATCGCAGGCGATCCAGCGCACGTGGTGGGTGTCGGGCCTGGGCGGGAAGCTCCACGTCGAGGAAGAGGGAAGGTCGAGGAGGCCCTCGGCGCGCTCCCACGTCGCACCCCCGTCCGCCGAGCGCCAGACCGCGCTCGGCTCGGTCCCGGCGTAGACGACTGCGCCGCTCGCGCCGCGCTCGGTCGGGCTCGCCGCGATTGCGGTGATCTCCTCGCCCTCGAGCCCCGCCGGCGCCCACGTGTCGCCGCCGTCGACGCTCCGGAGCACGCCCTCCTCCGTGCCGCACCAGACCCGTTCCGCATCCGACGGGTCGACGGCCAGGCACGTGGGGCGCCCCTCGGCGCCCGTCCGTTCGACGGCCCCGCTCGACGGGTCGACGACGAGCACGTCGTCGCGTGTGGCCACGAGTACCTGCATTAGCGCGGTAAGCCCCGGTCGTCGTATCCGATGATCTCTTCGGGCGTGCTCGCGTCGAGCACGGGAAGAACTGCGCAACGCTCTCGAATCGCGCGCATCTCCTTGCGCAACAGACCCGGCCGGCTCCGGCCGCGGATGCGACAGAGCCGATCGCGCAAAGCGCGGAAGACCGTCTTGCGGTTCTTGATCCAGCGCGTCATTCGAGCCTCGGCCGTGATTCTACATGGAGACGCCACGCGGTTGCCCTGAAAGGTACTCGGCATGAGAATCCTTTGCGCAGTCATGTGAGCCCTATGCGCAACTATAATTGCGCATAGGCTTGTTTGTTGCGCGCAAATGTGTTTTAATTGCGCAAAGCAGGCTACGCGCAACAAAGGAGATCCTGTGCCGAAACGCATACCTGAAGAAGAACTGGCAGCCATCGAAGACGCTGTGCTGCACCATGCCGGTAGCGCAACGGCGCGGGAAATCGCCGCAGCTCTGCCAGCAGACCTTCCGCACCGCACCCTGCAATACCGACTGAAACAGCTTGTGGATGCGGGTCGCCTTGTCAAGGAGGGAAGGGGCCGCTGGGCGAAGTACCGTCTTCCGCCGGAAAGGGGCGAACTGGCCACCGGCGCAGCGCGGATCGAAAGGGAAGGGGAGGTCGCCATACCCCTCTCCCCGGCCAGCGTTGAGATCCGGGACTATCTCCGTAAGCCCCTCGCTGGCCGGAAGCCCGTCGGCTATAACCGCGAGTTTCTGGAGTCCTACAGGCCCAATGACAGCTTCTATCTCTCTCTGGCAGAGCGCACGCACCTGGCCGAGGTCGGCAAGCCTGACTTCAGCGCGCAAACGGCGGGAACCTACGCAAAGCAAATCCTGAACCGGCTTCTGATTGACCTGTCCTGGAACTCAAGCCGCCTCGAGGGCAACACCTACTCGCTGCTCGATACGAGACGCCTGATCGAGTTCGGTGAGGAGCCTGAAGGGCGGGACCGCCTCGAAGCCCAGATGATCCTGAACCACAAGGACGCAATCGAGTTTCTCGTCCGCGCCGCGGACGAGATCGGTTTCAACCGCTACACCATCCTCAACCTTCACGCAATCCTTGCCAACAACCTTGTCCCGGACGAGGCAGCAGCGGGCAGGTTGAGGCATATCGCCGTCGCTATCGAGAAATCCGCCTTTCACCCGCTCGAAGTGCCGCAACTCGTCGAGGAATGCTTTGATCAGATTCTGGCGAAGGCAACCGTTATTGAAGACCCGTTCGAGCAAGCTTTCTTCGTCATGGTGCAGTTGCCGTACCTCCAGCCGTTCGACGACGTGAACAAGCGCGTTTCACGGCTTGCAGCCAACATCCCATTCATCAAAGGCAATCTGTCGCCGCTGTCCTTTACCGACGTTCCACGCTCCACCTACACGGACGCTATTCTCGGCGTATACGAACTGAACAGCATCGAACTATTGAAAGACGTATTCGTATGGGCCTTTGAACGCTCCGCCGCGCGGTATGCGGCCGTCAGGCAGTCGCTCGGCGAGCCCGATCCATTCCGGCTTCGATACCGCGCCGCTCTCCGCCAGATTGTTGGCGAGATCGTCGGCAGACGAATGGGCAAAAAGGCGGCGGCCGCTCACATCGCCTCATGGATCCGGGAACACTTGGCGCTTGCCGACCAGGAGAGGTTCCGCGAAGTCGCCGAGAGCGAACTCCTGGGGTTGCATGAAGGAAATTTTGCGCGCTATCAGCTCAGCCCTGGCGCGTTCGAGTCCTGGCAGAAAGTATGGACGAAATGATCTGGCTGGGTGTCCGTGCAAGGCGATCTATAGCCGACAAGCGGTTGTCCCACTCAGGACTCAACTCTAGATTCAACGGCCACTTACACAATCCACCTCGAACCTGGTCGATGGAAGCGGGAAGTCCACGATGAAGATCGTCGTCTGCATCAAGCAGGTCCCCGAACGCGACGCGCGGCTGAGGATCGCCCTCGACGGGAAGTCGGTCGACACGACCGGGGTCGCGACCGAGATCAACGAGAGCGACCAGTACGCGCTCGAAGCTGGCCTGAGGCTCGCCGAAGGGGCTGGCGGGGAGGTGGTCGCGCTGCTCCTCGGGCCGGACCAGGCCGAGGAGGCGATCCGGCGCGCGCTCGCGATGGGCGCCGCCCGGGCGATCCACCTGAACGACGCGGCGTTCCAGGACGGGGACGCATCCGCGACCGCGAAAGCGCTCGCCGCCGCCGCTCGACAGGAAGCCCCCGACCTGGTCCTGACCGGCCTCCAGTCCGACGACGCGGGCTGGTCCCAGACCGGCGTGCTCCTCGCCGAGC
Source organism: Gemmatimonadota bacterium (assembly GCA_035633635.1). GTDB lineage: Bacteria > Gemmatimonadota > Gemmatimonadetes > JACCXV01 > JAHWKZ01 > JAICNR01. The sequence continues at coordinate 27,095 of DASQEN010000251.1, read as the reverse complement.
GCCTCGGCTGGCCGAGCGCCACCCTGATCATGGAGATCGAACAGCCAGCCGACGGGCGGATCAAGGTCAAGCGCGAGCTCGAGAGCGGGTGGTTTCAGTGGATCACGCTGCCGCTTCCCGCCGTCCTGACGATCCAGTCGGGCATCTATCCGGTCCGCTACGCGACCCTCAAGGGGATCATGGGCGCGAAGAAGAAAGAGATGAAGAAGCTCGGGCCTTTGGACCTCGGGCTCGACCCCGGCGAGGTGGGTGCGGCCGGTCGGCGGGTCGAGCTGCACCGGCTCTACGTTCCCGTGAAGACCGCCCAGGCGGAGATCCTCGGAGGTGATGTCGCGACCGCGACGGCCGCGCTGGTCGACCGGCTCCAGAAGGAAGCGAAGGTGCTGTGATGGGCGCGATCTGGGCGGTGACGCAGACCGAGAAGGGCGAGGCCAAGGGCATCTCGTTCGAGACGATCGCCGCGGGGCAGAAGCTCGCCGCGGCGCTCGGCAAGCCGCTCGAGGCGGTCGTTCTCGGCGCGGGCGTTCGGGGCGCGGCCGAGAAGGTCGCGGTGCGGAAAGTCGAGCGCGTCCGGCTGATCGACGTCCCGAAGCTCGATCCCTACACGCCCGACCCTTACACTGCCGCTCTCCAGCAGGCGATCGAGGCGGAGAAGCCGGACTTCGTGCTCTTTCCGCACACCTATCAGGTGCGCGACTGGGTGCCGCGGCTCGCCGCCGCGCTGGACGCCGGGTTCGTCAGCGACGTAGTCGACTTTCGCGCCGAGGGCGGCGAGCCGGTCTTCGTGCGCCAGCCCTATCAGGGCAAGCTCAACGCCGACTACGTGTTCGCCGGCACGGGCCTGCGGCTGGTCAGCTTCCAGGCCGGCGCGTTCCTCGCCGATGACGCGGCGAAGGGGGATTCTGCCGCTGAGATCGTCGAACAGGCGGTGGACCTGTCGGGCGTCGAGGTCCGGACCCAGGTGCTCGACACGTTCCAGGAGGTCGAGAACAAGGTCGACCTCTCGCGCGCCGACGTGATCGTGGCGGTCGGGCGCGGGATCGGGAAGCAGGAGAACCTGGGGCTGATCGAGGAGCTGGCCGCCGCGCTCGGCGGCCAGCTCGCCGCCAGCCGGCCGGTCTGCGACAACGAATGGCTGCCGATGGACCGTCAGATCGGCTCTTCGGGCCAGACGGTGGCGCCCAGGCTCTACCTGGCCGTCGGGATCTCGGGAGCCATTCAGCACCTCGTGGGTATGAAGAACTCCGGCACGATCGTGGCGATCAACAAGGATGCGAACGCACCCATCTTCTCGGTCGCCGACTACGGCATCGTGGGCGACCTGTTCGAAGTGGTTCCGGCCCTGACCGCGAAGGTGCGGGAGGCGCGAGGCGCCTGAGGCGCGAAGCATGGAAGACCTGAAGATCTTCGAGGAAGTCTCGCTGGAGTGTGACGAGAAGGGCACGATGCCCTATCGCGGCGGTCACTCGCACGGCACGATCGGCCTGCTCGACCTGCCGTCGGACGGTCCGCTGCCCTTCGACGCGTATCGCGGACTCACCGCAGACGAGGCCGCGGAGCGGATCCGCGACGCGAAGGCCGCGCTCGGCGAGCGACTCGTGATCCTCGTCCACCATTACCAGCGCGATGATGTCTACCAGCACGCCGACCTGACCGGCGATTCGTTCAAGCTGTCCCGCCAGTCGGCCGACTCGCGCGCCGCGCACGTCGTGTTCTGCGGCGTCCACTTCATGGCCGAGTCCGCCGACATCCTCTCGCGCCCCGATCAGACCGTGACCCTACCCGACCTCTCCGCGGGCTGCTCGATGGCCGACATGGCGAACATCGACCAGGTCGAGGAATGCTGGGAGTCGCTGGCCGATGCGTTCGAAGGCGACCCCGAAGAACGGGTGATGCCGGTCACCTACATGAACTCGAGCGCCGACCTCAAGGCGTTCTGCGGCCGGCACGGGGGCATCGTCTGCACGTCGACGAACGCACGCGCGGTGATGGAATGGTCGTTCGCAGAGCGCCGCCAGGTGCTGTTCTTCCCCGACCAGCACCTGGGCAGGAACACCGCCAGGGCGATGGGGATCCCGCTCGAGGAGATGGTGCTTTGGCGCCCCGCGCTCGACGGCGGTGGCGTCCTTCCCGCCGACCTCGATGCCGCCCGGGTCATCCTGTGGGAGGGGCACTGCTCTGTCCACGCGATCTTCCAGCCCGAGCACGTCGCTCGGATCCGCGCCGCGCGGCCGAACGTCCAGGTGCTCGTCCATCCCGAGTGCCGCATGGAGGTCGTCGACCTGGCCGACGTCGTCGGCTCGACCGAGGTGATCCGGCGCACGATCGAAGAGGCGCCCATCGGTAGCGAGTGGGCGATCGGCACCGAGATCCACATGGTGAACCGTCTCAAGGAAGCCCACCCCGACAAGTTCGTCACCTTCCTCAGCCCGACCGTGTGCATGTGCGCGACGATGTACCGCATCGACCAGCCGCACCTCGCGTGGGCGCTCGAGAACCTGGTCGCCGGTCACGTCGTCAACCGCATCGCGGTCGAACCCGACACCGCCCGCTGGGCGAGGCTCGCGCTCGACCGGATGCTTTCGGTCCGTTGAGGATCCGAGCGGCGCGCGGCGCGCTGGGCGCGGCCGTGCTCGCGACCGTCCTCGCCGGATTCGCCTCTGGCTGCGCGGCGAAGCGGTTCCTCGGGTTCGGCGGGGACGGCACCCTCCTCGTGCGCCACCACGAGCCCGCTCCGCAGGAGATCTGGCTGGACGGTGACCTGCTGGGCGTCGCCGACTCGGGGGCCGTCCGATGCTTCCGCGAGACCCACACCGGGACGATCAGGGTCGAAGCCCGCACCGCGGACGGCTCGCTCACGCGCGCGACTTCGGTCGTGCTGCCGCCGGACCAGCCGCGGCTCTGGGACGTCGACCACGACCAGATCCTCGATGGTCGGGCGTTCGTGCGCCTCTGCGGCTAGCGCGCAGGCCGACTGGCGCCGCAAATCGCGCGGCATAGGTTAAGTTCCGCGGACATCGAAACGCGAGGGGAAGGATCGATGAGCGAGGTCAACATCCGGGTCCAGCCGACGCCCAACCCGAACAGCCTCTTGTTCCACGTGGACCGCACGGTCACCGAGGAGCGGATGAAGCAGTTCAACACCGCGGGCGATGCGACCGGCGCGCCGCTCGCTCAGGCGCTCTTCGAGATCGACGGGGTCGCCTCGATCTTCTTCATGCCGAACTCGATCACGGTGTCGAAGGATTCCGCGAGCGACTGGAACGACATCGTCTCCGCCGCCGAAGAGGCGATCCGCTCCCACTTCGAGGAGTAAGCCCTCCCGCAACCTTCCGGTCCCCGTGGAGGGGCGCCTCGTTACTCGCGATACGTCGCGTGCGACGTCGGGGTTTCCCAGAGCTGCACGGACGTCACCGGGTAACCCGCTCCCTTTACGAAGTCGTAGATCGAGCGCGCGATGTTCTCCGCGGTGGGGTTGTCCTCCAGAGTCACGTACGGTTCGCCGTGCTCTTCGAGCCAGTCCACGAGCGGGTCGTCCTTCCTGAGGATCATCTGGTGGTCCATCGTCTGGTCGATCCACGCCTTGACTTCGCGCTTGACGTCGCCGAAGTCGAACACCATGCCACGATGATCGAGCGCCTTCGACTCGAGCTCGATCTCGACGAGCCCGTTGTGGCCGTGCGGGTGCGCGCACGCGCCGTCGTAGTCGAGCAGCCGGTGTCCGTAGCAGAAGTGGATCTGGACCGTCACGCGATACGGCATCAGGCGATCAGCCTCCCTCCGTCGACGACCAGCACGTGCCCGGTCACGAAATCGGTCATCGCGACCAGGTAGATCACGCTCTGCGCGATGTCCTCGGGGCTTCCCAGCTGCTGGAGGAGCGTGGCCTTCCGGATCCGCTCGGCGGCAGCCGGCTCGAAGTCCTCGGGGAGCATGACCGGCCCCGGCGCGATCGCGTTGACCGCGATCGACGGCGCCAGCTCCTTCGCCATCGCCTTCGTCATCGTGATGATCCCGCCCTTCGAGATCAGGTATGGCAGGTAGTTCTTGTACGGCCGGAGCCCCGCCCAATCGGCGATGTTGATGATCTTCCCGCCCCCGTTCCGCTGCATCAGCGAAGCGGCATGCCAGGCGGTGAAGAACGGGGCCTTAAGGTTGACATCCAGCGTGCGGTCCCACGTCGCCTCGTCGATCTCGGCCCACGGCGTGCGGGGAAAGATCGCCGCCGAGTTGACGAGGACGTCGAGCCGGCCCCACCGTTCGTCGATCGATTCGATCAGGCCACGGACGCCCGACACCTGAGAAAGGTCGGCCTGGAAGGTCTCCGACTCGACGGCCAGCGCGCGGATCTCGGCCGCCGTCTCCTCGGCGGGCCCGGCGCTCCCGTTGTAGTGGACGGCGACGTGCATGCCGCGCTCGGCGAGCGCCAGCGCGATCCGCTTTCCGACCCGCACACCGGATCCGGTGACGAGCGCGACCTTGCCTTTTGTCTCCATGGGGCCCGCGTTAGGTTGACGCCGTGATCGGAACCGTGAAACAGTGCGTGCTCGTTTCGGGCGGGCTCGACAGCGCGGTGGCGCTCGCCGAGGCCGCCCGCAAAGGCCCGGTAGCGCCTGTGTTCGTCCGCTCGGGTCTGGTCTGGGAACCGGCCGAAATGTATTGGCTCGAGAGGTTCCTGCAAACGATCGGGGCGCCACCCCTCGTCGTACTCGATCTCCCGGTCGCCGATCTCTACGGAGCCCACTGGAGCCTGACCGGGGAGGATCCACCCGGCGTGGAGAGCCCCGACGAGGCCGTCTACCTGCCCGGGAGGAACCTCCTGCTGCTGTCCAAGGCTGGCGTTTGGGCGGTCGGTGCCGGCTGCGAGTCGATCGTCATGGGCCCGCTAGCCGCCAATCCGTTTCCCGACGGCACGCGCACATTCTTCGAGGCGATGGGCGCCGCGATCGGCGTCGCGATGGGGCTCGGCGCGCCGCTGCCCGTCGAGACCCCGCTTTCCGGGCTCACCAAGGCCGAGGTCGTGCGGCGCGGAGCGGACCTACCGCTCCAGCTCACGTTCAGCTGCCTGAGACCGACTCCTGACCACCGCCACTGCGGCGCCTGCAACAAGTGCGCGGAGCGCCGGAAGGGTTTCGTCGAGGCGGGCATCGACGATCCGACCGAATACGCTTACGGATCGCGCGCGGGAGCCGGTTCGACGTAGACCTCGAGCTGTACTTCTTCCCGCTCCGCGCACCCGCCCTCGATTCGGGTCAGGGTCGTCGGGCCGGCGATCGACTGCCGGGAGATCGAGCGGATGCCCCCGCCGTTCTCGAGCACGATCGTCGTGCCCGCGTCCATGCACGTCTCGCACCAGCGGTAGACGAGCGTTTCGGCCGCGCTCCAGTCGGGGCCGGTTCGCGACCAGCCCTCGGGCGGCAGAAACGCTTCCGCGCGCGGCCGCGGGCCCGGCGTCCAGTCGACCGAGAAGCCGAGCGCGCCATCGAGGGGAACGAGGATCCGGCTGTCGGATGCGAAGCCGGGCCAGGCGAGGCCGTTCAGCGGCGCGAACGCGCGGCCGTCGATCCGCCGCGGTGCCCCGACCGTTACGCAAACCTGACCGCCGCCCGAGGTCTCGAACGCCATCGTGTCGCCGGTCTCGAGGCCCATCCACGCGAGGAGGCTGGGCGGATGCGGCGATTCCTGCCCCGCTGCGGGGGCTGCGGCAAGCGCGAGGAGGGTTGCGACAGCCGGGAACGCGGCGAGAGGGGGGAGCGCCGCGAGCGCGAGGATGCGGGTGAGGACCATCGACTCCTCTACCCCCCGCGGTCGCTTCTGCTCCATGGGCGCGGCTCGGGGGAGAGGCCCCGCGGCCGCGCCCGGCCTCCGGCCCTACAGCACGAGCTGAGCCTGCACCTTCACCGCCGACTCCTTTTCGCGCTCGTCGCTCTGGGGCGACAGCAGGTCCACGTTCGCCTGCAGCTTGAACGCCTTGCCGAAGTAGAGGTTGACCAGGGGGGTCCACAGGACGAACGCGTTTTCGTCCGCGTCGGTATCGGGATCGAAGCGATCGACGCGACCTCCGAGCCCGATGCCGGTCAGCGCTCCGGGGCCCTTGAAGACGTACTCCCCCCAGACCTGCACGCCGAGGAAGCTCGCGAACTCGACGTCACCCCCTTCGATGCGCGGGGCGAGCGGGTTGTCGCCCGCGATCACGTTGCCGGCGACGTGGAGGCCGGGCGCCGCGTACTTGCCCAGCTCGACCCAGCCCTCGAACGCAGTCGCGTAGATCGCATCCGCGATCACCGTGGTGTCTCCCTGAGCCACGGCGAGCGTGTCGCGCGGCGAGCCGAGATAACCGTTCGTCACGACCGCCAGCGCGAGCACGAGCGGCGCCCGTTCGTTCTCGCCGGCCCAGGGCTCGAACTCCAGCCGCGCGGCGAGCTCTTTGCCGTCGTTGGCCTCACCCCGCTCGCCGGCGCCCAGCCATGCACCGGCCTGCAGACGTGCGCGTCCCTCGGCCCAGCGAGCGAGCGCCATGACTCCCCGGTTGCGGGCGCTCATCGCGGTCGCGGCGAGCATGCCGGACGTGGACGTTCCGGTTCCAGACGTGCCCCGGATCCGCGCCGCCCGCTCGATCGCGATCAGCCGCTTGCCGGACTCGAGCTCGATCCCATTGAACGGCACCTTGAACTGACCGGCCCGTAACGAGAGCCCGTCGCTCACCCTGCCATCGAGGTATGCGTCCCGGAACCGCGCGCGCTCGGGTTCGAAGTCCATCTGGATGCGTCCCGACCACCGCTCTCCCGCCTGACCTTCCGCCGTCAGGCGTGCGCGGCGAACCTCGAGATCCGTCTCCAGGACGGAATCCACCGAGCTCGTCGACACCTGAGGCTGCGCCAGGACCTCCAGCTTGATCGAGGCGCCTTCTGCGACCGAGACGGCGGGCTCCTCCTCCTGGGCGCGGGCCGCTCGTGGGGCCGTGGCGGCGAACACCAGCAGGATGGCGACCAGCCAGCGGCGGCTCACGAGCGCACCGCCGCGAACGGAACCGTCGTGTCGTGCACGACCAGCACGCTGCGGTCCGCGCGCCGAACCAGCTCGCTCGCCAGGTCGGGCGTCGCACGGCCGCTGCCGCGCGAGCCCGGGACGTGACCCCCGACCACGATTACGTCGTGGTCGTGCTCCTCCGCTTCGGCCAGGATCTGCTCGAGCACGGGCCCGCGCCGGACTTCCACGTGGGCGTTCACGCCTCGCGCGCGCAGCGCTTCCACTCCCCTTCGCAGGTGCTCGAGGATCCACGGCGGCTCGACGTGGATCCGGTCCTGCTCCCACGCCGGGACCACGCGGTCGTCCACGAACAGAAGCGTCACGCGCGCGCCCACCGAGCGCGCGAAACGGCCGCCGAACGCGACGTCGGCCTTCCCCTCTTCGCCCGCCCCGGTGCACAGGAGCACGCGCTCGATCCGATCCTTGTCACTGGAGGCGAACAAAACGGGGGTGCCCGCCCGACGCGCCAGATCCTCCGCCACCATCCGCCGCTCGCGCGTGGGCTTCGCGTCCCGTTCGTAGTCGGGCACCAGGACCAGATCCTGTCGCCTCCCCACCGCCATGCGCAGGATCTCTTCCACGGGAGGACCGTACCGGACCTCGATCGGGGCCGTCATCCCCCGCGCGGAGAGTCCCGCGGAAAGGCTCGCGTGCTTCCGCTGACCGTCCGACTCGTCCCGCGCGGTGATCAGGAACGTCACCTCTCCGCCCATCACGGTCGACAGCGTGCGGGCCATGGGAAAGACCTCGTCCAGCCCTTCCTCGTCCCCGGCCCACGCCAGCACCCGCATGGAGAGACGCGGCAGGAGATGGTAGCCGCGCATCTCGATCCGGACTTGCTCGCCCTCCCGCAGCGCGGACTCCCCGTTCCTCAAGGCTGGCAGGAACGTCCGGATCGGAATCCCCTCTTCGCCAAAGCCGGCCCCGATGTGCCAGGCGTGCTCGAGCGAGTCGATCCTCACGTCGACCCGCCGCACCGGACCCAGATCGAGCACTTCCTCGACCCGGCCGGTCCCCAGCGGCTTGCCTTCGCCCGCCGGCGACGCCGGGTCGACGAGCGCGAGGTCCTCGGGCCGGAACAGGAGTGCCCATTCCGAGCCGCCGTCTCCCCCCGCAGGGACGGGGACCGGCAGCTCGAGTTCGCCGACGCGGACCCGGTCGCCGATGCGCCGGGTGCCGATCAGCGCGGCGTCGCCGAGGAACTGGGCCACGAACTGGTGCTTCGGCCGGTGGTAGAGCTCGCCGGGCTCACCCACCTCGAGGAGCCGTCCCCCTTCGACTACGCCGATCCGGTCGGCCAACTCGAACGCCTCCTCCTGATCGTGGGTGACGAGGATGGTCGTGACTTCGAGACGCCGCTGGACCTCCTTGAGCGCGCGCCGCAACTGACCCCGGACCTTGACGTCCAGCGCGCCGAACGGCTCGTCGAGGAGCAAGACGGACGGCTCGAACGCGAGCGCCCGGGCGACCGCCACCCGCTGCCTCTGCCCGCCCGACAGGCGCCGCACGTCGCGGCGGGCGTAGCCGGCCAGATCCACCATGGCGAGCAGCTCATCGCGCCTGGCCGCGCGCTCCTCCCGCGGCACCTTCCGAATCGCGAGCCCGAACTCCACGTTCTCCGCCACGGTCATGTGCGGGAACAGCGCGTAGTCCTGGAATACGAGACCGATGTTCCGATCCTGCGGGGGCAGCAGAGTGACGTCGCGGCCGTGGAGCACGACGCGCCCGTCATCGGCCGGCACCAGGCCCGCGATGATCCTCAGGATCGTGCTCTTGCCGCTGCCGCTGGGGCCGAGCAACACGAACAGCTCTCCATCCCGGATCTCGGTCGACACGTGGTCGACCACCGCGTGTCCGCCGAATCGTTTCACCAGGTCGTGCAGTACGATGCTCATATTTCCTCTCCTTTGGTCATCTGCCTCGCCCCTCTTCTGCGGACTAGCTCCATGGCCATCAAAAGGGTGAACGACACTGCCGCCAGCATCAGGGCCATTCCGTGGGCGCCCACCGCGTCGCGCTCGTCGAGCGAGCGGAAGATGAAGAGCGTGGATGTCTCGGTGAGGCCCGCGACGCTTCCGCTCACCACCAGGACGGCGCCGAACTCGCCGATCGCGCGCGCGAACGTCAGCGAGATCCCGTAGAGGACACCCCATCGAATGCCGGGCAGGGTGACGCGCCGGAAGGCCTGCCACGGGCTGGCGCCCATCGTCAGGGCGGCGTCCTCCTGGTCGTGCCCGTGCTGCTCGAGAACGGGCATCACCTCGCGAATCGTGAACGGCAGCGAGACGAACGCGGTCGCGAGGAACATGCCCGGGAGCGAGAACACGAACTTGATTCCCGCAGAATCCGCCAGCGGGGTCAGCCATCCGTCCCGGCCGAACAGCAGGATGATCATGAACCCCGCGATCACGGGGCTGACCGCGAACGGCAGATCGACCAGCCCGTCGAGGAAGCGCCGGCCGCGGAACGAGTCGCGCACGAGCACGTGCGCGACCAGGATGCCGAGAACGGCATGGAAAACCGTGGCCCCGGCGGCCAGCAGCAGGGTCAGCTTGAGCGCATGAACGGCATCCGGCGCCGACAATCGACGAACGAGCGCGCCGGCACCTTCCGCGAACGCGCCGGTCACCACCGCTACCAGCGGGCCGAGAAGTAGCAATCCCGCATAGAGCAGGACCAGCCCGACGATCAGCCATTTCATGGAGCGGTCAGACGCGCGCACGGGGGCCCTCCCCTCGTCGCTGGAGCCGCTCGATCGCCCACATCGTGGTGAACGACAGCGCAAGCAGCACGATCGAGATAGCGCTGGCCGCGCCCGTGTTGTCCCCTTCCACTTGCTGGTACAGGTAGACGGGGGCGGTGAGCGTGCTGCCGGGGATGTTGCCGGCCACGATGATGATCGAACCGAACTCCCCGAGCGCCCGCGCGAAGCTGAGCATCGAGCCGGTGAGGATCGCGGGCCCGATCGTGGGCAGCACGACGCGCCGGAACGTTGTCCAGCCGGAGGCGCCCAGCGTCCACGCAGCCTCCTCCTGGCTCTTCTCCGCGCCGTGGATGACCGGCTGTACGGTGCGGACGACGAACGGGTAGCAGACGAACAGGAGCGCGAGCACGATGCCGGGCTTGGCGTAGATGACCGGCAGGCCGCGCGCGGTCAGCCACGAGCCGACATCGGTCTGTGGGCCGTACAAGGCCACCAGCATGACCCCGGTCACGAGGGTCGGAATCGCGAACGGGAGGTCGACGATCGCGTCGAGAAGGCCCCGGCCCGGAAAGCGATAGCGGACGAGCGCGTACGCGGTCAGCGTGCCCATCACCGCGTTGACCGCCGTCATGACCACCGCCGCGCCGATCGTCAGCCCGAGCGCTTCGATCGCCAGCGGCTGTGTGACGTCGTCCAGGAAGGCCCCCAACCCGTCAGCCAGGCCATGCTGAGCGACGGCCGCGAGTGGCAGGACGATCATGAGCCCCAGGTAGAGGACCGCGGTTGTGCGCAGTCCCCAGCGACCCCAGGGCAGCGGTGCACGGCGGGTGTCGTCGCGCGGCAGCGGCAGCGCAATGCCGCCCGTGGCAGGACCTTGCAACGCGATCATCGCGCCTCGTGGACCGCCTCGAAGGCGCGCGTGAAATGCCCACCGGGACCGTAGATCTCGGTCGCCACCTGGTCCCAGCCCCCCAGGTCGTCGATCGTCCAGAGATCCTCGACCGCCGGGTACTTCGCAGCCGTCTCCTCGGCCACCGATTCATCGACCGAGCGAAGGCCGTACTCCGCGTACGCGCGCTGCGCCACCGGACCGTGCAGGAACTCCACGAACGCCTCCGCGACCTCGCGCACCCCGTGGGCGTCCACGTTCGCGTCGATCAGCGCGACGGGGTTCTGGATCAGGATCGTCGAGGTGGGGATCTCGTAGTCGTATTCCTGCCCCCCCATTTGGGCCACGAGGACCTCGTTCTCGTACGTGATCGCCGCGTCACCGACGCCGCGCTCGAAGTTCGTGATCGACTCCCGCGCGCCCTTGTCCATGATCCGCACGTTTCGGAAGACGCGGCTCAGGAACCTCTCGGCCTCCGCCGGCTCGTTCGCCGGCACACCCTCGACGTGCCCGCGGAGCGCCGCCCCGTAGATGGCGTTGATGTTCCACTGGGCGCCGCCCGAGGTCTTGGGGTCCGGCGTCAGGACGTCGAGCCCCGGACGCGCCAGGTCGCCCCAGTCACGGATCCCCTTCGGGTTGCCGGACCGCACCGCGATGACGGCGATCGAGTTCGAGACCATGCCTCCATGGGGGCCGGTCCTCCAGTCGTGGGTGATCAGACCGGCGTCGGCGATCTTGTCGACATCTGCCTCGAGCGACAGCGCCGCGACGTCCGCCTCGAACCCCCCCACGATCGCGCGTGACTGGGCTCCGCTGCCCTGATACGACTCCTGGAACTCGACGTCCTGTCCGGTCTTCTGCTTCCAGTGCTCGCGGAACGCGGGCAGGATCGCCTTGCCATACGCCTCGCGCGGCGTCGTGTACGCGCCGAGGATCAGCGTGACGCGGGTGCCGCCTTCGCTTCCGGCGGCTTGCGATCCGTCTCCGGCCTGGCAGGCGGGTGCCAGCGAGGCCACCACGATCACGAACGCGAGGAGCCGCAGGGTGGATGCGCGCATCGATCTTCCTCCTGGTGCTGGGTTCGAAGCGTCGTATCTCATAGTGTAAGACTAGGAATTAGGGAGAAAAAAACGCTAGGAGACCGCCCGCGCCCTGTCGGAGGAGGCCGCGGAGATCGCCACATCGGCGATCGTCGTGGTGTCGACCACGCCCCGGATCGCGGACTCGATCCGCCCCCACAAGAGTGCGAGGCCGTCGGCCGGTGGCCAGTCCGCGGCCGCCGAGGCTCCGAGGCCCAGCCGCTCGTCGAGAAGCCGGATCGCCTCGCCCGCGGTGATCAGCGACCCTGGGCGGGTGAGACGGTAGCCTCCGCCAATCCCGACCTGCGCCTCGACCAGGCCGCCGTCCTTCAGCACGTGCAGGATCTGCTCGAGGTACTTGAGCGGGACCCCACACACGGCGGCGATCTCGCGGGCCGGGGTCATCCCCGAGAGCCCGGCGCGGTGCAGGTGGACCAGGGCGCGGAGCCCGTACTCGCTCTTGGCCGATACGTTCACCGACACGCCCTCATCTGTCGCAGCCTAATTCCTAGTGTCATGGGGGGAGTTTATCGGATTCTCCCGAGCCGTGTCAAGAGGGGCGTCTCATCAGACCGTCTCGGCCCCCGACTGGGTTCCCAGCGGGTAGTGGGGCAGGAGCCGGTAGCTCCGGAGTGCGAGCACGACGGGATCGCCGACCTCGAGCGGGACCTCCTCCGCCTCCCACTTGGTCCGCGTGACGATGATCGGCAAACCGGCGATGTCGACGACGTCGGTCGCGGAGGTCGCCCCGACCAGCCTCGCCGACAGCCGCACGGTCAGCCGCTCGGTCGGCCCGACGTACGACACGAACTCGACCACGGCATCGGACAGCGGATGGCGTGCCGCGAGGAGGTCGCGGCGGAAGCCGATCTCCACGTCCTCGGGGCGGAACACGATCTTGATCGGTTGCCCGTCGACCAGGGCCGGACCCTCGTCGGGTGGATTGAGCGCGGTGCCGAGGACCCACGTCTGCCCCTCCGACCAGCGACCGAGCAACACGTTCGCCGCACCGAGGAAGGTCGCCACGAACTCGTTGCCCGGGCGGTTGTAGACGTCATAGGGCGTGCCCACCTGCTCGACCTGGCCGCCGTTCAGCACGAGGATCCGGTCCGCCAGCTCGAGCGCCTCTTCCTGATCGTGCGTGATGAACAGCGCCGCGACGTCCGCGTCGTTCAGGATCCGGCGCACTTCCCGCCGCAGCTCGACGCGCGTGCGGGCGTCCAGCGCGGTGAACGGCTCGTCGAACAGCATCACCTTTGGCTCGTAGGCGAGCGCACGGGCCAGCGCGACTCGTTGGCGCTGACCGCCGGAAAGCTGGGCCGGGAGCTTGTGGCGATGGGGCACGAGCCGCACAAGCTCGAGCATCCGCTCGACCCGCTCCCGTAGCCTGCCCGTGGAGACACCGCGCACCTCGAGGCCGAACGCGATGTTGCGCTCGCAGGTCATCTTCTCGAACAGCGCCTGGTCCTGAAAGACGACGCCGAACCTGCGGTCCTGCGGCGGGACCCGGCTCGCGGAGCGTCCCTCGAGGAGGATCTCTCCGGCGTCGGGCTGCTCGAGCCCGGCGAGGATGCGCAGCAGCGTGGTCTTGCCACAACCCGAGGGGCCGAGCACGACGAGGATCTCCCGGGCCGCGATCTCGAGCTCGACCTCGCGGAGGACCTCCTGATCGCCGAACGACTTGGAGAGTCCCTGGACTCTGAGGACCGACGTGATCAGATCTCCGGCGCCGGGCCGAACAGCCGGTCCGGGTTGTCCTGCAGGAGCTTCCGCTTGACGTCCTCAGAGAGGTCGAGCGCAAGGAAGTCGTCCAGGTTCGACCGCATCCCCGGCACCATGGGACCCGGCCAGTCGGTCCCCCAGAGGAGCTTGTCGGCGACCGCCTCGAGTCGCGGGAAGTACCGGAGGAGGCCCTTCGGCGGGATGCCGGAGACGTCGCCCCAGAAGTTGGGATGGCGCCGCAGCAGGAAGAACGAGGCCTCCGGCCAGAGCGGGCGCCCCAGGTGCGCGAGGATTACGACGAGCTCCGGGAAGTCGACCCCCACGTCGTCGAGCGGTAGCGGATCCGCGTACACGTTCCGCGCGCCGGGGAAGATCGAGGTGCCGGTGTGGACCATGATCGGCATGCCGAGCTCCTCGGCACGGCCGTACATCTCGGCCAGCCCGGGCGAGTCTTCGCGGTAGGCGTTGGCGGCGATCTCCTGATGGGGCGGGTGGAACTTGATCGCTTTTACACCCAGATCCCACAGCCGCTCGACCTCGTCGGACACGCTCCCGTCCGCGGTCGGGTCCACGCCCCCGAACGGGATCAGCCGCTCGGGTGCGGCCCGGGCGAGGTCGGCCACGTAGGGGTTCACCTCGCGGGTGAACCCCATGAGCGCCGGGCTCACGTAGTTGATGACGCCGATCCGCGCGATGCCGGCCTCGTCCATCCGGTCCAGCACGCTAGCGGGATTGCGCATCATCCGCTCGAGGTCAGCGAAGTCACCGCGCCCCTTCGCCATCCGCGCGCGGACGTCGGGCTTCATCTGGTCCCACGGCTGAACGTGAACGTGGACGTCGGTGATCCGGAGGCTTTCCACGTCAGGACGAGGGTGGTCCGCCGAACGACAGGAACAGGCCCATGATCAGCCACATGACGATCGCGAAGCCATACGCGGTCCCCTTGCTCATCCTCAAGGCGTGGATCCCCGCGATCGCCAGCACGATCGTGCCCCAGATCGAGAAGAAGTTGATGTTGGAGAGGAAGTCCCAGAGGAGCCCCGGCATGTCTCCGCGCTCGAGGAACAGCGCCAGGCCGAACGTCGGCGGACCGCCTTCCCGCGCGACCTGCTCGGCGCCCTTCACCGCCACCACGATCGCCTGGGCGATCGCCTGCAGGATCTGGATAACGCCGGTGTAGACCATCGCCGTAAATGCGACCTTGTACTGCGGCTCGCGGGCGCCCGTGATCGCCGCCCATCCCCAGAAGAAGAGCCCGAACAGCGCCGAGAAGATGCCCACCATGATCGGCCCGATCGCAAGCCCGATCCACTTGAACATCTCCATGCCTTTGAGGGCCTGCTCTCGCTGCTCCGCGGACATGTCGCGAGCCATCATCGCGGCACGCTGCATCTCGGAATACAGCGGCATCATGAAGTACGACGTGATCAACGTCGCCGCCATGATGACGAGCATGGGCACCAGCCAGCGCGGGCGCTCGCGCACCTCGTCGAACGTCGCGCTGGGCACGAGCACCACGTCGCGCAAGTTCTCCCAGGTGGAACGTCCAGTCGCAGGCGGTGGCCCCGCCTCGCTCAACGACCTTCCGTGCTCTTCCATCGCGTCCTCCGCGCTGAGGTTGAAAACCGTGCTCGTCCGGTCAGCGCCCGCGCCACTCGGGTTTGCGCTTCTCCAGGAAGGCCGCCACTCCCTCGGCCTTGTCCTCGGTCGCGAACGCGAGCGCGAACAGGTCCCGCTCCTGCTCGAGTCCGGCGGAGAGCGGCAGCTCGAACGCGGCGCGCACCGCGCGCTTGGCGATCGCCAGCGTGACCGGGCTCTGTAGCGCCATCGCCCGCGCGATCTCGAGCGTGCGCTCGCGCAACTCGGCCGCCGGCACGACCTCGTCGAGCAGCCCGATCTCGTACGCCGAGACGCCGTCGACAGGCTCGCCGCCCAAGATCAGCTGCAGCGCCTTGCCGTACCCGACCAGACGCGGCAGCCGTTGGGTGGCGCCGCCGCCGGGGATGATCCCCAGGCGCACCTCGGGCTGCCCCAGCATGGCGGTGTCCGCGCCGACCCGCATGTCGCAGGCCAGCGCCAGCTCGCAGCCTCCACCCAAGCACCATCCGTTGATCATCGCGATCGTGGGGAGTGGCGCGTCCCACACCTTGTCGAACACGGTCGGTCGAGCCATCGCGCGGCGCTGGTCGAGCGGAGACCGGCCGACGAACTCGCCGACGTCGGCCCCGGCCACGAACGCCTTGTCACCGGCGCCGGTGAAGACGAGGACGCGCGCCTCCGGATCCGCGATCGCCTCTTCTACCGCCGCGGAGAGCCGCTCCCTGACCTCTGCGTTCAGCGCGTTCCGCTTCTCGGGACGATTGATCGTCAGGATCCTGACGCCTCCCTCGCTCTCGACCTCGACTACGCGCTCGCCCGTCACTCCGCCTCTCTGGGCATAGGCTTGCCGTCCTCCCACCGGTAGAACCCCTCGCCGGTCTTCCTGCCCAGGTTCCCGGCCGACACCATCCGGCGCAGGAGCGCGGGGGGCTCGAACCGGCGCTCGTCAAGCTCCTTCGCCAGATGCTCGGCGATCGCCAGCCGCACGTCGAGACCCACCAAGTCGGTGAGCTTGAGCGGCCCCATCGGATGGTTGTATCCGAGCTCCATCGCAGCGTCGATGTCGGCCGGCGTGGCCACCTCCTCCTCGACCATGCGGATCGCCTCCAGACCCAGCGTGACGCCGAGCCGGCTGGTGGCAAACCCAGGCAGGTCGCGCACGACGATCGGCTTCTTCCCCAGCGACTCCACCGCGCGACGAAGCGTCTCCACGACGTCGGGCGAGACGCCCTCCGGCGCCACGATCTCGACCAGCCTCATCGCGTGGACGGGGTTGAAGAAGTGGAGGCCCGCCACCCGGTCGGGCCGCGTGGTCTCCGCGGCCAGCCCCGCAATCGGGAGCGACGAGGTGTTGCTCGCGAGAATCGCGCCGTCGGGGCAGCGCGCGTCCAGCTCCGCGAACATCTCGCGCTTGGCGTTGAGCAGCTCGGGGATCGCCTCGATCGCGAGATCGGCGTCGATGACCGCCTCCCCCAGGTCGGTTTCGACACGGAGCCGCTCGAGCGCCCGCTCCCTCTCCGCGGGCTCGACCTTGCGAAGCTCGACGCCCCTATCGAGCGTCGCCTCGATCGCCCGGCGCGCGCGATGAGCCGCCTCGGGATCTACGTCGTAGAGCGTGGTAGCATAGCCCGCCTGGGCGAAGGCCTGGGCGATTCCGCGACCCATCGTGCCCGCGCCGATCACGGCCACCACGTTCAGCTCGTCGATGCTCATGACCTCTGCTCCGCGTATTCGATCCTTCTCAGGGCTGCGCGCAGGGGCGCGGCGTCGGCGCCGATCCACCGGAGGGGAAATGCGACCAATTCATAGTGGCCGGGATCAATTCCCGCCAGCGCGAGGCTCTCGACGATCACCACTCCCGCAGCAACGAGGGCCCGGTGGGCGTCCAGGGTGACAGAGTCGAGCGGATCTACGGACGGCGCATCGGTCCCGACCAGCTTCAGCCTCCGCTCACCGCACCACGTCGCGGCGCGTGGAGAGAGCCCGCGACATCGAGTCGGGAAGCCGGACGACCAGTCGCAGCCGGTCCGGAGGAGGAGCCGCTCGGGCGGATCCGTGCCCGCGGCATCGAGGGCCGCCTCGATCTCCTCGGGGAGGATGAGCCCTCCCTGTTCCGAGACGTCGACGACGGTGGCGGGACCGGCGAACGCCTCGAGCGGCAGCGCGTCGATCCCCTTCCCCGTGGGATCCACGTGAAGGGGCGCGTCGGCGTGCGTGCCGACGTGGGTCGTGCCGGAGACCTCGCCCACGTTGGCGGGATCGCCGCGCTCGATTGCGGCGGCGAGTCGGTAGCGCCAGGGCGGATCGCCGGGCCAGACCGGGATCTGGTCCATGACCGGCCGGGTGACGTCGATCCAGTCCCCGCCCTGGACGGCGTTCAGTTTCCTTCGAATCGCGGCGTGTCCTTGCTGCTGAACGCGAAGAGCCCGCGCTTGACGTCCTGCGACTCGAAGCAGGCCAGTTGGTTCTCGAGCTCGATCGCGAGCATAGTGTCGAGGTCGCGGTCGAGGCTCTCCTCGAGGGCGCGCTTGATTCGACCGACGGCGAGCGGCGGGCCCGACGCCAGCTGACGCGCCCACGCCATCGCCTCGTCCCGCAGGGTGTCGGCGGGAGCGACGCGATTCACGAGCCCGATCGCGAGCGCCTCCTCGGCACCGACCATGCGGCCCGACCACATGAGCTCGAGCGCCCGCGAGACCCCCACCAGCCGGGGGAGCAGGAACGTCCCGCCCCAGTCGGGGTGAAGGCCGATCCGGACGAACGTCTGGCCGATCGACGCTGTGTCTGCCATGATCCTGAGGTCGCAGGCCAGCGCCAGATTCGCCCCGCCGCCGGCGGCCGGCCCATTGAGGGCGGCGATCACCGGCTTCTCCGCCGCCCGGATCTCCTGCACGACCCGCTCTCCCGCAGCGAGCAGCCGCTGGAAGTCGCGCGCGTTCTCCTCGGCCACCAGCTCGTTCAGGTAGTCGATGTCCGCGCCCGCACAGAAACCCCGCCCTTCTCCCGTGATCACGATCGCCCGGATAGACGAATCCGCGCCGAGCTGTTCGACCGCGTCGCCGATCAGGTCCCGCATCTCGCCCGTAAACGCGTTGAGCTTCTGCGGCCGGTTGAGGACGACCGTCCCCACCTCTCCCTGGCGATCCATCACCACCATCGGGTCGCTCACGTTCTTTCTCCCTCCGCCGTCCGTTCGACCAGGAGCGCCGTCCCCATGCCCCCGCTCACGCACAGGGTCGCGATGCCGAGCCTCGCGCCCTTCCGCGCCATCTCGTGGAGCAGTGTGACGGTGATGCGGGCTCCGGTGGCGCCGATCGGGTGCCCGAGCGCGATCGCCCCGCCGTTCGGGTTGACCTTTGCCAGATCGAGCTCCAGGTCGCGCGCCACCGCCAGGACCTGGGCGGCGAACGCCTCGTTCAGCTCGATCACGTCGACCGCGTCGATCGAGATCTCCTGGCGATCGAGGATCTTCCGCACGGCGGGCACTGGGCCGATCCCCATGATCGCCGGGTCGACCCCCTCGTTCGCCCAGTCGATGCAGCGCGCGAACGGCTCCAGGCCGAGCCGCTCTACTGCGTCCTCGGCGGCCACGATCACCGCGGCCGCGCCGTCGGTGATCCCCGAGGAGTTGCCGGCGTGGACGGACCCACCCTCGCGGAAAACAGGCTGGAGCTTCGCGAGCTTCTCTACTGTCGTTCCTGGCCGCGGATGCTCGTCCGCCTCGAGCCCATCGGGGAAGGGGGCTATCTCGCCCGTCCACAGGCCCGCCTCGCGCGCCGCCTCGTACCGGCGCTGGCTCTCGACCGCGTACGCGTCCTGCTCCGCGCGCGGGATGCCGTACCGGTCTGCGAGCCTCTCGGCCGTGGCACCCATCAGGTCTCCGCACAGGGGGCACAGGAACCCGTCGCGGTACATGCCGTCGACGAGCTCGCCGTGGCCCAACCGGTAGCCCCAGCGGGCGCGCGGCAAGAGGTAGGGGGTGTTGGACATCGACTCAGCGCCGCCCGCGAGCACGACGTCCGCGTCACCGAGCGCGATCGCCTGCCAGGCCTGGAGGATGCCGACCAGGCTCGAGGCGCACGCCTGGTTGATCGTCCATGCGGGCACCGTGTCGGGCACGCCCGCGCGGTGGCTGATCTGACGAGCAACGTTCGGGCCGACGCCCGCCTGGCGGCCACTCCCCATGATCGTGAGATCGATTTCGGCGGGATCGAATCCGGCCCGATCGAGGCAGGCGCGCGCCGCGTGCGCGCCGAGCTCGGGGGCGGTCTTGTCGAGAAGCGCGCCGCCGAACTTGCCGATCGGAGTCCGCACGGGGGCGCAAAGGTAGGTCGGACGGTCGTAGCGGCTCCGCATCGGGGGCGGAATATCGTCCGGTCCCACGGGGAGTCAAACCACTTCGCGCGGCTCGCCAGATAGCAAAAACAAGCCGCCCGGCTTTCGCCGGGCGGCTCTCGACGCGCTGCACTAGACAGCAAAAAATGAGGACCGAACGGGGCCGGAGTCTGTTTCTCCTTCGAAGACTCGACCGGTTCCGGCTACGCGCGGCCGCTTCCGCGACCGGCGTCTCCTCTCATGGGGTTGGCGTCCCTTTCAGAGGTCGTACCGGCGAACTGTAGCGCGTCATCGGTTTCGCGCTCCCCGCTCCGCCGTCAGCCACCGAAGTGGCCCCGGCCATGGGGTCTTCCTGGTTCGCCGGAGGCGCATGAATGTCGAAGACGTTCGCGCACCGCCTCTCCGAGGGTTGGCTTCCCCTTCAGAGTATTACCGGGGCCGGCTTGCCAGCGCCCTCTCGGGCGCGGCGCCTCCCTGGAGTTCCTGCCCCTTCAGCGCATGCAGATGCGGGAGCCCACTTACCCGGGATTTGCCTCGCCCCGGTTCGGGTGCGGCTACAGGGTTTCTCACCCTCTTGCCGCGTTTCGTCTCCCGCGTCCTTCCGACCGTTTAAGGCCGGTGACGCTCATGGGGTTCTCCCCTTCGAAGCGTTTCCCTCCGGACGGAGCTCCGGCGCCTCTCGACGCCCGTTGCCCTCTTGCCGTTGCTCGCACTCGGCGAACGTAGCCGAAGCTACATGCGGCCGCACGGCCAACCCGGCTTCAGGGCCTTGCTCCCCGCCGGAGTCCGTCACGATCGCACGAGGGTTAGTCGTACGGCCGTTCGATGCTCCCCTGGGGTTCCGTCGCTCTAGGGCATTCCTCGCTAGCGTTGCCGCCGGCTTCCCGGTGGCTCCCCTCTCAGGCTTTCGCCGCGTTCGGCTCGCGCCGAGGCGACCGGCCTCCCAGGGTCTCGATCCGCTCTCGCGGTGCTGCGCTCCTCGATCCTAAGATTGATTGGAGCCGCAACCCTTTTGCGATTTTCGCACCTCGTTTCCGTTCCGCGCGCTTCGAACCGCAGCGTCCCGGGCTCACGCCGAACGGTCCCGGTAACATCACTGTCCCGGAGCTCCGTTCCAAGGGACGTCCGTCGAGCTCTCCCAGAGGGCTCGCGGAGGGAATTTCGGTGCCAGACTCGGGCCGTCATCCGACCCTCGACGGCAGTATACGGCTCCCGGTCGAGGCGTGTCAAACCATTGCGAGAAATAGAGTTACGTGGTCGATGGTCGGGGGCGCAAGCGGATGGAAGGCGGCGGTTTGGAGCGCGCGAGCTAAGCCGGCGGATCACCAGAACGTTCCAAATCCGGGGCCTCCTTGCGCTTGCAGGACTCCCAACATCCCCCCCACGCCGAGTGCACAACATCGCGCGATTTCTCCACGAATTGTCCCCGGATTATCCACAGGTAATTCACATCGCAGGGCGGGGAGCGCTCCAGCTATAGCAGGTTGGCCGCGTACTCGGCGAGCTTCGACCGCTCGCCCTTTCGCAGCTCGACGTGCGCGGCCAGCGGAACGGTCCGGAAGTGGCTGACCACGTGGTTGAAGCCGTTGGTCGAGGAGTCGATGTACGGGGTGTCGATCTGCCACGGGTCGCCGGTCAGGACCAGCTTGGTGTTCTCGCCCACCCGGGTGAGGATCGTCTTGACCTCGAGCGGGGTCAGGTTCTGCGCTTCGTCGACCAGCATGAACTGTTGCGGAATCGAGCGTCCACGGATGTGTGTCAGCGGCTCGACAGCCACCGCTCCGCGCTGCACCAGGTCGTCGATCGTGCGGGTGCCGTTCCGGGCCGGGCGCCCGTCCAGAAGCAGCGCCAGGTTGTCGTAGATGGGCTGCATCCACGGGTTGAGCTTCTCCTCGACCGAGCCGGGGAGATAGCCGATGTCCTTGCCCATCGGGAACGTGGGCCGGGAGATCCGCAAGTGGCGGTAGGTCGGGCGGCCAAGCACCTGCTCGAGGCCGGCCGCCAGCGCCAGCAGGGTCTTTCCCGTCCCCGCCTTCCCCATGATCGTCACCAGCACGACGGTCGGGTCGAGGAGCGCATCCAGGGCAAAGTACTGCTCCTTGTTTCGAGGGCGAATCCCCTGCACCCCGTCCGATACGTCGATCAGTGCTCGCAGCCGGCCTCCCACGGCGTCGATCCGCCCGAGCGCGGTATTCGCCGGATCCTCCCGGTCCTTGAGCAGCGCGTACTCGTTGGGGAAAAAGTCGCCGGCCGGCAGCTCCAGCTCTCTCTCGGCGCGGAAACGTTCGAGCTCGTCGGCTCCAAGACCGATCTCGGTGTGGCCGCTGTACAGCTCGTCCAGGTCCACCCGATCGGTTTCGTAGTCCTCCGCGACCAGGCCCATCGCGTCGGCCTTGATCCGCAGGTTCACGTCCTTGGTCACGAGGATGAGCGGCGTTTCCGGCGCGTCGTCCTGGATCCGCCGCGCGATCTTGAGGATCTCGTTGTCGACCCATCCGTCCGATCGCGCGATCACCTGCTGCGGGTCGTCGGGATCGAACACGACCCGCAGCCGGCCACCCGAGTCCAGCTCTACACCCTCGGACAGGCGCCCCCGCTCGCGCAATGCATCCAGGAAACGGCTGATCCAGCGCGCGTTCTCGCCGAGCCGGGTCAGCTGCTTTTTGAACCGATCGATCTCTTCGATGACGTAGATCGGGACGAGGACGGAGTTGTCCTGGAACGCGGTGAGCGCTGTCGGGTCGTGGAGGAGCACGTTGGTGTCGAGCAGATACCGCTTTTTCATCGGGGGCCGGACCGCTGAAAACGGCCGATGTCTTCGTTGCGCTCCTCGTGCCATCCTGCGGCGCACCTTTCAGTGCGCCTCGGCCGTCCCTCGTCGCGCGCATTGATCTCGGCCGTTTTGAGCGATCCTCCGGTTATTCGCTGGGTCATCGCCGCAAATCCACCCAGACGGCTTTCGTTTCCGTATAGTTGTCCAGCGCGTGACGACCGAGGTCGCGGCCGTAGCCACTCTGTTTGTACCCACCGAACGGCATCGCCGCGTCGTACAGGTTGTAGGTGTTGATCCACACGGTTCCGGCCTTGAGGCGGCTCGCCACGTAGTGCGCCTTCTTGATATCGCGCGTCCAGACCGCGGCGGCGAGACCGTAGGGCGAGTCGTTGGCGCGCGCGATCGCCTCGTCCACGTCGTCGAACGTAAGCGTCGCGAGCACCGGACCGAAGATCTCCTCGCGGGCGATCGTCATCTCGGGCGTGACGTCGTCGAAGACGGTCGGCTGGATGAAGTAGCCGGGCGCTAGATCCTCCACCCGGCCGCCGCCGGCGATGACCGTGGCGCCCTCGCGCTTCCCCGTCTCGATGTACGAAAGGACGTTCTCCATCTGCTTCTCCGACACGATCGCGCCGATCCGCGTCCCCTTTTCGAACGGGTCCCCGACCGTCATCTTGCCCGCGCCTTCGGCGACAGCGGGCATGAATTCGTCGTGCGCCGCGCGCTCGACGAACAGCCGGCTTCCCGCGGCGCAGACCTCGCCCTTGCCGTAGAAGATCCCGCCAACCGCGCCGCGCGCCGCGAGCTTCAAGTCCGCGTCCGCGAAGACGATGTTCGCGCTCTTGCCGCCCAGCTCTAGCGACACCCGCTTGACCGTCTCGGCGGCCAGCCTCGCGATCCGCTTGCCGACCTGGGTCGAGCCCGTGAACGCGATCTTGTCCACGCCCGCGTGTGCGACCAGTGCCTCGCCCGCCGTGCGTCCGCCGCCCGGGACCACGTTCAGCGCTCCGGCGGGCAGCCCCGCAGCGGCAGCGATCTGTGCCAGGAGCAGGGCGGTGAGCGGGGTCTCGCTGGCGGGCTTGAGTACCACCGTGCACCCCGCCGCCAGGGCCGGCGCGACCTTCCACGAGGCGAGGTTCAGCGGGAAGTTCCACGGCACTATCGCGCCCACGACGCCGACCGGCTCCCGCAGCGTGTAGCCGAACTGATTGGGTACCGAGAGGGGGATCGTCTCCCCTTCGATCTTGGTCGCCCAGCCCGCGTAGTACTCGAACGTCTCGACCGTCATGTCGACGTCGATCGCGCTCTCGAACAGGGGCTTGCCGTTCTGGAGCGTCTCGACCCGCGCGATCTCCTCTTTCCGCTCCTCGAGGAGCCGGGCCATGTCCCACAGGATCCGCGCGCGCTTCCGCGGTGACGTGCCGGACCAGACGCCGGAGTCGAACGCGTGGCGAGCCGCCGCGACCGCCCGGTCGACGTCGGCGGCGTCCCCTTCGGCCACTTCCGTCAACGTCTCGGCCTTCGCCGGATTGACGACCTCGAACGTCTTCCCGCTCGCGGCATCCACCCATTCGCCACCGATGAACAGCCTGCCCGGCGAGAGCACCTGCGGTAGCCCGGTCGCGGTTGTGGTCGTCTCGCTCATTTTCCCATCCTTCGTGTTCGACCCAATGAAAGACACAGTTCGATCAATAGTGATATCGTGCCTGAAGGAAGTCGATCCGCTCTTCGCGGACCATGTAAACGATCCGATGCTCCTGGGTCAGACGGCGGGACCATAGCCCTTCGCCGAGGTACTTCAAGGGCTCGGGTTTGCCGATCCCGTGGAATGGATCGCGGACGGTCTCCTCCACGATGCGCAACGCCCGTATCGCGACGCGTCGATCCGTCTCGACCCACCAGCGGAGATCCTCGCGGAACTCCGGATGGAATACCGCGTCACGCGGCTTCTTCGGGCTCAAGCCCCAGCTCTCGGCGCAGCTCCTCGACCCGGGAAGGTTTCACGGTCCTACCCAGAGCGCGCGTCAGGGCCGCGAGCAGAAGCTCGGCGTTCTTCGGCGAGCGCAGCAGGTGCGCGGTTTCCTCGAGCCCGGCCAGCTCCTCCGCCGATATAAGTGCCACCTCCTTCTCGCCTCGACGCTCGATGATGACCGTCTCGCGATCGCGTGTGACCCTTTCCAGCAGCTTGGCGAGGTTGGCGCGAGCCTGGGTGTAGGACGTGCGGATTGCCATACTCCTCCATTGATGTACAGGAATACTGTACAGAACGAGCCGGTTGCGGTCAAGCTTCATCCCGCTTCGATGCCCGGGATCGGCTACTTCCCCGCGAATTGCGGCTTCCGTTTTTCCACGAACGCGGTGAGGCCTTCCTTGGCGTCCTGGGACGAGAACAGCTTGGCCTGGAGCTCGCGCTCGATCGCCAGCCCCTGCTCGAGCGCGACCTCGGCCCCCGACTGACACGCGCGCTTGATGTGCCCGACGGCCATCGCCGCCTTGCCCGGCGTCGTGAACTGGCGCGCGTATTCCATGACCTGCCCCATGAACGCATCCGTCGAGTCGGCCTCGAAGACCTTGTTGACGATCCCCAGCTCGGCCGCCTCGTCCATGTCGAAATTGCGACCCTCGGCCATCAGCTCGATCGCGCGGGACTTCCCGACCAGCCGCGTGAGTCTCTGGGTGCCGCCGGTGCCCGGCAGGACTCCGAGCGTCACTTCCGGCAGCCCCACCTTCCCCGAGCCCTTGCGCGCGATGCGGAGGTCGGCCGCCATCGCGACCTCGAGTCCGCCCCCCACCGTGTGCCCGTTGAGCGCGGCGATGACGAGCTTCGGGGTGTGCTCGAATCGCGACAGCGTCTCGTTGGCGTGCAGGCAGAAAAAGTACTTCCACGTCGGGTCGGACTTCTGCAGCATGTCGATGTTCGCGCCCGCGCAGAAGAACTTCTCGCCGGCCCCGCGGATCACGATCACCGACACCTCCGAATCGAACCGCGCGTCGATGATCGCCGCGTCGAGCTGCTTCATCATCTCGTGCGTGTACGTGTTGGCTGGCGGGTCGTCCAGCGTGAACATCGCTACCCCGCCGTCCTTTTCGACCTTGACCAGCGTCTTCTTCGAGCTTCCGTCGTTCATCATGACCTCCAGATTCGATCCGAGGGACCGCCGGACAGGGCGAGCGTGCGGCAAAAAGAGGGAATCTAGACCGTGGAGGCGTAGGTGTCAGCGTTGTGGCCGGT
The DNA here is from genome assembly GCA_035633635.1 of Gemmatimonadota bacterium. Classification (GTDB taxonomy): domain Bacteria; phylum Gemmatimonadota; class Gemmatimonadetes; order JACCXV01; family JAHWKZ01; genus JAICNR01. The sequence goes on along the minus strand of DASQEN010000251.1, from coordinate 1,733 downwards.
GCGGGCCAGGCTACCGAGCGCCGACGCCCGTTCATTCCGGCGACGGAAGCGCTACTCGAACGCCGCGATCCCGGTGATGTCCTGGCCGATGATCAGCGTATGGATGTCGTGCGTCCCCTCGTACGTGAACACCGACTCGAGGTTGCACATGTGGCGCATGACCTGGTACTCGGAGTGGATGCCGCTGGCGCCCATCGCCCAGCGCGCCAGCGAGGCCACCTCTCGGGCCATCATCACGTTGTTGCGCTTAGCGAGCGAGACCTGGGTGTGCTTGTACTTGCCGGCGTCCTTGAGCCGACCCAGACGATACGCGAGCAGCTGGCCCAGCGTGATCCCCTCCAGCATCTCGACCAGCTTCTCCTGCACCATCTGGAAGCTTGCGATCGGCTTGTCGAACTGGATCCGCTCCTGGCTGTAGCGGAGCGCCTCCTCGTAGCACGCCATCGCGGCGCCGAGCGCGCCCCACGCGATCCCGTAGCGCGCTTGGGTCAGGCACATGAGCGGGCTCTTGAGGCCCCCCGAACCGGGCAGGACCGCGTCGCTCGGCAGCCGGACGTCGTTGAGCACGAGCTCGCTCGTGTCGGACGCCCGCAGCGAGTGCTTGCCATGCATCCCCTTGGCCTCGAAGCCCGGCGTCCCCTTCTCGACGAGGAAACCACGGATTTCCCCCTCAGTCCGCGCCCACACAACCGCGACGTCGGCCATCGATCCGTTGGTGATCCACATCTTCGACCCGTTCAGCACCCAGCCGCTCCCGTCCTTCACAGCGCGGGTCTTCATGCCGCCGGGATCGGATCCGTGATCGGCCTCGGTGAGCCCGAAGCAGCCGATCGCCTCGGCTTTCGCCATACCGGGCAGCCAGCGCCGCTTCTGCTCCTCGGAGCCGAACGCGAAGATCGGGTACATGACCAGCGCGCCCTGCACCGAGACGAACGAGCGCACCCCACTGTCACCGCGCTCGAGCTCCTGCATGATCAGCCCGTAGGCGACATTGTTCATCCCCGCGCAGCCGTACTCCTCCGGCAGGTTGGCCCCGAGGACGCCCAGCTCGGCGAGGCCGGGCACGATCTCCTTCGGGAAGCGGCCCTCGAGGTAGGCCTCCTCAATGATCGGCAGGATCTTCTCGTCGACGAAGCGCCGCACGGTGTCGCGGGTCATCCTCTCTTCCGACGACAGCTCGCTGTCGAGGTCCATGTAGTCGACACCCTTGAACGCCATCCGTTTCCTCCCTGTAAAGCGATCGTATGACGGGCGGAATCCCGCCCACCTAAACTCTGTCTCTCCCCTGACTCAGGAGCTTCCGACTCGGGACACTACTTCTTCGATGACCGCGTCGGTGAACTCCGCGGTCGAGGCTTTGCCTCCCAGGTCCGGCGTGCGGATCTCTCCCCGAACGATCACTCGCTCTACAGACTCGCGGACCCTCGCGCCGGCCTCCGACTGCCCCACGTGCTCGCACAATAGCGCAGCCGCCTGGATCGCCGCGGAGGGATTCGCGATTCCCTTCCCCGCGATATCGGGCGCCGACCCGTGCACGGCCTCGAACATCGCCGCGTCGGCTCCGATGTTCGACGACGCCGCCAACCCCAGCCCGCCGACCAGCCCGGCGCACAGGTCCGACAGGATGTCGCCGAACATGTTGGTCGTCACGATCACGTCGAACCGCGTCGGATCGAGCACAAGCTGCATCGCCAGCGCGTCGATGATACGCTCGTCGAACTCGATGTCCGGAA
>DASQEN010000250.1:0-4448 GCA_035633635.1 Gemmatimonadota bacterium | reverse complement strand
AAGGAGGGGGTATGTACGCATCGTGGTTCTCAGGCGCGCAGTGCCAGTGCTATCGCGCGTCACGGCACAAGGATCGGATCGATCGCTTCGCCGGGGCGCTACTCGCGCAGCGTTATCGACCGGAGGTCGTCCGGCAGCATCTCCACGAGTGGCTCACCTTCACGGGGTACCTGGACGATCGCGGGCTGGACCTCGTTCTCACGGTTCGCGACCCGGCCCTGCAGACGTACCTCGTCGCGAGGCCGACGGCAGCGTCAGCCAGTCGGATTCGCGGTGTCCGGGCGTCCGTCCGCATCTTCCTGGAGATGGACGAAGACGGACGGTTCGCACGCCGTGTTCATGGCGTGGTTGATCCGATACCCGCGTGGTGTAGCGGCCCCATTCAGCGGTACTTGGATGCGCTACGTGATCACGAAGGGCTGGCCGCGAGGACGATCGGCAAGCGGCGAGGGTTGCTCGTGAAATTCGCGGAGTCGTTGGCGCGTGTCGGTCTCGCGACGCTCGGGGACCTCACCGTCCGGCAGGTTCAGGACGTCTGTCGGTCGTTCTCTGGACTGGCCGTCCTGACCCGACGATCGTATGTCGGGATTGTCCGGGGCTTCCTCCGATGGGCATACCAGCAGAGCCTCGTGCCCAGAGACTTAAGTCTGGCGGCGACGGGCATGCGCCTCTGTCGCCTGCGCACGGTCCCTGACGTGCTGACCACGGCCGAGGTCGATCAGATTCTCTCGTCGGTGGATCGGTCATCGCCGGTCGGCCGACGTGACTACGCCGTCTTGATGCTGGCGGCTCGGTATGGGCTGCGCCCAGGGGATATCCGGCAGTTGTCTCTCGACCACCTCGATTGGCGCCGAGGCGTGCTGACGCTGTGTCAGGCGAAGACGGGCAAACCACTGGTACTGCCGCTGCTCCCCGACGTGGCCCACGCCGTGAGTGCCTATATTCGCAGCGGCCGCCCGACCACGTCCCGGTGCGAGGTGTTCGTTCGGCACGTCGCCCCCTTCGAGCCATTTGTCACCGCGAATAATCTCTCGACCATCATGCGCAGCGCCCTTCAGCACGCGGGCCTCGACGGACGGCCCGGTCGGCGCGGACTCTACCTGTTTCGCCATACGCTGGCGACGAGGCTGCTGGAGGCTGGCCATCCGTTCAAGACCATCAGCGATGTCCTGGGACACGTGTGTATGGATTCGACCTTTGGCTACGCGAAGGTGGATCTCGTCCACCTCCGGGCTGCGGTGTTGTCGGAAGCGGAGGTGGGCTGATGTCGGCCACCGCCTTCGTCCCCACGTCACCGTTCGCCGACACTCTGCAGCGCTTCCTCGCGGGCAAGCGAGCCGCGGGGTATCGCTACCGCGCCGAGGCGGAGGGGTTGCGCGCGCTGGATCGCTTCTTGGCCATCCATGTCTCCACGCACGATCCCGTGATGACGCCGGACATCGTCCGGCAATTCGTCGCCCGGCGCGGGCAGGAATCCGAAACGACGCGTGCGCACCGGTTGACGCTGATTCGCCAGGTCTGTCGGTTTCTGGCGTTGGAGGATCCCCGGACCCAGATCCCGGGTCCTCGCCTTCTCGGCATCGTCCGGTGCACGTTCCGGCCTCGCGTGCTCACGCGCGACGAGGCCCGGCGGTTTCTGGCGGCGTGTTCGGCGTTGCCCGCTGTCCATCACTCGCCGCTGCGCGGCGTGGTATTGGGCTCCGCCTTGGCGCTGCTGCTCCTGGCCGGGTTGCGGGCCGGCGAAGCGTTGCGGTTGACCCGACACGACGTCGATCTCGCCGCGGCCGTGCTCCGCATTCGGGACACCAAGTTCGGGAAGACCCGCTTGGTGCCGATCGCCAGCGATCTGGCATCTCGACTGCTTCGTTGCCGCGCCGATGTCGAGCGGGTCTTCGGATCCGACAGGGACGTACCGTTCTTTCCAGGACCGCTGGGCCGTCCGTACTCGCTGACCGCGCTGCGGGCCGCCTTTCTCTGCGTGCTGCGGCTTGCCGATGTTCCCCGCGCGGCGGGAGGCCGCCGCCTCCGTGTCCACGATCTCCGACACTCCTACGTGGCGTTGCGCATGCTCACCTGGTGCGAGCAGGATGTGGACCTCGGGACGATGCTGCCGATCATCGCGACGTACCTCGGCCACGTCGGACTCTCCAGTTCGCAACGCTATCTCCAGCTCACCCCGGATCTACTGGCCGAGGTCATTCGCTGGCACCAGCGTCGCTTTGGGCACGTGATCGCCGACCGGGAGGCCCCATGACACCCGCAGACCTGTCGTCCTTGGTCACGGCGTTCTTTGTGCAGTACTTGGCGGCCGAGCGGAATGTCAGTCCGCACACGATGGCCGCGTACCGCGACGCGCTCAAGCTCCTGCTGCGTTTTGTGGCCGCCCACGGCGGACGTCAGGTCGCCGATCTCTCCATGGAGGACCTGGCGCCGCCAGTGATCCTGGAGTTCCTGGCCGACCTCGAAGCCACGCGCGGCAATTCGATCCGGACGCGAGACGCGAGGCTCGCCGCGATCCAGAGCTTCTTTCGCTATGTCATGAAACGGGAGCCGGCGCTCTCCGCACGCTGCCAACGGGTACTCGCCATCCCCGACAAACGAGCGGTTCGTCCGGTGTTGGGCTATCTCACCGAGGTGGAGATCCAGGCGATACTCCAGCAGGTCGACCGCATGCGGCCGGATGGCGAGCGCGACTACCTCTTGCTGGCGTTGCTCTATGACACCGGAGCCCGCGTCCAAGAGTTACTCGACGTACGTCCGAGCGACTTCCGATTCGTACCGCCGGCGTTCGTGCGCGTCCGCGGGAAGGGGCGCCGAGAGCGGCTCTGTCCGCTCTTGCCACAGACGGCCCGCGTCGTCTCCGCCTATGTGGCCGCATGCGGACGCGCACTGGATGACGCGCATCCGCTCCTCCGCAATCGCCGGGGCGACACACTCACGCGCCACGGAGCCCGATACCTGTTGAAGAAGTACGTGCAGCGTGCTGAAGCCAGCACCCCGAGTATCAAGCGACCCGGGATCAGTCCTCACACCTGGCGACATACGAAGGCCATGCACCTGCTCCAGGCCGGCGTGCCCCTCGTGACGATTAGGGATTTCCTCGGCCACGCCGACGTCAAGTCCATCGAGATCTACGTACAGATCGATCTGGCGATGAAGCGGAAGGCCCTAATGGCGACGAACACACCGTGTGGTGCTCGCCGGCGCGCTCGACTGCCACCGGACCTGATTACCTGGCTCGAAGCGTTGTAGCGGTTATGCGTGTTGTTGGCCGCCCAGCCGACGGGAACCGGCCCATCTTCACCGGTTCCCGCGGTGACTCAACATAACGCGGGACTCACCATAATCCTCGTTATGGAAAGCTTTCCATAACGAGGAAGCGCAGGTGGATTACGGCGACGGCCCGATGGTGCGGGACCCGGCGACGGGGAAGTACCGCCGGACGCGGCTCTTCGTGCTCACGCTCGGCTACTCGCGCAAGTCCGTGCGACTGCTGACGTGGCGCTCGAGCACCCAGATCTGGGCCGAGCTGCACGAAGCCGCGTTTCGCCGGCTTGGGGGCACCGTCCGCGTCGTCGTGCTCGACAACCTCCGCGAAGGCGTGCTCACGCCCGACATCCACGACCCGGCCCTGAATCCGCTCTATCGCGACCTCCTGGCCCACTACGGCGTCACGGCGTTGCCATGCCGCGTCGGCGATCCGGATCGGAAGGGCAAGCTCGAAGCCGGCGTCGGGCATTGCGCAGAAGACGCCGCTGAAGGGGCTCCGCTTCGAGACGCTCGCGGCGGCGCAGACGTATCTCGACCGCTGGGAGACGCGCTGGGCCGACACCCGCATCCACGGCACCACCAAGCGCCAAGTCGCCGCGATGTTTGCGGAGGAAAGACCGCACTTAGGCGGATTGCCGGTCGAACCGTTTCGGTACTACCGGTACGGCGTGCGGACGGTGCATCTGGACGGCTGTGTGGAAGTCGAGGCGGCCTACTACAGTACGCCGCCCGGCTGGATTGGCCTCCAGTGGGATGCCCGACAGGTCCGCCTCCTGGCGCTGCAGACCGGGTCCCTCGTGCGCGAGCATACCCGCGCACCGCGGGGCTACCATCACATCGACGACGCCGACCGGGCCCGTCGCACGCCCGGCTCCACGCTGGCCACCCTGGCGCGGGCCAAGACCGCGGGCCCCAGCATCGGCGTCATGTTCGCTCACATCCATCAGCACGAGGGCGCGGCCGGCATCCGGCGCATCATCGGCCTCCTGGCCTTGGCGAAGAAACATGGGCCCGCCATCGTCGAGGACGCCGCCACAGCCGCGCTGGAGGTCGGCGTCCCCACGTATCGCTTCGTGCGACGGTATCTGGAGCGCCGACCGCCCCTGCCCCTCACGCTGCGCCAGATCGATCCGCTCATCCGGCAATTGGGCCTTTACCGCGATCTCATCGATCGCACC
>DASQEN010000249.1:0-18775 GCA_035633635.1 Gemmatimonadota bacterium | reverse complement strand
CAGCTTCATGAAGAATTGGCGGTCGAATGCATAGTGATAACGAATCTCGAGACCTCCGACTTCGAGCCAATGCTTCCGTCGCCAGAAGACTCCCGGCTGGTGCAGTTGGACCCTGCCTACTACCCAAAGTAACAGTTCGTTGGCAATATCGTTCCTATGTTCGAGTGGCACATCCCCGAGCTTGCGACTCAGCCCGGGCACCTCGTGAACGTTCAAGAGACGATCCGCGGTGAAATCCTGGACAGGATACGCATGCCACTCCCGACCGTTGCCTTCCGCGAAATCGGCAGCGACACGCGTCAGGGCCCCGGGTACGTACAGATCGTCGCTGTTGAGAAATGAGCAGATCTCGCCCGTCGCCATCACGAATCCCTTGTTGATGGCGTCCGCCTGGCCCAGATCAGGTTCGCTGATCCAATGCTCGAGCCGGGATTCGTACCGACGCAGTATGTCGACGGTCCCGTCGGTGCTTCCCCCATCGATCACGATGTATTCGAGATTCGGGTACTTCTGGTCCAGCACGGAGCGAAGCGTCTGCTCGATGAAGCGCGCTTGATTCAGGCTGGGGGTCACCACGCTGATCTTGGGAGAGCTTCTGCCATCCTGCTCATTTGGAATTTCCCCGTTCATGCAGGATCCGCCCGTCGACTCGCCGTGAACTCTATCTCGTTTACCCGCGCGACGAACCGGCGCTTCGCGTGACTCCAATGCACGGTCTTCCCCGTGTGCGGTATGACTCTACCCTTCCGGAGAATCGCGCTCAAGTGGCTCTTCAGGGAACCTGGAGCCTCCGGATCGGGTCGTTTGCCGGTATTTCGCAGGATTTGCTCAAATTCCTTCCGGTAGGCATCGAAGTTCATCCCGGTTTTCGAATCCGAGCGCCTCCTGAATCCGGCCAGTGGAGTAGCCACGGCGTATAGCTCGCTCCATTCGAAGAATCGGGACCACAAGTCGGCATCGATCGCCAACTCCAGGTTCTCGTCGAAATAGCCTCCCGCCCTCTCCCAGAGGCTGCGCCGCCAGAACGTCGATTCCTGCTGGATCCACCAGAGATCGGTTCCATAGTGTCCGGCATAGAACAGCTCGCGGTTGTAGGGCTGGGCCTTGTTGGCCGCGACGAAGTTCGCATCCTCGCCATGGAGCATCGGATACAACGTGGTGAGCCACTCCATTTCCGAGATGTCGGAGAAACAACGCCGGACGACGTCGAATGCCCAGGGACAGTACATGTCGTCGGAATTGAGATAGGCCTGAATCTCGCCTGTCGCTCGTGCGAATCCCTTGTTGTAGGCATGCGCGAAGCCTCTATCGGGCGTGCTCTCCCAATGAGCCAGGCGATGTGCATACTTTTGAACGATGTCGCACGAACGGTCGGTGGAGCCCCCGTCTATGATTATGTATTCCAGATCCGGATACTCTTGATCGAGCACGCTGCGAATCGCGCATTCAAGATAGGCTTCCCCGTTGTAGTTGGCGGTCACGATGGAGATTCGTGGATAATCGTCGCGATTCACCAAGGCTTCCGAAGTCCAGTTCCCTTCTCGACTCCTCCCCACACCAGGTTCTTCCAGAATCCTGTGCGCGTGGCATAGGCCGGGTGGGCCATCACAGTGGCCAGGAGCATCCGCATTGCCTGAAGTGGCCGCCCATCGCGTCTCAACCTGTCGCTTACGTAGAGCATCTTCCCCCAGACGATCTCCAGCAGGGCTTCTCTCCGCCCGTCGTCCAGGTCGCGTTTCTTCGCCCATCGCATAACTTCCAAATGCGCTCCGAGGCTGTTCTCGAGGATCACATCCGTGTTTTTGCCGTGTCGGCGGTAGATTGCAACGGGTTCCGTGCCGCTCTCCTCGATACGTGACGAGAGGATCAGCTTGCCCCACAACACAAGGTCTTCACAGGTGCGAAGTCGCTCGCTGAACCCCCCGACGTCAAGGAAGCAGCGCCTTCGGAGCAGAACCGTGTCGGTGTTCCACCTCCCCCCCGAGCCAAGCCGGGTCAGTCCCGGTCTCTTCTCGGGCTCGACGTCGTACGGTCGTTGACCGTCGTCTGTGAGAAATGGCTCGCACACGGCGTCGATGGATTCGTCGTTCTCCAGCAGTCGAACCGCGCGCTCGAATCGGTGGGGCAGCACCACGTCGTCCGAATCGAGGAAGCACACGTATTTTCCGCCTACCGCTCGGACCCCGAGATTGCGCGATGCACCAGGGCCATGATTCCTTCCGTCTCCGTGTTGCACCGTCCGGACTATTGCGGGGAATCGCCTCTCCAGCTCTCCCGCACAGTTGAGGGTTTCGTCTTCGGAGCCGTCGTCCACGATCAGGATCTCCAGGTTCGGATACGCCGTAGCGATCAATGACTCCACCGCCTCGAGGAGGAAACCAGGACGATTTCGAACGGGGATGATCGCGGATACCTGGCTAGCCATTCGTCGGCCCCAGTCGTTCTCTCGTCACGGAAACTTCCATTCGATCGTCGGAGCCACGAGACCGGGCCGATTGGATTCGGCGTAGTCGACGTTGGGGATGCCCAGGCGGACGCTGATCGAAGGACCCGAAACCTCACCGACCAGCCAGTCCGAACCCCTCCGGTGAACTCCGATACGTGGTTGAATTCGGTACAGGCCACCATTGAGAATCCCCGGCGGGATGATGGCTTGAAGACGCTCCACGCCTTCCGCGGGGATCGCGGTAAGGAATTCCTCAACGTCGTTGTGAAAGGTCCGAAAGACGACGGTGTCCCGGGTAGAGACGAGATCGAATCCAATCCTGAGGTAATCGAGCCGTTCGAAACGCGTGAAATCGAATTCGACGACGATCGTCTCCGCGCTGCGGAAATCCCCCCGCACCCGGCCGGATGCGTCGAGCGTCCTGATCGCGTGCAGCTCGAATGGCCCTTCACCCCTTGCACCGCCGGAGGAAAGACGCACCTCCCCGAAATTGGAACCGATCCCGCCTCCGAATCGCGACAGATAGGTCTCGATGGCCGATTCCGTGTCACCCTGGGCCATCACCCTTCCCTCATCGAGGACAATAGCCCGTTCGCAAAGCGCAGAGACCGCAGACATATCATGGCTCACGAAAACGACGGTTCGGCCTGCTTTGGCAACTTCGCTCATCTTCCCTATGCAGCGTTTCTGGAAAGCGGCATCCCCGACCGCGAGCACTTCGTCCACGAGCAGGATTTCGGGGTCCAGGTGAGCAGCCACGGCGAATGCGAGCCGTACCCTCATACCGGAGGAGTATCGCTTCACCGGCGTGTCGATGAACGGCTCGACGCCCGAGAAGTCGACGATCGCGTCGTATCTTTCCTGAATCTCCCTCCTGGTCATTCCGAGGATGGCCCCATTGAGGAATGTGTTCTCGCGTCCGGTCAGTTCTGGATGAAAGCCGGTGCCTACCTCCAGCAGGCTACCCACCCGGCCCCTCATCCGCACGATGCCGGAAGTGGGAGCGGTGATCCGCGACAGGATCTTGAGAAGGGTGCTCTTCCCCGCGCCGTTCCTCCCGATGATGCCAACGATCTCGCCCTGCCGGACCTCTAAGTGCACCTCACGGAGCGCCCAGATGTGGTCTCCACGCCGCATCTCTCTTTCGAGCCCGGACCTTGGCGCGGGGCGTCCGCGAATGCGGTCCCACCAGCGATGGAGGTCGTCGCGAAGGGTCCTGCCGCCGATCAGACCGAGGCGATATTGCTTTGACACATCTTCCACGTCTAAGACCGTGTATGGCACCGCTTCTCCTGCCTGAATTGTGGACGCTCTTTATACCGTGTCCATGAAGGTACGTTCAACTCGATTGAAGATCAGAACTCCCACGAGCAGTATCACGATCGTCCAGATGGCACTGTAGGCCAGGTCTCCCGGACCTACGCTTCCAGCACCCAGGAACGCGAATCGAAATCCTTCGACGATCGGAGTGAGTGGGTTCGCGGACACGAGGAGTCGGTAGCGCTTTGGAACCGCGGACAGGGGATATACGACGGGTGTCAAGTACATCAGCAGGGAAACCCCGAATGTCACGAGGTTAGCCAGATCCCGATATCGCGTCGTTATGGCGGAGAGAATGATCCCTCCGCCCAGTCCCAGTCCCGCCATCAGTGCGAGAAGAACGGGGGTCGCGAGAATCCAGAGGTTCGGCGAGACCGGCGCTCCCTGTATCGAGAAGTAAGCGAGGAACAGGAGGAAGATCACGAACTGCACTGAGAACCCTATCAGGCTGGAGCCGAGCAGCGAAACGGGCACGGCAAGCCGCGGAAAGTAGACTTTGCCGAAGATGTTCACGTTCGAGATGAACGTGTTCGACGTCTTGGTGAAGTTGGTGCTGAAGTATGCCCACACGATGCTTCCCGCGAAATAGAAGAGAAACGGCGGGAGGCTGTCCGTCGGGATCCGGGCGATTCGCCCGAACACTACGGTAAACGTCAGCGTGGTGAGGAGGGGCTGGACGATGTGCCATAGGGGACCCAGGATCGTTTGCTTGTACTGGGCGACGAAGTCACGCCGCACCAGCAGCAGGACCAGATACCGGTATTGCCACAACTCCCCCAGACGAAGGTCCAGCCATCGGCCCTTCGGGCGTATAACGGTAGTCCAGGCCCCGCCCGAATCGCTGGAAATCTTCATCCGAAACTCGCCGGGTGGAAGTGATTCGTCAGATTTCGTGCGGTGAAGTCGAACTCCGACGGCCGCTCGCTGATCTCGTCAGTGCGCCCGCGATCAGGTCCCTGCCGACGTCAGACATATCCAAGTTCACGCAACACCTCTCCGACCCCGCGGGGGAAAGCGTTCCACGTATCGCTCTCCCTCTGTCGTGCGACTCCTATCGAGGCCGTTCGAGCCCCGCGAATTTCCTTCAAGAATCGCCTTCCGTTCTCTAGATCGAGGAAATCGAGGATCGCGTATCCCGCCGTGGCCGGGTCGCGACAAAGATCCTCATATCGCAATTCCATGTAGCGGTCTCCAGCCACACCACGAGCGCGTCGACCCCGAACCACGGCTTCTTTCCACATCCAGAGGCAGCGCTGGATCCGGGTCGCCGCAACAAACTCCTCCTCTTGCCCATCTGCGACCCACCAGGGAACTACCCGGTTTCCATGGATTCGAGCAGAACCGATCTCCGATCCCACCTCACGCCAGTGCGTCCGGTCCACGCGCAATGTCTCGTCGGAGAGGACTGCGCCGTATGTTCGATCCAGGGAGTCCGCGCAGTCCCTGCCATCCCGTATGAGATGGATGATTCGGGCCCTGGAGAAGTGAGCGGCAAAACGCTCGGCCGCAAAGGTCATGAATGGCTCCTTGTACACCATCAAGTATCGTTCCAACTCGAGTTCTCCGGCTCCCAAGAGGATCCGCAGACCGGATAGCGCTTCAGACGGATTCTGCAACGCGTTCATCAAGTGATACCTGCGACTCGTGATCCTGGAGACGAAGACTTTCCAGAGAACGGAGCGAAACGTGTACAGGAGATCTTCGACGGGGTCGTCGTCCCTAGCGGCACCCGTGACATGGCACAGGCGATCCGGGATGAGAATCCCCGCATGAACTCGCGCGTTCGGCAGTGTCGAGAGACAACGCAGGAGGAACGTGGTTCCCGAGCGTGGGCAACCCATGACGAAAACCAGCTTCACTTCGTCCAAGCGACCGGTTTGGTTTTCGAACGGAATCGACCCATCCCCCGACGACGCCAAGATCCTGTAACCAGGGGAAGGGGAGCTCACGCAGGGATCGACCGTATCCGGGATGCCTCATACCACTGGATCGTCCTTCGCAGCCCTTCCTCGAAACCCGTCGATGCCTGGAATCCGAATAGCTGCCGCGCGCGTGACGTATCCAGGCACCTCCGGGGCTGGCCGTTGGGCTGGGAGACGTCCCATTCGATCGTGCCGTCGAACCCAGTGAGCTCTGCGATCTTCTCCACCAGCTCTCGGATGGAGATCTCCATCCCACTTCCGATGTTCACGGGCGGTGCGTCGTCGTAGCGCTCGGTCGCGAGCACGATGCCCTTCGAGGCGTCGCGCACGTACAGGAACTCACGGGTCGGCGTGCCATCCCCCCAGACGACGATCCGGTCCCGACCTTCATCTCGAGCTTCGACGCACTTCCGGATCAGGGCGGGAATAACGTGGCTCGTGGCGGGATCGAAGTCGTCGCGTGGGCCGTACAGGTTGACGACCAGGAGGTGGATGTTCGCGGATCCGTATTCTTGCCTGTACGCCTGCCCTTGTACGAGAAGCGCCTTCTTCGCGATGCCGTAGGGCGCGTTGGTCTCTTCCGGATAGCCCTCCCATAGATCGTCCTCGCTAAACGGAACCGTGGTATGCTTGGGGTAGGAGCACACCGTACCCACCGTGACGAACTTCTCCACGCCGTGGAGGCGGGCTTGCTCCATCATCTGGACGCCCATCATGAGGTTCTTGTAGAAGAACTCGCCGGGCCGGGCTCGGTTGGCCCCGATGCCGCCGACGACCGCCGCCAGGTGGATTACGATGTCCGGCCGCGTGTCGCGCAGAAGGCGCGCCGCCGATTCCGGCCGCACGAGATCGTACTGGGACGAACGCGGCGTGAACACGTGGTCGCGGGGAACACCCCGCTCCGCGAGCTCTTCCAGTACGTGGGAGCCCAGGAACCCCGCACCGCCGGTGACGAGGATCCTCTCGTGCGTGAGATCGAGGACCTTCTTATCGATCAACGAGTCCCCCGGACGAACGCGTCCAGGCCGAGCAGGAATAGTCGCGGCTGCGCCCGAAGGAGTGACCCGGTTTTGGATGCCATGCTATCGCGGTCGTGGGTGCTGAGGAGGAGGTCGAGCTCCCGGTTCAGCAGGCGAAGAAGCAGGTCGTAGTGTCGACCGTGGAAGCGATCCATGAACCAGCGCACGAGGTCGTGAAGGTACAGCTCACGGAGGAGCGGTCGCAGCTCCTGCCGGTACGAGTTGCCGGTCGCGAGTGACTTCGCAGCTGCCTGAGCGCCCCAGATGCCGGAGACCACCCCGCCAACGGTCGTCACCTTGACGTGCGCGGCGGCGTCCCCCACCAGGAGGATGCGACCGTCCCCGGCGCGCCACTCGATCGGACGCCGCGGCTGGTGGAGCGGGATCATCGCCCCCTGATACTCCTCCGCCCGGTAGCCGTGTTCGTCCATGAAGCTCTCAAGGAGCTGGCGGGCGTTCGAGGGTCTCTCCGCGATGAGACCCAGGACCCCGGTTGTCGAGGACTCCGGGATGAGCCAGAAGAAGAATCGGGTGCGCGCGCGATCGAACCACACGCGAGTCACGTCGGGATCGTAGCGGTCTCCGAGAGCCACGCGCGCCTGCACGATCGGCACCGTCCGCTGGGGGCGCGCCCCGAACGCCTCGGCCACCACGCTCCGCGAGCCGTCCGCTCCCACCAGGTGCCGCGTGGTCAGGCGCGCCGAAGCCCCGTTGCGGACGCTCACCGCCATGCCCCCGGCCTCGACGGCGATTTCGTGGACGCGACCGCCAAGCCGGACCTCGACGCCCGCCCGCTCGGCCTCGTGAGCGAGGATCCTGCGCAGGGCCCCGCGCTCGACGACCAGGTCGGGGTGCTCGAGCTCGACCCGCCGGCGCGTCCCGTTGGCCAGCAGCTCCATGACCCCGGTCTCGTGGATCACGCTCGATCCGACGTCGCAACCCACTACGTCGGTCAGCTTCCGCGTGACGATCCACGTGCGCTCCGGCGTGCCGAAATCGTGGCGGCTGTCCAGGACCAGCGTGCGCAGGCCCTCGTTCCCCAGCGATCTCGCCGCAGCCAGCCCGGCGCACGACGCGCCCACCACGATCACGTCATAGTCGGGCTTGACGACCCCCCTGCGGGGGAGCGGCTGTAGACGGGATTTCACGCTGGACCTCGAGTCAGATCTTGTTTTGCCGGGTTTCCCAGCGGCCGGACAGGCTGACCCATACGGACAGGGCGATGAGACGGACATCCAGCCATAGGCTCCGCCTCCGGATGTAGAGGAGGTCGTAGCGGAACTTCCGCTTGCGTTCCACGTCCTTGGGCAGGTACAGGGTCGCGAGGCTGGTCAGGCCGGGGCGCACGCTCATTCGGCGTCGGAACTCGGGCAGGCGGTCCCACACGGTCGGGTTGCCGTCGTCATCGCGGACGACCTCTCCGAAGGCGAGCGGACGCGGGCCTACGAAGCTCATCTCCCCCTTGATGATGTTGAACACCTGGGGGAGCTCGTCGATACCGAAGTTGCGCAGAACGGCGCCGACCCGCGTGACCCGGTCGTCCTCGTCACAGGCTTCGACCACGCCGTGTTTCTCGTCCGAATCCGGCACCATCGTCCGGAACTTGAACAGCTCGAACAGCTTGCCGCCCTGTCCCCACCTGCGCTGGCGGTAGAAGACCGGTCCCCCATCCTCGAGCTTCACGGCGAGGGCGATCAGCGGCCACGCGGGCGCAGTAGCCACCAGGAGGAAGCCCCCAAACGCGAGATCCAAAACCCGCTTGGGGAGGGACTCGTGCTCGAGGGGGATGGAGTCTTCGGTCGCGTCTCCGGTCACGACCGAAAGCGGGATCGCGGTGGTCGTGGCCGGCCTTGGCGCGACGGACGGTGATAGTGTCACGCAGTCTCCTTCGTGAGGCTAGAGAGTCGCGAAGTCGACCCGGACTTCTCGCGAAAGATCCCCCGGTAATGGCCGCAAGTCAAGTCACTCAATGCGATTCGGCCAGCCGACCTTCGAGGTCCGCGAATCGACGCGGCGTCATGAGCGAGTGCAGGATCTTCCAGGTTCGCGGGTACGTGCCCTCGAGGCCCGCCTGGCGGGCGGCGACGAACCATTCGAACAGATCCCGCGGAGTGTCGAGATCCCGCTCCTCGGCAAGCTCGTGGACCGCGAGCCCTCGCTCGAGAAGCCGCGCGCGCGTGGCCTCGAGGACCCGTCCGGTGCTCCAGGGCACGTCGTGCAGAAGTCCCACCACTGGCTGCGTAACGCCCAGGAGATAGAAACCTCCGTCCAGGGCAGGCCCGAGGACGACCGGAGTGCTCTCCAGCGCGCGCCAAGCCTCGCGGATCCTTTCGGGGGTGAGCCCAGGGCAGTCGCTGCCGATGACGAGCACCCGCTTCCCGCCGCTCTCCTGCATCAGGCCGAGGACGCCCTCGAGGCGCGCGCCGAGGTCACCCGGCGGCTGGGCCAGGAGATGCCTCCTTCTGCCCAGCAGGCGCTCGAGGGGACGACGGGCGGTGGACGGCGTAAACGCGATCGTCACGCTGGCCTCCGTCGACTCCACGACCTCGATCGTGTCCAACAGAAGCGCCCGGTAGAGATCGGCGGCCTCTTCGGCCCGGAGCGCAGGGGTGAGCCGGGTCTTGACCTGACCGGGAATCGGCGCCTTCGCGAAGATCGCCACGACCGGCCGCGGTCCGTGCGGCTGCGCGGGCGGTCGCGCTTTCGCAGGCGTCCTGCGTCTCTTCGCGGGGTCGCGCCCTTTCGCGAAGCGGGGTCCCTTCGGGGTGCCACGCCCCTTGGGAGAGCCACTCCCTTTCGGGGAGCCACGCCCCTTCGGGGGCCTTGGCCCTTTGGAGGAGCCACCCTGCTTCCCTCCCCCCGGGGGGCGCTTCGCCATCTCAGGCTCGCAAGCGGCGGAGCACGACTTCGCGCAGCACTTCACTCAACGATCGGGGCGGAAGGCCCCGAGCCTTGTCGGTGGCGGCCGGGAGGACCCCCCGCTCGCGGAGCCAGCGCGCGGCGCGGCCGCGGCGATCCCAGTACGCGGTCCGGTGGCGAAGCCAGGGCAGGATGCCGGACGGGAGCTGGTAACGCGCCATCTCACGCTCCAGACCGTCAGGATCCAGAGGGTGCCCCAGCTGCCCGGCGAGCTGCAGAACGGCGGGATGAGATTCGTATGCCCGCCAACTGTCCCCTAGCGGGCGTCGCTCCAAGCTTCGCGCCCAGGTCTCGTTGCGTCGCGCACGCCGGAGCGCCGGCGGGCCCTGGGGGTCGAGCCCCGCGAATCGGGCCACTTCCCGGGTCGAACCGTCAGGGTCCCCGAACAGATCCTCCGATTTGAGTGTGAGGAATGGAACCTCCGGCATCCGCACGGCGGCCTCCAGCGCAAACGCTTGGCGCTCGAGCCACTGGTAGAGGATCCTTTCGAACAGCGAGAGCGAAGGCCAGCGCTCGCGGTACTCGACGAACTGCGCGTTAGGGTCGAACGGCGTGATCCTGAGACCGTAGGGATCGTCCTCGTATCTCCCTGCGCGGCTCCACCATTCGGGCCGGGTCTTCACATAGATCGATGCCGCGGTGACGACCGGGTTCCGATGCAGGTGAAGGAGCCTGAGACGGTCTCCCAGCACGCGGTGGAAGACCGGCGCCAGATGGGAGAGCGTGTTGCCGAAGATCACCACGGGCCGGGTGTCCGCGGAACGCACGAGGTCCCGGACTAGATCGCCGATCACGGGGTCCATGAGCGCGCCATCCTGACGCTCGGCATCGAAGCAGCGGAAAAGATGGCGCAGCCTGGCCGCGTGTAGGATCGGCTCGTGTTCGGCGCGGACCCGGTCCCCCCAGCCCTCCCGAAAGCTCGTGTGCAGCAGGGTCGTGCCCGAGCGCGCTACGGTCAGGGTCAGGAGTACAGGGTGGGGGATGGCTAGGGTCCCACGTCGGATGTTGGGAGCACTAGAAGCCGACGACGCGCAGGATGTCGGCGGTAAACGCCCACGCCATGAGCAGCACCAGGAACGCAAGCCCGACTTGGGACAGGCGCAGCTTCGCGGTCGTCGACAGCGGGCGCCCGCGCGTTGCTTCGATGCCGAGGAACATGATGTGGCCGCCATCGAGGACGGGGATAGGCAGAAGGTTGAGGAGCGCCAGGTTGATGGAGAACAGGGCTACCCAACCCAGCAGGCTGCTCATGCCCTGGCGCGCGAAGTGCCCGGTCAGCTGCCCGATCGCCACCGGCCCGCCGACCGCCTTGAGGCTCACACCGCCGGTCACGATGTCGTACAGGCCCCCAAGGATGAGCATCGAGGCGCGCCCCGCCGCCTGTGTTCCGGCGACGACTGCTTCCCCCGGACCGAGATGAATGCGCTCAATCTTCGCCCCCACGCCCAGCACCCCCACGTCGACGAATTTCCCATCCGTCAGCCGTGGGGCCTTCTCGACACCGGTCTCGACCGTGAGCGAGAGCTGACGGCTTCCGCCGTCGACCGTCCGCTCCAGAACGATCGGCACGATCTTGTCGGGGCGCGCCCGAACGACCTCGGAGAGCAGATCGAAGGACGGGGTCTCGATCCCGTCGATCGACACGACCCGGTCGCCGGGCTCGATTCCCGCACGTGCAGCAGGGCTTCCCTCCTGCACCTCGTCGATCAGGGACGGCACCAGCGGCACAAGGCCGGCCGCGACCCGCTCACGATCGTCCTGATCCGAAACCGGGATCGTCAGGCTCCGACCCGAAGCGAGACGGATCTCGAGCCTGGTGTCCTCCGCCGACACGACGGCGTCGAAGAGCTCCTGCCAGTTCGACACGATCTGCCCTTCGACAGCGGCGACCGTCTGGCCGGGAAGCGCATCGAGCTCCGGATGGGCCGCCACGATCGTCGGGTCGACGCTCGCCACCGTGGTCACGTCCACGGTCGGGATGCCGTCGTGCCAGGCGAGGCCGATGTAGATCATCCATCCGAGCAGGAAGTTCATGGCCACGCCGGCCGACAAGATCGCCAGACGCCATCCCACGCTCTTGTTCTCGAATCGCTTCTGGGGCGGCACCGGGCCGGACTCGTCGTCGGAAACCTCTCCGCCTTCCAGACCCTCGAAGGCTTCCTCTCCCTCCATGCCCTCCATCTTGACATAACCGCCGAAGGGAATGGCGGAAAGACAGTAGTCGGTCTCGCCGACCTTCAAGCCCACGACCCGGGGACCGAGGCCGATGGAGAAGCGCGGCACCCCCACGCCCGCCCATTTCGCCGTCACGAAGTGGCCCAGCTCGTGGACGAAGACGAGCACGCCGAGCACGATGATGGTCAGGATCAGGGTCTGCATCTATGGCTCCGTCTACCTTTGCAAACCTGAACGGGACTTCGTAGGATCGATTGTGACTCGTTTTCTGAGCATCCTTCGGACGTACGCCCACACCCCTAGCCACGTGCCGCGAAACCTGGCGTGGAGGCTATCCCGGACCACGAGCAGGTCGAGGACGATTTTCGTCGTCGGCTCTCCACGCAGCGGCACATCGCTGGTCCAGAGCGTCCTCGCCGCGCACAGCCGGTTGTTCTCGATCCCCGGCGAAACCGGGCTCTTTACCTATCAGAATATATTCGCGCGGCGCCATTTTGGCCTGTCGTGGGAGGAGAACCAGGCGCTGTTCCGCGAGTCCCGCGACGTGGTCGACTTCTTCGATCGCGCGGTGCGCCTCCTCGAGTCCCGGAGCGAGGGCCGGACCTTCGTCGAGAAGACCCCGCAGCACGTCCTGCGCCTCGAGTTCCTGAACCGGCGGTTTCCGAACGCGCGCTTCGTCCACGTCTTGCGCGACGGACGCGACTGCTTCGCCTCCGCGAAATCCCATGCCGGCATTCCACAGGCAGTATCGGCCCGACGCTTCGCGGGGTACTGGCGGAGGTGCGTCGACGTTCCGCTGCGCTTGCACGGAAATCCCCGACTCGCCACGATCCGCTACGAAGACTTCGCCCGCGACGCGCCGTGGGAGCTGGATCGGATGATGCGATTCCTGGAACTCGAGAGCGAGGACCAGCAGCTGGATCCGGAGCGGTTCGGAAGTCACAAGCGCGGCCGCCGCGACGAGTTCCGGCTCCTGCGCTCACCCGTCTCCGATCGTCGCGTGGGGCGCTGGCAGACGGAGCTGTCGTCCGCCGAGCAGCGCGACTTCGAACGCGTCGCCCACCGGCAGCTCGCGGCGTATGGATATCTGGACTAGGTGCTCGCCGCCCGGGCCTGCCGCCCACCGCGCGCTCGCGCCTCCTCGCGCGCCCAGCGGTCGGCTTCCATCAGCGTCGTTATCGAATCCACGGGACGGGGCTGATGCGCGTCCAGGACCCTGGCGCAGAGCCCGGCGATGTCAGGGAAAGCGATCCTTCGCTCGAGGAAGAGGGCTACGGCCACCTCGTTGGCGGCGTTGAAAACCGCGGGGGCCGTGCCTCCCGCCTCTCCCGCCGCTCGCGCGATGGCGAGCGCCGGGAACCTGTCCAGGTCGGGGCTCTCGAACGTGAGACCGGCCAGCTCCGCGAGGTCGGCGTGCGGCCCGTCCGCGCGATCGGGCCACGCGAGCGCCGAACGGATCGGGACGCGCATGTCCGGCTTCCCGAGCTCGGCGAACAGCGTCCCGTCGCTCCACTCCACCAGGCCGTGGACGATCGACTGCGGATGCACGACGACGTCGATGCGATCATAGGGGAGCCCGAAGAGGTGGTGGGCCTCGATGACCTCGAGGCCCTTGTTGGCAAGGGTGGCCGAGTCGATCGTGATCTTGGGACCCATGTCCCAGGTGGGGTGGGCGAGCGCCTCCTCCGGGGTGACGCGAGCCAGCCGCTCGGCCGGCGTACGTCGGAACGGACCCCCACTGGCGGTCAGGACGATGCGGCGCACCTCGTCGCTCCGCCTCCCGGCGAGGAGCTGCCAGATGGCGTTGTGCTCGCTATCCACGGGCAGGACGCGCCCGCTATCCAGCAGGCTGCCGCCGGCCGCGGCCGCCACCAACTCCCCACCCACGACCAGCGATTCCTTGTTGGCCAGCGCCACCCGCTTTCCGGCCTCTAGAGCCGCCAGCGTGGCTAGGAGTCCCGCCGCGCCGACGATCCCGTTCAGCACGACGTCGACGTCGTCCATCGCGGCCAGCTCGACGAGGCCGGACGCTCCACCCAGGATCCGGACACCGCTTCCGAACGCGGCGGCGGACCGGGCCTCCCGCCATGCGTTCTCATCCGCGATCGCGACCGCGCGCGGATGCCAGCGTGCCGCCAGCGCTGCCAGCTTGCGCCAGCTCCCGTGGCAGGCGAGGCCGACGACCTCGATTCGATCCCCGAGCTCGCCCACGACTTCCAGCGCGCTGGCGCCGATCGATCCCGTCGCCCCCAGGACGACCAGCCTGTCGCAATGATTGGCCATCGCCAGCGGTCCCCCCTTCACAGGACGACGATTTGCAGGTAGTACCAGAAAGCCGGCGCCACCACCATCAAGCTGTCGAACCGGTCGAGCACGCCCCCGTGGCCGGGCACGAGGTCGCTGGCATCCTTGACGCCCGCGTCCCGCTTGAAGGCCGATTCGACGAGATCACCTAGCGGCGCCGCGATCCCCACCAGCGCCCCGATCGCGAGGGCGTTGGTCAGGCCAAACAACGGCACCCAGCGGTCGACCAACCACAGGATGGGCACGGCGGCCAGCACGGTGACGAGGAGCGCGCCCGCCGCTCCCTCCACCGTCTTCCCGGGGCTGACCCGGGGGATCAGCTTGCGCCTCCCCCAGCGGTGCCCGATTACGTAAGCGGCGGAGTCGTTGACCCAAGTGAGCACTACCGTCACTCCGACCAGCACGGCCCCCGACCAATAGGGCATGCCGGGGACAACGCGGGAGACCTCGCGGATCAGGACGAAATGGGCGAGGAGAAGCCCCACGTATGCAGCCCCGTAGAAGGTCGTGGACACGCTCCCCAGAAACTCGTCTCCGTCCGCGTCGAGGAACTGCGCGACCGCGATGCCGGTGACACCGAGGGCGACGAGGGCTGGGATCGCGAGCGGGTGTGTCGGCCCTAGGTAGAGCACGACCGGGAATGCCAGCGCGAGGCCGATCCCCGGCGCGGTCCGCGGACGCGAGGGCTTTTGCGCGGCCATGCGAAAGAACTCCCACGCGGCTACGCCGACCAGCAACATGACCGCGCCCAGGAACACGACGCCGCCCACCGCCGCTGCGACGAAGAACAGCGGCCCCAGCACGATAGCCGTGACGAGCCGCTTTCTCAGATCCTGACGGCCGGGGCTCGGCGCGAGCCCCGCTTCGACGCTCACGCCATCACCCGACCGAAGCGCCGCTCGCGCGACTGGTACTCCTCGATCGCCTCGAAGAACGCCGCGCGACCAAAGTCCGGCCACAGGGTTTCGGTGACGTAAAGCTCAGCGTAGGCGATCTGCCAAAGCAGGAAGTTCGAGATCCGCATCTCGCCGCTGGTGCGAACGAGCAGATCGGGATCGGGCAGGTCGGGGCTGTAGAGGAAACCGGCGAATGCGGCCTCGTCGAGAGCACCGGGATCCAGTTCGCCGGCGATCGCCGCGCGTGCGATCCGACGAGCCGCCTCGACGATCTCGGCCCGCCCTCCGTAGGAAAGCGCCAGGGTGACCCGCAGGCGGTCGCAGTGCGCGGTCGCCTCGATCAGCCTGTCGAGCTCCTCACGCGCCACGTCTTCGAGCTGATCGAGGTCGCCGATGGCCTCGATCCGGGCGCCGCGCTCGATCAGCTCCTCGCGTTCAGACTTCATGTAGTGACGGAGCAGGCCCATCAACGCCTGGACCTCCCCATGGGGGCGCTTCCAGTTCTCTTTCGAGAACGCGTACAGGGTCAGGGCCTGGATCCCCAGATCGCCCGCCGCCTCTATCACCGCTCGGACCGACTTCATACCCGCCCGGTGACCGAGGATCCGGGGCTGCCCGCGCCGTTCGGCCCAGCGGCCGTTGCCGTCCATGATCACGGCCACGTGACGGGGCAGGTTCCCCTGCGCCCGGATCGCGCGCGCCCTCTCCTCCAGTGGGGTCATCGGTCCGGCGATTTCATAGTCCTGGCAAAGAGGCTCTCAGACCTCCATTACCTCCTGCTCCTTGCGCTCCAGCATCTGATCGATCGATACGATGTGCTTGTCGGTCAGATCCTGGACCTCTTTGAGCTGGCGGTGCATCTCGTCCTCGCTGACGTCGCCGTCCTTCTGCACCTGGTGGATTCGCTTGTTCGCCTCGTGGCGGATGTTGCGGACCGCGATCCGGCCCTCCTCGGCGATCTTGTGCGTCAGCCGCACGAGCTCCTTTCGCCGCTCCTCGGTCAGTGGCGGGATGGGAATGCGGATGATCTTCCCGTCGTTGCTCGGAACGAGCCCGAGATCGCTGGCCATGATCGTCTTCTCGATCGCCCCCAGCTGGCTCGGATCGTAGGGCTGCACGACGATCAGTCGGGGCTCCGGCGCGGCAATCGTTGCCATCTGGTTGAGCGGCATCTGCTGGCCGTACGCCTCGACCTTGATCAAGTCCAGGAGCGCCGGAGAGGCCTTGCCTGTTCGCACGGTCGCGAACTCGTTACGGATCGCCTCGACCGACTTGTCCATGTGAGCGCTGACTTCCTTCAGGTCCGACGAGTTCATTCTCCCCCCTTCAGCCCCCGACGACCGAGCCGACCGATTCGCCGGCCAGGATGGCGCGGACGGCACCCTGACGACGGATGTCGAACACGACGATGGGCAGGTCGTTCTCCTTGCACATGGAAACCGCAGCGGCGTCCATGACGCGCAAGTCGCGCTTCAGGACGTCCATGTAGCTGATCTTTTCGATGAACTCCGCCTTGGGATCCGTGCGCGGATCGGCGCTGTAGATTCCGTCCACCTTCGTGGCCTTGAGGATCGCGTCCGCATCGATCTCGATGGCCCGCAGGACCGCGGCGGTGTCGGTGGAGAAATACGGGTTGCCGGTGCCGGCGGCGAACAGCACGACACGTCCCTTCTCCAGGTGACGAACCGCGCGCCGCCGGATGTAGGGCTCGGCCACTGCGTCCATGCGGATCGCGGTGAGCAGCCGGGTCTCGACGCCCTTGCGCTCCAGCAGATCCTGCACGGCGAGCGCGTTGATGACAGTCGAGAGCATCCCCATGTAATCGGCGGAGACGCGATCCATGCCGCCTTTACTGGCTGCCGTCCCGCGAACGATGTTCCCGCCCCCGACGACGAGCCCCAACTCGACGCCGGTCTGGTGGATGGAAACGATCTCACTGGTGAGCTCGTCGACGACGGGAGGGTCGATCCCGAAACCGCGGCTGCCGGCGAGCGCCTCGCCGGACAGCTTGAGCACGATGCGGTTGTACCGCAGATGCGTGCTACTCTCCGACTTCGAAGCGGGTGAAGCGTCGGACGATGATGTTCTCGCCGAGTCGCTGGACGGCCTCGTTGACGACATCCGACACCTTCCGATCGGGGTCCTTGATATAGGCCTGGTCGAGGAGGCAGACCTCCTGATACCACTTTTCGAGCTTCCCGGAGGCGATCTTCTCGACGATGTCCGCCGGCTTTCCCGATTCCTCCGCCTGTTGACGGTAAATCCCCGTCTCCCGTTCGACCACCTCGGGATCCAGGCCCTCCCGGTCGACGGCCAGCGGTACGGCCGCCGCGACCTGCATCGCCAACGAGCGCGCGAGCTCCCGGAAGTCGTCGGTCTTGGCCACGAAATCGGTCTCGCAATCCACCTCGATCAGCACGCCGATCTTGCCGCCCAGATGGATGTAAGCCTCCACCCGCCCCTCGCCGGTCTCGCGGCCGGCCTTCTTGGCCGCCTTTGCCTGGCCTCGGGTGCGCAGCAGGTCGATCGCCGCCTCGAGGTCACCGGCCGTCTCCTGAAGGGCCTTCTTACATTCCATCATGCCCACGCCGGTTCGCTGGCGCAGCTCCTGAACCTGTGATGCCGTGATCGTCGCCATGCCTTACTCCTCTTCCCCTTCCTCACCGTCCTGCTCGGGCAGCCGGGCGCGCATCTTCCGCTTCGGCCGCTGTGGACGGGCGGGCTTTTCGTCTTCGGTTTCCTGCTTCTCCGCCTTCTCGGCGGCTTCTTCCTTAATCAAACGCTCGCGCGAATCGACGATCGCGTCGGCCACCTGGCTCGTGATCAGCCGAACCGACTTGATGGCATCGTCGTTGCCGGCGATGGGGACGGTGATCAGCTCCGGATCGGCGTTCGTGTCGACGATGGCGATCAGCGGGATCCCCAGCTTGTTCGCCTCGTTGACAGCGATACGCTCTTTCTTCGCGTCCACGACGAACACCGCCCCGGGCAGCTCCTCCATGTCGGCGATCCCGCCCAGGTTCCGCTGCAGCTTGTCGTATTCGCGCTCGATCTCGATGACCTCCTTCTTGGGGAGGAGGTCGAATGTACCGTCTTCCCGCATTCGCTCGATCTCTTTGAGGCGCTTCAGGCCCCGCTTGATCGTGCGAAAGTTGGTCAGCGTACCGCCCAGCCACCGGTTGGTGACAAAGAACTGCCCGCTGCGCTCGGCCTCCTCGCGAACGACTTCCTTGAGTTGCCGCTTCGTGCAGACGAACAGGACTTTCTTGCCCTGACCAACAAGCTCGGCCACCAGCTCCTTGGCGCGCTCAAGCTGCCGCAGGGTCTTGTTCAGATCGATGATGTAGATGCCGTTGCGCTCGGCGAAGATGAACTTGCGCATCTTGGGGTTCCAGCGTCGGGTCTGATGCCCGAAGTGGACCCCGGCTTCCAGCAGAGCGCGCAACTGGGCGGGTACCGCCATGGGTCGGAACTCCTTCCGGTGTTGAACCTCCACCGGTTTCATCGGGCCCGCGAATCCGTCCAGGGACGGACACCGCGCGGAGCCCTCCACCGGTGTGTGAATTTTGCCGCTATACGCGGCCGAACACTAACGCTTGGAGAACTGGAACCGTTTCCGTGCCTTCGGTTGGCCGTACTTCTTCCGCTCGACCATCCGCGGGTCCCGGGTCAGCAGGCCCTCGGTCTTGAGCAACGCGCGATGCGCGTCGTCGGCCACGACGAGCGCGCGCGCGACACCGAGCTGGACGGCGCCGGCCTGACCGGTCTGGCCAC
>DASQEN010000248.1:0-10810 GCA_035633635.1 Gemmatimonadota bacterium | reverse complement strand
GTTCGCTTTCGCGGCCGATCATGCGCGTCTCGATCCCCTCTACACCGCGCGTGGAGAGGCGGAACGCTCGTCGCTTGGCCGCAAGCACGGTATAGACCCGAACGGGCTCGCCCCGGCCGCGCACCACGACCGGCTCTTCCTCCCTGACGTCGAAAACACCGCGCACGTGGCGATACGTGTCGTGAGAGACGAGGATCGCGCCGGTTGCCGCCATCTCCTCCAGCCGGCTGGCGACGTTCACGGCGTCACCCATCACGGTTGCCTCGCCTCTCGATCCCACGCGGCCGACGAGAACCATGCCGGTATTGATCCCCACGCGCACCCGCACCGGACGGCCCGCGAGCTCCAGCCCGTCGATCTCTCCCTGCATGGACAGCGCCGCCGAGATCGCGCGCTCCGGGTCGTCTTCCCTGGCCCCACTGGCGCCCCACAGCGCCATAACGGCATCGCCCATGTGCTTGTCGATCGTTCCACCGTTCTCCAGAATGGCCCCATCGACCCGCCGCCACAGCTCGTTCATCGCCTCACTGACCTCTTCGGCGTCGCGCGACTCCGCCAGCGCGGTGAAGCCCGACACGTCGGCGAACAGGATCGTGACCTGGCGGCGAGCCTCCTCCTGTTGAGGACCCAGGGCTGCCAGCTTCTCCCGCAGCGCGGCGACTACGGCGTCCACTACCTCGTCGCCGAGCGCACCGCGCAGGGATTCCTGGGCTGCGATCGCGCGCTCGAGCTGCTCTCGATCGGAGTTCATCGTTTCGTTCGAAGGGGGCCGGACATCCAACGGAAGGTCGCCATTACACGTCAGGGAACAATGACGACCCTCGTCCCGACCTCCACCAGGGGAAAGACGACGGCGATGTCGGTGTTGCGCATTCGCAGGCACCCGTGACTCGACGCCCGGCCGACCGTGCTTTCGTTCTCGGTTCCGTGGATGGCGATCTCATCGCTGAGATACAGCGCATAGTCGCCCAACACGCCGCGCCGGTAGCGCACGTCACTGTAGGCCACCGGGATCGGCTGGCCCCGCTCCACGTAGTACCAGTCCGGCGTGTACCAGACCGGATCCTTCTTCTTGCGCCCGATCTCGAAGGCGCCGGTGGGCGTCGAAAAAACCCACTCCTCTCCGCGCGTGCGGTTCAGCCGCTCACCGGTTCCGACTCCGACCGGGAACTGGAAAAGGACCTCGTCGCCGCGCTGGACCGTCAAGAGCCGCTCTGAGACGGAAACGAGAAGGGAGACCGGATCCGCCTCGGGCGCCTTCGAACCCTGGCCGCGCACGGATGACGCGGACAGGAGCAACCCCGATACGGCCACGATGGCCAGACCGATCCGCATGTGACCTCGCTCAGTATCGGGCCAGCTCACGAATCCCTTCGCGGATATCCTCGACCTGGGGCAGGATCTCGTCCTCGAGCGACGGTGCGTAACCGACGTGGCTGTCGAGCGCGGCCACCCGCCTAACGGGACCGTCCAGCCACTCGAACAGCTCGTCGGCGATCCGCGCAGCGATCTCGGCGCCGAAGCCCCACGAGATCGGATCTTCGTACACGACCAGCGCCTTGCTCGTGCGTCGGACGGAGGCTGCGATCGCTTCCCAGTCGTAAGGGGACAGGGACCGAAGATCGAGGATCTCGGCCTCGATTCCCTCCTTCTCCCCCAGCTCCTTTGCGGCGACCAGCGAGCGCTGCACGGTTGCGCCGTAGGTCACGATCGTCAGGTCGTCCCCTTCGCGAACGGTTGTCGCACAGCCGAAGGGGATCATGTAGTCGGGTCCCGGATACCGGCCCTTGTTGTATGCCTGGCGATAGAGATGCTTGTGCTCCAGGAACATGACCGGGTCGTCGCAGCGAATCGCGGTCCGCAATAGCCCGTTCGCGTCCTCGGCCGTGGCCGGCATCACGACGCGCAGGCCGGGGTTGGCCGTGAACAAGGTCATGCCCGACTGCGAGTGGTAGATGGCGCCTCCCTTGAGGTAGCCGCCGCACGGGACCCGCACGACCACCGGCGCGGAGAAGTCATCGTTGGACCGCCACCGCAGGAGGGACAGCTCGTTTCGGATCTGGTGGTAGGCTGGCCAGATGTAGTCGTAGAACTGGATCTCGACGACCGGCTTGAGGCCGCGGGTGGCCATCCCAACGGCGCGGCCAACGATGTTCGCCTCCGCGAGCGGCGAATTGAACACCCTCACGCCGCCGAATCGGCGTTGCAGGTTGGCCGTTACCTTGAACACTCCCCCTTTGCCCTTTACCTCGTCGAGAATTCGCTCCCGGGATGCGTCGGCGACGTCCTGTCCGAAGATGACGATACGGGCGTCGCGCTCCATTTCGTCCTTCATCGCCGCGTTCAGCAGATCAACCATCGTCGTGGGCTCCCCCTCGAACCGCGGCTCGGTGGAGAACTCCGCCGACGTGGGGTCCACGTCCGGAGAGTAGACGAATCGCAGAGCGGTCTCGGGAGCGGGCTGGGGGGCTTCGATGGCACGCTCGGCGGCGGCGTCGATGTCCCGGTCCACTTCTGCGCGAATCGCATCGAGATCGTCCTCGCTGGCGATCCCCTCCTCGACCAGCCGCCGCGGGAACGTCGTCAGCGGATCGCGGCCCGCCTCCTCGTCCCGCTCCCTGTCCAGCCGATACATCCGCTCGTCGTCGGAAAGCGAGTGTGAATACGGCCTGATCACGTGCGCATGGACCAGCGCGGGCCCGCTTCGCTCCCGGCACCAGGAGACCGCGCGTTCGAGCGCCTCGTGCGAGGCGACCGGGTCGCACCCGTCGACCTCCTCCACGTGCAGGTTCGGGAAGTCCCTAACGAGCTTCGAGATCGACCCCCCGGCCGTCTGGACCTCCACCGGAACGCTGATCGCGTAGCCGTTGTCCTCGATCAGGTAGAGGACGGGGAGGCGCAGGTTGCACGCGGTGTTGAGCGACTCCCAGAACTCGCCTTCGCTGGTCGTGCCGTCCCCGGAGCTCACGAGGACGATCTCGTCCCGCTCGCCGCGATCTTGTAGGCCCGGGATGCGGGCCATCCGCCAGCCCGCCTCGGCGCAGCCGACGGCGTTCAGGAACTGCGTTCCGGTGGGACTCGAGGTGGATACGATGTTGAGTTCGACCGATCCCCAGTGGGACGGCATCTGCCGACCTCCGGACTGTGGATCGTCGGCTGCCCCGACCGCCTGCAGCAGCATCGCGTCGTAGGTCATTCCGAGTGCCAGGCAGAGTGCGCGGTCGCGGTAATAGAGGTAAAACCAGTCTTCGCCCGGCTTCAGCAGCGGCCCGGCGGCGGCCAGCACGCCCTCGTGCCCCGCGCCGGAGATCTGGAAAAAGATCCGGTTCTGCCGCTTGAGCTGGATCTCCTTGTCGTCGATCCGCCGCGCGGCGTAGATGTGGCGATACATCTCGAGGAGCACGGAGGGCTCGAGACCTCGGATCGTATGTTCCGCCTGGGCTTCCGGGTTCACGAACGCAAAGTACGGCCCGTCGGCGGACGGGGGCAACCGGGGCCCGAGCACAGAGTTGGGAGCCTCGCCGCCCGGCGGTTATATTTGTTGTGCCCGTACGCGGACCCGCGCGTCACACCACATACCGACCCGAGAGAAAAGGACCCGATGCCCATCGATGGAAAGACGCGCGAGGACGCATGGCGCCTCGTGACCGAATACACCGACAGCGAGAACCTCCGCAACCACATGCTCGCCGTGGAAGCCGCGATGCGCGGCTACGCGCAGAAGTTCGGCGAAGACGTGGAGATGTGGGGCATGGTGGGCCTCATCCACGATTTCGACTACGAGAAGCATCAGGGCGAGAACGGTCACCCCTTCGTGGGCGTGCAGATCCTCGACAAGCAGGGTTGGCCACGAGAGGTGCGACGCGCGGTCCTGAGTCACGCCGACTATACCGGCGTCCCACGCGAGTCCAGGATGGAGAAGACCCTCTACGCGGTCGACGAGCTGGCTGGTTTCCTGGTCGCCTGCGCGCTGGTGCGGCCGAGCCGCTCGTTCAACGATCTGGAGCTCAAGTCGGTCAAGAAGAAGCTCAAGGACAAGACCTTCTGTGAGGCGATCGATCGCGCCGCGCTGAAGAAGGCTGCCGACGACCTGGGAGTGCCGCTCGACAAGCACATCGAGAACGTGATCTCGTTCCTCCGCCCCGTGGAGAAGAAGCTGGGGCTGGGGAGCTGAGTGCCTCGCTGCGGAAATCCGCCTAAGCACCGAGAGTGGGGATGCGCCCGGAGCGCAAGGCGCGACGAGGAGGCATAGCAGCGCTATGGTGACGAGGAGCAACGCAGCGCTCCGGAGTGCAGCCACACTCGAATGCACGCGGATTTCCGCAGCGAGGCACTAGGTTGCCGATCGTCGAGCTGATGGAGGAGAGCTCGGGGCCCGTCCTCGTGCTCCATGTGAGGTCCGGTCGGGAAGGTGGCGCCGATCCGGCCGACGTGGCCGCTCGCGCCCGCGAGACGGTCCGCCGGCACGGGTCGCTCCGGCTGCTCCTGCTCGTCGAGAAGATCGGCCTGCTGGAAGCCGCCTCGCTCCGCTCCCATCTGCCGCTTGCCGCCGGGCTGGCCGCCGACGTCGAACGGGTTGCGATCGTCGGTGATCAGGGTTGGCTCGAGGGCGCGGTTCGGTCCGCACCGGCGACGGGCCGGGCCCAGGTGCGGGTCTTCCCCCACTCGCGGGTCGAGGATGCCCGGGAATGGGTGCACGGTCGAGGGGAGTCCACCTGACATCGCTGGTAGCTTAAGACAGCCAACATATTGCATTGCAAATACCTATCTAGCGTTATCTAACGTTTCGATGGAAGTCTAGCGACCGGCGATGCGCCCGGTCGAGGCGCCCGTGCCCCGGGCTCCGATCTCCCGCAGGCGCTGTCCGGCCAGGGGGTCCCGCCAGAGGGACTGGAAGTAGAGCGCCGCCTGGTCGCGGTCGCCGAGTTCGAGCCAGAGCTCTCCCAGCCACCAACGCGCGGTGTCGTCCACCATCCTGGCCCACTCGCTCGAGCCGGTGCCGGCAAGGCGGCGGGTCTCGAGCTCGACAATGCGCTCCGCGCTCGGGTTCGTTCGCACTCGGGCATACTGATCGAGGATCGCTGCAGCCATGGAATGCTCCCGGGAGGTGAGGGCGTCCCCTTCTTCGCCGATCCCGCGGGCCTCTTCGAACAGGCGCTCGACGGCGAACGAGGCGTCGCTCCACCGCCCCTCGTCCACGGCCATGGCTCCTCCGTAGAACCAGGTCGTCCCTGACGCGTACTGGTCGTACACGTCCGTAGCCTCCAGCAAGAGGTTGGCGGGAAGACCGATTCCCCGCCGTGTCGTCCTGTACACCGCTTCGGGCCAGAACCCCACCATGCCGGTATCGTCGAGGAGGTCGAGCGCCGCGGCGTGCAGGCCGCGGGCCAGGAAGTTGTAGTACAGCGAACGCTTGGCCGGTCGGGGATCGATCCCGGCTCGCTCCCTGATCTCCTGGAGCACGATGGCCTGCCGGTCGATGAGGCGCGGGGCCCCCAGCGCGTTCCAGAAGCGCCACAGACGCTGCACTGGCACGTCCTCGAGCCCTGGGAGCCGATCCGCGTCGCCGAACGCGAGCTCGACGAGCAGCCTCTCTTCGGCGACGACCCAGGGTCGCGCGCCCGCCGCGGCCAGCGAATCGACCAGCGCGTCGACCGCCGGCCGCTCCGCGCCGCCCACCAGCACCAGCGGGACCCGGAGGAGATGGGCGGGGGCGAACCCGGGGTCGGCCGCAACGGTATTGGCCAGGACCGCTTCGACGCTGTCCGGCTTGAGGAGGAGCGACTCGCCCACGTAGGCTTCCGCGTCCGCCAGCAGATACCACGCCTGCGGATCGTCGCGACGTCGCTCGAGCACCGCGGCAAAGGCCGAGATGCTCTCCAGCATTCCCCATTCGAGCGCCCCGCTGGCCCGAAGCATCTCGCGATCGTCCTCCAGCAGCCTGTCGGTGTGCTCCATGGCCGCGTCGAAGCTCTCGAGCGGGGAACCCGCCGCGGGGTCCGCCCATCGCCTGGCGAGCCCCTCCCTGAAGAGCGCCATCGCGAACATGCTGTCCGCCACGGTGGCCCGGGTGTACTCGGCGATCGCGAGATCGAAATCCGCACGACGGAATGCACGCTCCGCCCTGAGGTAGGACTTGAACGCATGCATCGAGGACGTCCGCGCCCTTCGGGGACTCGTCAGCGACGCGACGCCGTCGTCCTCGACCAGCGCGCTGTACACCTCCATGGCCAGCCGATCGGAAAGGCCCGCCAGGTCGCCCTCCCTTCCCTCGACCACGATGTGGCCGATCGACTCGCCGCGACCGGCCTCCACCACCTCCGCCGAGGCCCTCAGGCCCTCGCCACCCCGCTCGACCGTCGCCGCGACGACGAAGTGGACCCCGAGCTCGCGGCCGAACCGGGCGACAGCCTTCGGCTCGACGACCGACGTCTCTTCCCAGCGCCGGGAGACCAGATCGCTGCGGATCGTCCGCATGTCATCGACGTCGTTGAGGTCCACCGAAAGCAGGCGCGAGAGCGTACGTCGGGGAAGGTCCAGGCCGGCCTCCTCGCTGGTCACCGGAAGCACCGCGACCCGCGGCGCCTGGCTCGTCGCTCGGAGCTCGGCAACACGGAACGGCCCGTATGTATCGTCCGGCCGCACCATCCGCCATCCCCAGAGAAGCACGCCGACTCCCAGCCCGGCGACGGCGACCCGCCCGAACCAGCGGTTGGACAGGAGCGCCTGGATCTGGGTCGGCCATCTCCACCCGGTGCGCTCACCGACCTCTTGCCCCGCGTAGGCCCAGGCCGCGAACGTAACGACGACGAGGCCGACGACCAGCAGGATGAGCGAGCTCCGCGGGATCACCTCGGGCCACCCAAAGGTCCGCACGGTCTTGTCGATGATCTCGAAGATGCCCCAGGCGGTCGCCGAATAGACGGCTATGATGCGGGCAGCGCGGGTCTGCCGGAATCGGTCGAACGCTTCACGGCCTGGCATGGTGGTCATTGTAGACCCCGGTGTCCGAACCGTACAAGCAGCGCTAACGTCCCTGCCAACGAGTAGGCCTGGTTCCACCTACAATGTACGGGGTGGCCGGGAAAACGACTCCAGGAAGGACGGATCGATGAGCAGGACATGCCTGAGACTCGGAATCGTTTGCGCAGCGATCACCCTTGCCGCGATCATGGGTTGCGGAACCTCCGACGAGGACGTCGAGCGAAACGGCGAGGTCTCCGATACAGTCTCCTCCGCGACGGATCTAGGTACGGACGGGCCGAGCGAAGCCCGGGACCCCTCCAGGGATGAGATGACCCGGGTCTTGCGCGGGGAGCTCGTGGCGCTGGCCGGCACGGACGTCATCGGGTCGGTCAGCCTCAGCCCGGGCGACGGAGGGACCGCGGTCTCGGTAGAGATCCACGGCGCGAACAGCGGATTGCCCTACGTGGCCGAGCTGGTCGGCGGATCCTGCGAAAGCCCCGCGGCCGTGATCGCCGTGCTCGGAGAGATCACGGCCGGCGAGGAAGGCGATGGTGCGTTCCGCCATGTCCTCGACCCGAGCCTGCTCGGGAGCGACCAGGCGAACAGGGCCGTGCGGGTGCGCGGAGCGGGCGACAAGGCCGCAATCGTGGCGTGCGGAAATTTGGGGAATCCGGAGCGGTAGACGCCTCGAGCAGGCAGCTAGTTCAGCGACGGGTCGCTGAAACCCTCCAGCTTCTCCTTGACCACGAGCATGAAGTGGTCGGCGGTCGCCCCGTCGACCACGCGGTGGTCGTAGCTGATCGAGAAGTAGGCGCAGGTGCGCACGCCGATAGAGTCGTTCGGCCCGACGACCTTGACCCGCTTCTCGATCACTCCCACCCCGAGGATCGCGACCTGCGGCTGGTTGATGATCGGCGTTCCGGCCAGCGAGCCGAAGACGCCGGGGTTCGTGATCGTGATCGTCCCGCCCTGGACCTCGTCGGGGCTGAGCTTCTTGGAGCGCGCTCGCTCCGCGAGGTCGTTCGCCCCTCGCGCTAATCCCACCAGCGACAGCTCGTCGGCGTGCCGGATCACCGGCACGATCAGGCCAAAGCCCCGGTCCTGCTGCAGCGCGACCGCGATCCCGACGTTGATGTCCTTCTTGTAGACGATCTGGTCGTTCCAGATCGAGGCGTTGAGGATCGGCCACTCCTTCACGCCGGCGACCAGCGCCTTGATGATGAACGGCATGAACGTGAGCTTGACGCCCGAGTCGGCAAGGAATCGCTCCTTGTTGCGTCGACGCAGCTCGTCCACTCGCGTCATGTCGATCTCGAAGAACGTGGTCACGTGAGCCGACGTGCGCCGCGAGGCGATCATGTGCTCGGCGATCCGCTGTCGCATGATCGACATAGGCTCGATCTCCACCCGGTCGCTTTCGGCGAAGGGCCTCGGGGCGATTGCCGCTGCGGCGACGGGCTCCATGCGCTCGGGCCGGACGATCTTCACCGGCTCCGCGACCGCCTGCTCTTCGATGTACGCGAGGATGTCGCCCTTCGTCACACGGCCGGAGAGGCCGCTGCCCTCGATCCGGGAGACGTCGACTTCGTGCTCGCGGGCGATGTTGCGGACGAGCGGGGAGGACCGCGTGCGCCGGAGCTGCTCCTTGGTGGGGAGAGTCCGCGCGCCGTTACCCGCGCGGTCCCCCGATGTCACGCCCGCGGGCTCGGGCGCGGCAGCTTCGGTCGTGCGCGCGACCGGCTCGGCCTGCGCGGACGGCTGGGGCTGCGCGGACGGCGCGGTGCGCTCGAGCTGGGCCGATGGCTCTTTCCGGGCCGAGCCGTCCGCCTGCGCGACCGGCTGGGCCTCCGAGGCCGGCTGGGCTTTCGCACCCGGGGCCTCGCCCGCCTCGACGATCGTGGCGACCACGGTCCCGACCTCGACCGTCTGCCCCTCCTGCACCAGGATCTCTCCGAGCGTTCCGGCGGAAGGCGACGGGATCTCGGCGTCGACCTTGTCGGTCGAGATCTCGAACAGGTTCTCGTCCCGCTCGATCGCGTCGCCGGGCTTCTTGAGCCACTTCACGAGGGTCCCTTCCGCGATCGACTCGCCCATCTGGGGCATGATTACGTCTACGGGCATGATTTCCTCCGGTATGCGGATCGCGTCGCGTAAGTTGGGCGGAAAAGGCTAGCAGCCCGGGGCGCCTTTGGCGAGCTAGTAGTCGAGCAGCTTGCGGGCGGCTTCGAGCAGGTCGTCCTTGCCGGGCAGATAGTATTCCTCGAGCGGTGGGCTATATGGCACCGGCGTGTCGGGAGCGGTCACCCGCACGATCGGGGCGTCCAGGTACTCGAACGCCTTCTCAGCAATAGTGGCCGCGATCTCACCGCCGAAGCCCCCGGTCCGCGGCGCTTCGTGCAGGACGATCACCCGGTTGGTCTTGGCCACCGAGCGGAGAACCGCCTCCTCGTCGAGCGGCACGATGGTCCTGAGGTCGACGATCTCGACCTCGACGCCGTCCCCGGCGAGCGCCTCGGCCGCGTCGGCCGCGGTATGGACCATCGCGGCCCACGTCACGATCGTGAGATCGCCGCCCTCGCGGTGAATGCGCGCCTTTCCGAGCGGCACTACGTACTCCTCGGCCGGGAGATCCTCCTTGATGCGGCGGTAGAGGAACTTGTGCTCCTGGAACACCACCGGGTCGTCGTCCCGGATCGCCGCCTTGATCAGCCCCTTGGCGTCGTAGGGAGTGGCCGGACAGACGACCTTGAGCCCCGCGGTGTGCGCGAAGTACGACTCGGCCTGGAGCGAGTGGAACGGCCCGCCGTGCACGCCGCCGCCGGCCGGGCCACGGACGACGATCGGCGTACCCTGGCCCCATCGGTAGCGGTTCTTGGCGGCCACGTTGGTGAGCTGGTCGAAGCCGCAGCTGATGAAGTCGATGAACTGCATCTCCGCGACGGGGCGGAGCCCCATCATCGCGGCGCCGACCGACGCGCCCACGATGGCCGCCTCCGAGATCGGCGTGTCGATCACGCGCTGGTCGCCGAAGCGGTCGATAAACCCGTCGGTCACCTTAAACGCGCCGCCGTAGGCGCCGACGTCCTCGCCGATCAGGAATACCCTCTCGTCAGACTCCATCTCCTCCCAGAGACCCTGACGGATCGCCTCCAGGTACGTCGTCGTCCCACCTCGTTCCGGCGCGCTCACCGGGTAACCTCGGTCCGCACTCGGCCGCTCACTCGCGGAACTTCCGGACCTCGATAGTCGCGCTCCCGTTCACGCCGGTATATACGAGCTGAACCGTGTAGGGCGGCATCGTCTCCTCCCCGGCGAGGCCGGTTCGCAGAGTGACCGTGCGCTCGACACCGGCCTTGGCAAGCGTCACGATCGCCGAGTCGACACCGGTGTCATCCAGATAGATCGAGAGTGCACGGCTGTCGATGTGGGCGACCTGTCCCTCTAGCATCTCGATCTCCTGGCTCCAGATCGTGTCGCCGGGAATGCCGCGTGGCTCGTCACCCCTGTCGTTCACCGACAGCACGCAGGCGGTGGCGGTGAACGCGAGCGCGGCCGCGGCCATGACCATTCGACGGGCTGTATTCATTCTACCACTTCCTTTGTGAAATCATGATAATTCGGGCTCGGGTGCGGCCAGCGAGGCGTGGACCAAACGTCATCGAGCGCGGTCCGCGGCTCGGGCATGGGCGCCTTCTCGGCCTCTTCGACCGCGGCGTCGAGCTTGCGCCGCACGCGAGCGTCGATCTGATCGAGCTGCTCCCGGTCGACGATCCCCTCGGACACCAGCCACCGCTCGTAACGGGCGACCGGGTCCCGCGCCTCCCAGGCGTCGAGCTCCCCCCCT
>DASQEN010000247.1:0-27336 GCA_035633635.1 Gemmatimonadota bacterium | reverse complement strand
CTCACCGGCTCCGCTCACGCTGTCCGCGCGCGCGGCGCGGGCCGGTGCAACCGTCACCGCCGCGAGCGCCTCGGCGAGACCGGCCTCGGCCGCCGCGAGCGCGGCCGCGTGCTCGCGGTGCCGGACCGCGAGCCGAAGGTCGACGACCGCCCCGACCGAGGCGGCGAGCGAGAGCGCGCTCAGCGCGACCAGCGCCCAGAGGACGACGACGAGCGCGCTCCCGCCCTCGCATCGGGGCTCGAGCCCCGCCGTCGCCCGCCGCGGGCTCAGGGATTCCTCCGTGACGCTGCCCACTCCGCCACCGGCGGGGGCCCGCTCCCCGGATTCGGCAGGGCCAGGTGCGCGACCGCGATCCGGACCGCCGCCGGAGAAGGGCTGGACCCCAGGTCCCCACCCGCTTCGTCCCGGAACGAGAACCGGGCCGAGTCCGGCCATGCCGCGGCCAGGCGCGGGCCGCCGTTGATCCCGCGCCGGAAGACCCCGGGCGCAGTCGCATAGGCGAGCCGCTCGTTCGGGTTGGACCCCGTGGGCAGGAGCGTGCCGTCGCCGTTCCAGTCGGCGGAAAACTCCATCGTGTCGGGCGCCAGCCGGGTCACGCCCGCACCGGAGGCGGAGGCGGGGTCGTACCCCGATCCGCGCCAGTCCGCCGCCCACTGGGTGAGGGCCGCCCGCGCTTCCTGCCAGGCCGCTTCCGAGGCGGCGATCCTGGACACCGCCCGGTTCCCCGCAGCGCAGAGGGCGAGTGCCGCGCCGGTCACGACGAATCCGATCGTGGCCGAGACGATGAGCTCGAGCGTCGTGGTCCCGGCGCGACCCTTCGGCCGGGTGTCGATCGATCGACCGCTACGGTCCACAACCACCTCCACCGGCCACGAAGCGGCGGCTCGACAGCCGCGCTTCAGTGGCGTCGCCGGCCGCCGCGGCCACCGACACCCGGGCCCACTCCACGCATCCCGACTGGGTTCCGGTCTCCCATTTCAAGTCCCCCCGCCATTCGCCCCAGGAGAACGCAGTCCTTCCCGCCGCGCTGCCCCGGGCCGGACCGGCGCGCCACGCCTCCAGCCAGGCTTCGGCCGAGGCGAGCGCGAGCCCGGAGGAGGCAGCCAGACGCCGCGCCCTCTGGGCCTGCCCGATCCCGGCGGCCAGCGCGAGTGCCCCGACCGTCAGGAGGAGAAGCGCCACGATCACCTCGACCAGCGTCTCGCCGCGCGCGCTCACGGACGCGCCAAAGCCCCGCTCGGCGCCACCCGAATGCCGTGCCAGGTGCCCTCGGGGTCCTCGGCCGGGCCGACCCAGGTCGTGCTGTAGAGGTCGGTCGTGCCGCGCGCGGTGAACGGGATCGCCTGGCGGTTCGCGGTGGTCCGGATCCGGACCGATGGCGGAACGTGCCGGGATAGGACCGATGCTCCGCCGGCGTCGGTCGCGCCGTACGATCCCGTGGCGGTGTCGATCACGACCGTCACCGTCCTCCCGCGCAGGATCGCTTCCATCCGGGCGTGTGCGAGATCGGCGCGGAGCTGCCGGGCGGTCGCCAGTGCAGCGTAGCGCCGGTGCGCCCGTCCGAGGTCGGGGACCGCGGCGGCCAGCAGGACCCCCAGCACGAACAGGACGAGGAGCACGTCGACCAGCGAATGGCCGGAAGTGCGGACGGAACGTCGCTTCACACGGGACCAGCGAGGGAGTCCGGGGCGGGCCGGTGAAGGGCCGGACTCGCAAGAGCCGGGCCCCAAGGTCACTCCCTCAGGAGATCGCGGAGCGCTTCCTCGACGTCGCCCCGAATCGTCGGCCGGTCGACAGCAGGGTCAACAGCTGACGACCGCTCCGTCCGCGGAGGAGAGGCAGAACGCGGCGCTGCTCGCTGCGTGGCTCGCGGACATCTCGTACCCTCCCATATCCGCCGAGAGGACGATCACCGTCACGTTCTCGCTCCCCAGGAACCCCGCGTCCAGAGCGGTCTGGTCGGCATACGTCTGGTTATCGGCGTAGTAGTTTTCCTGAAAAATCGCGGCGTTCTTCAGGTCGCTCTTCGCGGCCGTGACGCCGGCCTTCTCGCGCATATAGGGATAACTGGCCATCGCAATCGTCGCCAGAACGCTGATCACCAGCATGACAATGAGAAGTTCGATAAGGGAAAATCCTGCGGTGTCCCTCATCCCCCGATGCGTGCGCGGCTTTGTCATGGCGTTCCTTCCGATGCAAGTACCAAGCCATAGCAATGTGATCATAGGTAGCAAAACCTCACTCCTTAGCGAGTTCAGTGGGACGCATGAAACTCTCCGCCTCGATACACCCAGACCGGACGGCCTGGATACCGCCGCGCTAGTTTCGTATTGTGGGCACCGAGGTCGCGCGCGAAAATGAGCGGTCCCGATAGACCAGGATCGTTCGCAGGCAGATGAGGCGTGAAGAGAGAGTATCCTTGCTGATCGTAGCGGATCTCGGCAAGGCACTCGGTAGTCAGTTGGCTTCCGGGCTTGAACCGCGCCGTTGGGTCCCCGGAGACCTCCACCAGAACCAGGGATTCCTGCCCCACCATCGCAGAATTGAGCGCCGTCTCGACCTGGTCCGGGCTCCATTCGTCGGCCCGCGCACGGCGAACGATTCCGTCAAGGTCGCAGAGATCCGATTGCCGATAGGCCCTCTCGACCGTGGACGCGGGAGCTCCCAATCCCCGCAGCTGGGCGATCACGCGGCTCCCCCAACTCTCTGAAACGAAGACGATGCCACGATCGATTCCGGCGGAATGCGCCATCTCCACGAGGTCGAGCTTCATGCTCCCCATGCTGGTCCGATAGATGAGGAAGCGGGCCGGCGCCCCATATCCGATGGTATAGAGAGCGGAGAGGGCGATCACGAGGGACGCCCACGTGGTCAGATCGACCGCCGGAAATCCCCCTGGTTTCCACGTTCGCCCCTTCAGCCGGCGACACCCCTCGACCAGGGCACGCGCCGTGAGGGGAACGACGAAGGCGAGAGTCACGTACAGGAATCGCGGCCCCAGAAACGTGTCGCGGTGCCAGTAGAAGAAATTCGCGGCGGGCACGATCAGGAACGCCGCAAGGAGACGCAAATCCCAGCGACGCCCTAGCCAGCCCGCCGCCAGGGCAATCCCGAGCGGCCAGAGCGCGGGAATCGGCCATTCGAACAGGAACACGCCGAGAAGGGAGAGGTCGAGAATCTGGTTGCGCAACCCGGCTAGAGGAGTGTGCCGTTCCCCCCATGGGCTTTCGTGGAAGCCGAGACCATGCGAGGTGCCCCACAGCTCGATGTACCCCGGGCGAAGGGGATTCCCGGTCGTAACCGCGTTGAATGCCAGATACAGCGAGCCGACCAGCAGGAACGCCGCGCCGAACACGACCAGCGGCTGCCAGCGCCGCTTCCTCACGGCATCGGCGCACAGGACTCCCCCGAACACCGCTCCGATGGCCAGAACTTCCAACGGCCGACTGAGGAATCCAACGCCGAGACCCATCCCTGCTGCCGCCAGCATCCCGAGGCGGCCGTCCTCCTCCCAGCGAGCAAAGCAGTACAGGAAGGCGCAGACGCCCGCCAGCGAGGAGACGTGGCTCATGAAGCTCGCGCCCATGAACCAGAAGAAGGGGGCGAGAACCAGCAGGAGCAGAGTGAGCCGCGCAGTCGTTTCGCCGTATGCCCGCTTCGCGAACCCGTACAGGAGAGCGGCCGAGGCGAGCGTCAGGAGGATGGGCACGAGCCATGGCACGCCGAGGAGGACACCTGTCGCAAGGAGCGCCGAGTGACCCGGCGGGTACTGGGAGTACCAGCTTCCGCCCTCCACAATCATGTGCTGGGTGACGAAGAACTCCGGCGCCGCGGGCGCCGGGGCGCTCACCGCCCCGGCCGCGAAGATCTTTGCCTGAAAGAGCTGGATCACGCTGTCCACGAGCTGTGGTCGATGCTCGAACGCGAGCGTGGAGACCGCCATCAGAATCGCAGCCAGGGTGGCGAGCAGCACGACGAGGGCCGACCGACCAGCCCCCTCTCCGAAGAGCCTGGCGGAGACCTCTCTCGACCTTCGGAGCGCCCCCTGCGGTAGCGTCCAGGCAAGGAGCCAGGCGATCGTGCCGAAGATCGCTATGCCGAGCGCCCATTCCGCCGGGCCGACGAACGCGCTGTCTTCGCGGAACTCCCCCGCCATCGACTGGAGCGGCAGCAGGGGGATGGCCAGCAGGAGCGCGCCGGCCGCGCGCACGAGGATCCTCCCAGGCTTCAGAGGCGCCGTTCCTCGATCTCCGGCGCGTGTTCGGCGAGCCCCACCCGCTCGGCGACGACGTAGAGCGGCCGCCGCTTGACCTCGTCGTAGATCCTGCCCGTGTACTCGCCGATGATGCCGATCGTCACCAGGATGACTCCCCCCAGGAAGAGGATCGACGTCATCAGCGACGCCCATCCCAGGATGGCGCGGTCGGTGAAGAGCCGCAGATAGAGGATCGTCGCCATGAGAAGGAACGCCGCCAGCGAGACGACCAGCCCGAGCAGGGTCGCGAGACGCAGAGGCAGGTTGGAGAACGAGAAGATTCCGTCGAAGGCGAGCCGGAAGAGCCTGGCGACTGAGACCCGCGGGGTGCCCGACCAGCGGGCGTCGCGCTCGTACTCCACCGCCGTCTGGCGGAATCCCACCCATGCGCGAAGCCCCGCCAGGTAGCGATTCCGCTCCGGCATCCGCTCGAGCTCGTCCACGACGCGGCGGTCCAGCAGCGAGAACAGCCCGGCCTGAAGCGGAAGATCGGTCTCAGAGGAGAGCGAGCGGATCATGCGGTAGAAGACGCGGAACGCGAGCCGGCGGGCCCACGACTCCTTCCGGCGCGTCTTGACCGTGTGGACGATCTCGTGGCCCTCGCGCCATTTCTCGACCAGCGCAGGGATTAGCTCGGGGGGGTCCTGCAGATCGCCGTCCATCAGGACCACCGCGCTCCCGCTCGCGTGCGCCAGGCCGGCGGTCACGGCCGCCTGATGCCCGAAGTTCCGCGAGAGCCGCACCAGCTTGACCCGGGCGTCGTCCCCGTGCCGCTCCGCGATCCAGCCTGCGCTGCCGTCCGCCGATCCGTCATCGACGAACACGATCTCGCTGTCCGACAGCTCGCCGGTCAGGACGTTGAAAAGGCGACGGGTCAGCTCGGGCAGCGTTTCGATCTCGTCCTTGATCGGGACGACGACCGAGAGCCGCGGGCTCGTTTCGCCGTTCATTCCTGCCTGTTCTCCTGTCGGGGGTCCGGAGGTCCGACCCGATAGATGGCGACCAGCGGGACTCCCTGCAACTCCAGCGCGTAGACGGGCCGACCGCGTTCGACCAGATCGACGACTTCGGGACGCATGAGTCCCTGCCGCATCTGAACGAGCACCCACTGCGCGCCGGTCGGGTTTCCGGTCGGCTGAAGGTCTCGCCGCAGCCGTCCGTACGCCTGCTGGAGCTCGAGCGCGAGCGGCTCGCCGAGCACGTAGATACGGGCCTCCTGCGGAAGCTCCCGGTTCATCCAGTCGAGGACCGGGCCGGTGTAGGCGTCCATCCAGTACGTGGTCTCGAAGCCGAGTGCTCGCGCCCCGCGTACGCCGCCGACGAGCTCCGAGTAGTACGCCAGGGAATAGGGATGGACCCAGGCGAGCTGGACGGCCGCGGGGACGAACGCGAGCGTGAGGATCAGGCCGCGGCCCCAGCCGGAAGCCCTGCGCAGCGCCTCTTGCAGGCCATACCCGGCGAGCATTCCGAGGAACGGGAACACGACCAGGAACTGGCGCACGCCGTCGTGGTGGGGCGCGCCGGGCAACAGCATGAGCGCCCATACGAACGCCACCGTCCCGGCGCAGAGTACGCCGAGCGGATCGACGCGCTTGAGGCCGGCGACCCCGCCGGCTCCCGCCAGCGCGAGGATCCCGAGCGGGGTGACCGCCGCGGTCATCACGAAGACGTGGTGCCACGGGACCGAGAACGAATACACCCTCCCGAAATAGAACGTCGCGATCGGCGCGTAGTCGCCGCGGTGCAGGCTTTCCCAGAACCATCTTCCCACGAAGCGCTGCGGGTCGAACCAGAGCATCGGGTTCAAGGCCCAGCAGAGCGCCGCCCCCACGAGCGCGGCGAGCGCCAGCCCGCGGACGGTCGCGCCCGGATCCCGCCACAGTCCCCAGGCCGCCAGCGGCGCGATGGCCAGAAGCCCGGTGAACTTGGTGCCCGCGGCGAGGCCCCAGGCCAGGCCCACGAGGATCCAACCTGCGCGACCCCTGCGCTCGATCGCCCACCACCCCGCCGCGCTCGCGGCCATCCAGAAGGCGATGAGCGGGGTCTCGGTGGCGCCGAGGTGGGCGTGGCCGAAGAGCCGCGGCATTAGCAGGATCGAGAGCGCCGCTCCGAGGCCGGCGGTCGCGCTCCAGGCCGCCGCGCCCCAGCGGAACGCGAGCGCGACCAGCCCCGCGAACAGGAGCGCGGGCGCCAGACGATACCCAGCCAGGTGACCGACGACTCCCTTCGTGAGCCACCACGTGAGCGCCATCGCCTCCTTGTAGATCGGCGGGTGAGGATTGTGGTAGTGGTCCCAGTCCCACATCTCGAACACCGCATCCCGGTTCAGGGCGGCCGATGGCTCGGTGAGCAGCATGCGGACCCATTCGACCTGAAGCTGCGCGGATCCGAAGTAGGCTGGCTCGTCCCAGGTGATCCCGGGATCGTTGAGCGTCATGCCGACGAGGGCCAGGGTAAACGAGAAAAACGCCCATCCTGTGACCGTCCTGTGGGCCTCTAGCCAGCGCTCCATCGCGGTCACGCCGGCCGGACAACGGCGGCGATCGAGACCCCGAGTGGCAGATCCACGCGCGCGAGCCACGCAGCCTCCATCCGGTGCCAGCCGGTGAGAGCACGGTTCATCCACGGGGGTGTCACGCCGAAGTCCGCCCGCTCGGCGGCACTATCGCGCGCACCCCGGCGCTTCCAGGCGCGCACGGCCGCGGCGGGTAGAAGGATGCCTCCGAACGTGTAGGTCAGGACAGCAGGCGCGAGGCCGGCCTGGCGAAGCCTCGCTTCGAGCGCCTCGCGCGTGTAGCGCCGGACGTGGTGCATCGCCTCGTCGTGGGGGGACCACATCCATGGATGCGCGGGAACGTGGATCACGGCCAGTCCACGAGGCTTCAGAACTCTGCGGATCTCGCGGAAGACCCGCACGTCCTCGGGTACGTGCTCGGCGACGTCGAGGAGGAAGATCCGGTCGACGCTCCCCGTGCGGAACGGGAGCGCCCGGGCATCCGAGCGGGTCAGCCGGGGCACGCCTCTCAGGCGCGCGAAATGAAGCGCATCCTCGTGGTCGTCGATCCCGATGGCAACCGCGCCCGCGCCGAAGCGCTCGAGCACGGCGCCGGTCCCGCAACCGATGTCGACGACCCGCTCGTCGGGTCCGGGAGCTCCCACTCCCACCCTCTCGAGCAGGGCCGCGATGACCTCGCGCTTGCCGCGGAACCACCAGTGGTCCCGCTCCAGCCGATGCATGCGGCCGTACTCCTCAGGCTCCACGTCGGCCTCCCGCGATCACCACTCCCATGAGCGCCAGGAGCGCGAGCCCGCTGACGATCGCCGCCGGCACGATCCCCCGCGGCTGGTATTCGAACCGCACCTGGTGCACTCCAGGCTCCAAGTAGACCCCCTTGAAGTGCCAGTTGACGCGCCGGATCGGCGCGGAATGGCCGTCCACCGATACCGTCCATCCCGGGTACCAGGTGTCGGTCAGGACGAGGAGGGAGCGGGCCGGCGCGTCGACCTGGAGCCGCACCGAGTGGTTGCTCCCCTCGAGCCAGCGCACCGCTCCCGCGACCCGCTCGGCATCCCCGTTCAGGCCAGGGCCCTCGCTCACGTAGGCGACCCTATGCGGGTCCTCGCCGCCCGCCATGAAGCGGTTCAGGACGGCGATCGAGTCCGGCTCGACTGCCACCCGCTCGACCAGATACGCCCGGGGCAGCGGATCGTCCAGACGGTAGCGGAAGAGCCCCAGGGTCTCGATCGGAGCGTCCATGCTCAGGCCTTCCGCCGCCATCGATCGCTCGACCAGCCACTCCGTGCTCTGGAGACGGAGGTAGCGGACCTGATGCTCGATCGGTAGCTGCCGCAGGATCGCGTCCTGAGCATCGTCGGTGCGGGGAGGAAAAGGCTCCGCGCCATTTTCTGCCAGAACCCGATGGGTCATGGCGAGATTCCCGCCCATCCCCTGCATCTGGTAGTACTGATGGGTGCCCGAAGCGATGCCGCCTATGGTGAACGCGAGACCCGGAGGCTCTCCCAATGGAGAGGTACGGATCCGCGACCGGGTCCGCAACCGTTCGAGCGGCAGGCCTTCGAGGACGGCCGGGGACTCGGCATAGAGTTCTGCCGTAGCGACCGGGGCGACCTGGGTGTTCACGCTCGCCAGATCGGCGACGGCGATCACGGTGAGGAACCCCGCGAGGGTGGAAAACGGCAGCCGCCTGACGGCCGCGAGGCCGAGCGCGGCCAGGAGCGCGA
Organism: Gemmatimonadota bacterium; assembly: GCA_035633635.1. Lineage (GTDB taxonomy): Bacteria > Gemmatimonadota > Gemmatimonadetes > JACCXV01 > JAHWKZ01 > JAICNR01. Next base: position 18,839 of record DASQEN010000247.1, on the reverse strand, counting down.
AAAGGAACACGTGCCGGAACCCCTGCTCCAGGGCGTCGACGGTGGCCACTCCCCAACCCAGGCCGCCCAGGGCCGCGATCAGCACGACGGTCCCCAGAGCTCGCGCACGGGCGGCGCCGTCTTCCCGGATCCGGTCGAGACCGGCCGCCGCGAGGACGGGCGCGGCGATCGCGGGCAGGAGCAGCATCTTCTCCGGAAAACGGAAGGTCCTCAGCGCGGGAACTGCCTCCGCGAGGGCGGCGACGACCGGGTTGTGCGCGCCGAACGCCAGAAACACGCCGGCCGCAGCCAATATCGGCCACAACAGCGCTCGCCCGGGCCTCTTCAGGTCGACTCCCGCGGCGGCGAGGGCGACGACGACGACGCCGAGATACGACGTGAACACCCATGGCTGCTCGACGCCCGGGATGCGGCGGAAGTCGAACAGGCCGCTCGGCGCCTCGAAGTACCGCGGCACGACGAGGTTGTAGAGCTGCGCCGGCGCCAGCGACCAGCCGAGACTCTCCCCGGTCGTGAGCCCGACGCTGCGCTGCGACTCCCCGAACAGCTCGATCGTGGGCACCAGCTGGACGGCGGTCAGGGCCATGGCCCCGGCCGCCGCGGCGCCGAGGCCGAGGACGGGAGCCATCCATCCGGGGCGGGCGCGCTCAGGGTCGGAACGGCGCGTCCAGGCGAGGAGCGGTGCGACGATCGCGGTGACGACCGCCACCTGCGGCTCCCCGGCGAGGAACTCGAGCGCGAACCCCGCCGATGTCAGCGCAAGCCAGCGCCACGTCCGATCGCGCAACCATCCCTCCCACGCCCACCAGGTCCAGCCGATCCACGCCAGGGCCTGGAGGTTGTTGAGGTAGATCGTCATCGACAGCGCGAACCCGCCCCAGGCGATCGCTAGAGCCCCGAGGCCCGCCGCCGTGGGCGATCTTCCCGTGCTCCGGAGCCACAGGAAGAACCCGGTCGCGATCAGGAGGGAATGGAGGATGACGGTCCAGTTGAACGCCAGCGCGGTCGGCAGGAGGTAGAAGAGCAGGCTGGCGGGATAGAAGAGGCCGACCTGGGGGTTGGCGTAGAAGGGAAGGCCGTTCCGGATCCAGGGATTCCACCACGGCCAGTCGCCCGCCTGGACCGTACGTGCCAGCAGATCCTTCATGGGATAGAAGTAGGTGCCCGCGTCCCACAGGTAGAGGGTCCGGCTCCCGCTCCACAACGGCTGCCAGAGGGCGATGCATGCCGCCGCCACGACCATGAGGATGATCGTGTCCGGCGCACGCTTCGTCATCGTCGCTCCCCCCAAAAAAAACGCGGCGCGATTTTCATCGCGCCGCGCCCGGTACGTCGTGTCGCGATCGTCAGGCTAGCACACCGCGATCGTAGCGGCGTCTGAGGTCACGCACCAGGTATTGGTGCTCTCGGAGTGTGCGGCGGACAGGGCGTACCCACCCACCGAGCCGGCGCCCGCCAGCGTCACGTTCGTTGACGCCACGACGTCGAGGTCTGCGGCGGCCCCATACAGCTGGAAGTCCGAGTAATACGCTTCCTGCGCGGTCATGGCGTTGCGCAGGTCGGACTTCGCGGCCGCGTCGAACGCCTTGCCCTTGGTCGCGGAGAAGCGCGGGATCGCGATCGCGGCGAGGATGCCGATGATCACGACGACGATCAGCAGCTCGATGAGCGTGAAGCCCTGGTTGTTCTTGCGGATGTTCACTGTTCAGCTCCTTCGTTCGGTTGCCCTAGTGGTTAGGGGAGTTTGGGCCCTCTCTCGGCAACTCTAAGCAAGTCAGGTGCCAAACTATGAAATGCCTTTCGTGCCTGTTAGTAAGTGGCATCGTATCAATGACTTGGATCATCAACGCAAAGCATGGTGGGCTTTCCAATAGCTCCGCTTCCACCAAAACTCATCCTCGGACCGCCTTGCAATTCGCCACCGCCTGGAGCAGGGCTCTTGCGATGTGCCACTGGTACGCTTATTGGGACCTCACGCTTGACTTGAACCTACGCGGTCTTGATGTCGTACCGGTCGATCTTCCGGTACAGGGTGGACGGGTCGATGCCCAGGATCTCGGCGGCCCGCGCCTTGTTGCCCTCCGTCTTCGCCAGCACCCACTTGATGTACGCCTGCTCGATCGTCTCCATCGTAGGCGTGGGGGCGGGCACGTCGCTGACCAGCGTGGCCTCGGGCTTCTCGCGGATCTTCTCGGGAAGCTGGGGGAGATCGATCTGCTTGCCCAAGCCCTTGCCGTCGCTCCAGCCGGACAGGACCAGCAGCCGCTCGACCACGTTTTCGAGCTCGCGCACGTTTCCCGGCCAGTCGTAGCCGCAGAGCGCCTGGAACGCCTTCTCCGTGAAGATATGGTCCTGCGAGCGGGTGCCGCCGGGCATCGAGTCCGCGAAGCCCGCGCGGGCGAGCACGTGCCCGAGGAGCAGCGGGATGTCGTCCCGTCGATGTCGCAAAGGGGGGATCACGATCGGGATCACGTTCAGGCGGTAGTAGAGATCCTGCCGGAAGGCGCCGCGCTCGACCTCCTTGTCCAGGTCCTTGTTGGTCGCCGCGAGTATCCGGACGTCCACCGGCACCGCCTCGGTCGCGCCGACCGGGATGATCTCCCGCTCCTGGAGTACACGCAGGAGCTTGACCTGGATGGCGGGTGTCGTGTCGCCGATCTCGTCGAGGAACAGGGTCCCGCCGGCGGCCACCGTGAACAGCCCTTCCTTGTCGCGAATCGCGCCGGTGAACGAGCCCTTGACGTGGCCGAAGAGCTCGGACTCGAGCAGGGGCTCGGGCAGCGCCCCGCAGTTGATCGGCACGAACGGGCCGCCGACGCGCTTCGACTTGAGGTGGATGAAGCGTGCGAAGAGCTCCTTTCCCGTGCCGCTCTCTCCGCCCAGGAGCACCGTGCTCTCGGCCGCGGCGACCTGCTCGGCGACCATGAGCACCTCGCGGAAGGCGTCGCTCGTGCCCACCGGCTCGACCTTCATCGCCTCGCCGACCTTGCGCTGGAGCGCCTGGTTCTCGCGCGCAAGCTTGACGTTCTTCTCCTCGAGAGCGTGCATTTCGAGCGCCTGGCGGGCGTTCAGGATCAGCTCCTGGTTCTTGTACGGCTTCTTGAGATAGCGGAAGGCGCCCTCGTTGCAGGCCTTCATGGCGAAATCCTCGTCGCCCTGGGCGGTGACGACGATCACCTTGGCGAGCGGGTCCTGCGAGCGCGCCGCTTTGAGGACCGCAATCCCGTCCTGGCCCGGCAGCCGTAGGTCGGTGATCACGAGATCGACGGGGCCGTGCTCGGAGAGCCAGCCGATGGCCCGGTCCCCCGACTCGCTCCCCTCGACCTCGAAACCGTTGCGCTTGAAGAGAACCGACAGCGCCTCGCGCACGCTGGGCTCGTCCTCGACGACGAGGACTTTGGGCGGACGATCTTTCGCCATTTGGTGGAATATACCGCGCGTTCCGCGGTCAGCGCTATTCGAGGCTCGGGAGGGCGACCCGGAAGATCGATCCCCAGCCGGGGGTGGAGTGCACCCAGACGACCCCGCCGTGGAGGTCCACAATCCGGTGGACGATCGCGAGCCCCATGCCGAACCCCTTCTCACGGGTCGTGAAGAACGGGTCGAAGATGTGTTCCCGGACCTGCGGGTCCACGCCCGGGCCGTTGTCGCGAACCTCCAGCGTGACGAGCGGTCCCGGGGCGCGGTCGAGGCCGGGCAGGTCGGGGTCGACGCCGACCCGCACTTCCACCCGACCGGTGATCCGGTCGCCGACCGCCTCACGGGCGTTGGTCGCGAGGTTGAGGACCACCTGCTTGAGCAGGTTGTGGTCGCCTTCCACCCAGTACTTCCGCTCCGGGGGCGAGAACGCGATCTCGGGCGCCCCCTCGGGCGCCGCCACCCGCTCGACCTCGAGGGCGTCCTTGACCACCTCGACCAGGTCGATCCTCCCGCGGTTCCGGAGCTCGGTCCGCGAGAAGGCCATGAAGTCCTGGATCAGCGAGGAGAGACGGTCGGCTTCGCGGATGATGAGGTCCATGAGCCGCCGGTCTTCGCCGGGCGGCCGCTCCCGGCCATCGCTCTCGTCTCCATCCAGGAGCTCGACCGAGGAGCGGATCGCCGCGAGCGGGTTACGGATCTCGTGGGCCAGGCCCGCCGCCAGCACGGCCACCGCCTTGTGCCGATCGGCCTGGCGAGCGAGGTCCTCGAGCCGCTTGACGTCCTCGATGTTCTTGAGGATCGCGGCCGCGCCGCGCTTCTCCCCTCCCGGGCCGTAGAGGACGGTGGTCGAGACGCTGAATGGTCGCGGGGTCCCCGCGCCCGCGGGGAGCTTGAGCTCCATGAAATCGACCTCGCGCTCACTGCGCAGTGTGCCGACCATCAGCTCGTACAGCTCGCGGATGCCGCTCGACTCCGCGCGCTCGCTCAGATCGCCGGTGCTCGGGGTTCCGCTGATCCCGAGCTGGACGCGGGCCGTGAAGTTGACGAAGTCGACTTCCTCCGCCGCGTCAATCGAGAGGATGCCGCTCTCCACCGTATTGAGCAGATCCTGGGCGTCGATGCGGGCGTGCGCGAGCTGCTTCTCGAGCTCGGTCAGCCGGGCGCGCTGGAGGCGCAGACGGCGCGCGGCGAGACCGCTGGCCACGCCGACGATCGCGAACACCATCGCGATCAGCGCCAGGCTCCAGAGCACCGTCCCGATCCGTGCGCTCAGGTTGGGGAGCTCGATCGTGGTGCTGGATCCGGAGAGCTGCGGTTCGATCTGGACCCAGGCCACCCCCAGGTACGTGACCACGCTCCCGAGGGCGGTCAGGATCGCGCCCCCCATTCCGAGGATGAGTCCCGCGACCGCGATCAGGAGCACGTACAGGAAGGCGAACTCGCTCCCCACGCCGCCGGTCAGAAGCACGGCCAGGGTCACAAGGAACAGGTCGTGGCCGACCTGGAACGCGAGGAACCGAGGGGACATCGCGCGGCGCCGGGTCCAGAGGAGCGAAGCGATCGTCCAGGCGAGCGGCAGGCCGACGATCAGCATGACCACGGCCGTCGGCGAGGCGGGCGCGTACACCGAGCGCACGACCGTCGCCGCCAGCGCAAGCGCGATGGCCGTCGACAGCCGCACAATGTAGATGCCGTTCAGGAGCCGGCGTTCGTCCAGCGCTCCGAGGGAGGTCTCGATCGATCCCACCATGACGACAAACATGGGGATTCCGTCGCCGGATGGCGACCGGACGCCCGCGGATCAGGCCCGGATCAGGAGATCCGCAGCGTCGTCGGCGCGTGGAGCAGGCTGTCGTCGTCGCCGATCAGGACGCGCTCGGCCAGTCGCTCCGGCAGACCTTTCTCGGTCACGAGGAGTCGGGGGTCCGCTACGTCCTCGGGAAGGTCGTAGACGAGCTCGACCGTGTACGAGCCGCCGGGAGGGACCTCGCGGGTGAGATCCGCGGGCTCACCGGCCAGCGCACGCTCGGCCTCGATGACGCGGTCCCAGGATCGGCCGGCTGCGTCCGCGACCCGCGCTTCCGGGTCATAGAGGCCGAGTGGGACACGGATCGCACTGTTCTCGATAGTGAGCGAAACGATCCAGAAGCGGCCGTTCGCGCGAAGGGTGGCTTCGCCCTCGCCGAGTACGTCCGCGTTGCGCACGCTCGGCACCGCGACGCCCACGTGACAATCGAGGTACACCCCGCAGAACCACTTGGTCTCCCCGCGCGCGAGCACGCGCTCGTCGCTCGCCAGCGAGACGGCGGCCAGGACCGTTCCGTAGGCGAGGAGCCAGGCTCCCATGCCGAGGGCGATCCGGCCGGCCGCGCGATGGCTGCCCCGCCTCCACGCCACGCCGGCCGCGACCGCTGCCGCCACGACAAGCGCGGCCGTTCCCATCCAGAGCAAGAGGCCCAGACCCTGTGTCCAGCTCATCGTTTCCTCCTCGCGCCTCTCCTCGACGACTCCGGTGCCTGCTCGCGCGTCGCGTCGATCAGCGCTTCCATGTGGCCCAGGTAGGATTCCAGCGCGGCCCGCCCCGCGGCCGTCAGCCGGTACTCGGTCCGCGGCGTGCGGCCCGCGAATGACTTGGTGCATTCCAGATAGCCCGCATCCTCGAGCTTCCTCGCGTGGACGCTCAGGTTCCCGTCGCTGATCCGGAGCGCGGCCTTGAGGTCGTTGAACGAAAGGGTCTCGGAGACCGCCAGCGCGCTGACGATAGAGAGCCGAGTCCGCTGGTGGATCAGGCGGTCGAGGTCGCGCGGACGGATGGCACCTCGGCCACCGTCCACGGTGTCGAGCTCCGGTCGGGCGGTGGAGGGGCGATCGCCGTCCGCGGACGCGCGCCGCTTGGCCGGGGACGGCCGGCTACCCACCATGCCTCCGTGCCAGCGCGGCTCCGAACGCGAGATGGATCCCGCCGAAACCGGCCGCCATCCACGCGTCGCGGCCCCACTCCGGAAAGGCCAGTGCGGCCGCGCCGGCCAGCATGAACAGGATGCCCGTGAGCGGGACAATGCGGACGGAGAACGCGCCGCCGGTGACGACCCCCGCCCCGTAGAGGACAAGCCATGCTCCGGGCAGGGCGTCCACGAGACCGGCACGGTAGAGGACCGGGGTGAGCGCCGTTCCCGCAGCGAGCGGTGGGGCAAGCGAGAGTAGGAAGCGCCGCGCGGGGAGCGACCACAGGGTCCCACCGCCACGGCCCGCCTTCCAGGCAGCAGCGGCGAGCGAGAGCGCGGCCGCCGCCACCGCCTCGACCACCCATACCGTAAGCCATCCCGCGACCGAGCTCCGGCCAGTGGCGATCCAGGCCGCAACGAGCGCGGTCGCTCCGACCGCCATCTCGCCCGCGCCCGAGACCGAAGTGAACCGCGACGACCCCTCCATCGCATCGCGGATCGCCCGGAGGTCGTCCTCCGCGCGCGAGCGCAGGTCGAGTGCGGGGCTCTCGCTCATGGAGAGCCAGCATACGACGGATTCTGCTTTTCTGTCAAGTACTTCTTTCTACAAAGTTACAAGCGGTGAAATCAGGCGAGGAGCCCCGGGAAGCGCGCGGGATCGATCGGATGGCCGGGAAACACCTTCGCGGGGCGCTCGGCCCGGAGGTGCCGGACCACGATCTCCGCAAAGACGTCGCGGAAGTCGGTCGTGATCGCGAGGTCGCGCCGTTCGTGAAGGGCGTCGGGATCGAGCCCGGGCCAGCGGCCGAGGACCCGGCCGCCGCTGACCGGCCCGCCGAGCGCCAGCATGCAGGTGCCGTGGCCGTGGTCGGTCCCGCCCGTTCCGTTCTCGGCCACCGTGCGGCCGAACTCCGACATCGTCAGCACGACGACGTCCTCCATCCTGTCGCCGAGGTCGTCGTGGAGCGCGCCGAGGCCCTGCCCCAGCTGGGCGAGCCGCGCGGCGAGCTGGCCGCTAGGGCCGCCCTGCGCCTGGTGGGTGTCCCAGCCGCCGAGGTCCGCGAACGCGACCTCGAGGCCCACGTCCGCCTTGACGAGCTGGGCGATCTGCCGGAGCGAGCGGCCGAATGGGCCGCCCGGGTACTCGACGCCGGAGGCCGGCGCGTAACGCAGCGGGTCGGCGCGGCGGAGCCGCTCGACCGCGTCGAACGACTCGTCGGCCGCGCCGGCGATCAGCCCCTCCTCGCCGCGGTAGAGCTCGACGAGCGCGCCTTCCGCGCTCGGGTCCGCGTTCCTGTCCCCGACCCGCCCCGCCGATTCGCCGATCCCGAACCGTTCGAGGTCGGGGATCGCCAGCGTGGGAACGTCGCCCCGCAGCGCGAGCGGCAGGTCGCCCCCGACCGCGATGCCCCGTAGCGGCGAGCTTTCGGCGAGCGCTGCCTGGCCGGCGGCGTGGTCGGCCGCGTGGGCCGCGCCGTCGGCCAGCGTGCGGCCGCCGCCGCAGGCGCAGGGAGTCGCGCCGAGCGCGCGGTTGAGCCAACCGTCGCGCACGCCGCGATCGCCGGGCGCGGCGGTCTCCATGTAATCCTGCGCCTCGAAGTGGGAGCGGGTCGGGTGCGGCGAGCCGCAGGCATGGACGAGCGCGACCTCGCCGCTCCGGTAAAGCGGCGCGAGCGAGTCGAGCGCCGGGTGGAGGCCGAAGAAGCCATCGAGGTCAACCGCGCCCCCTTCGGCCCCCGGGCGCGGGATCGCGATCGTGCGCCGCGAGGCATAGTAGGCCGCCTCTCCGAACGGGGGCGCCATCGCGAGGCCGTCCACCGCGCCCCGCTGGAAGATGCAGATCAACGTGCGCCCGCGGCTGGCGGCACCGCTCTCGATGAACAGGGTCCGCGCGAGGAAGTGCGGCGGAAGGCCGAGAGAGAGGAGCGCCAGCCCGCCGTGCTTCAGGAACATGCGCCGCTCGATCGCCATCCCGACCTCCTTCAGCGCTTCTGGAATTCCGGGGATCCGAGGATCAGGCCGAGTGCTCGCTCGGCCGGCCTTGCCGGGCCGCCTTCGGAGGCCGAGGCCAGGTGTGTCCGGACGACTTCGGCCACGCGCTGGGAGCCGCCGCCCGGCACGAGCCGCGCGGCCAGCGCCTGGACGGGATCCCTCCCGGCCGCGCCGGATGCCAGCCCGTCCGCGTCGATCTCGACACCCCGCGTCTTCCCGCTCGCGAGCTCCAGCGCCAGGTTCATCCGCAGGAGCATCGCGCCCCCGTCGATCCACTCCTCGGCGGTCTCCGGGTATCCGATCGGATCCCGCGCCCCGTACGGGATCTCGCCCGCCGAGCGCAGATACTCGCCGGCCGCGTTGACGGGCGCGACTTCGGCATCGGTCAGCCTGAGCGCGCTCGCGACCAGCTCGAACGGCGACTTGACCTTGCCTCCGCGAACGGCCGGATCGTAGAACTCGGGCGCGGTGAAGAGCGCGCGCGTCACCGCGCGTAGATCACCGTCGGTCTCGAGGAACACGCGTGTGAGCCGATCGACCAGCGCTGGGGGCGGGTCGTCGGCGACGAACGCCTCGGCGAGGTCGCGGGCGACGTGGCGCGCGGTGGAAGGATGACGGGCCAGGATCTCGAGCACCGCCTCGCCGTCCTCGATGCCGCGCCCGGCCGGCAGCACGTGGCCGAGGAAGCGCTTCTCCCCGACGTCGTGTAGCGCGGGTCGGAAGCGGAACTCCGGCACCTCGCCACGGAGTGCGATCGACCACCCGGTCAGCGCCCGGGCCGCCGCCTCGACGTCGGCCTGCGTGTAGCCGCCGTCGACCCCCAAGGTGTGGAGCTCGAGCAGCTCGCGGGCGTAGTTCTCGTTGAACCCGGCGCCTTCGGGGAGATCGCGAGCCGCCCCCGCGGCCCCGGCGGGGCGCAGCGAGTCGGGCGCTATGCTGCGCCAGTTGTCCAGATAGAAGAGCATCGCAGGGTGGCGGGCGGTCGCGGACAGAAGGTCCTCAAAGCGGCCGAACACGTGGGGCCGGATCGCCTCGCGCTCGTACGCGGGCACGAGCCAGCGGTCCATCCCCTTCCCCCGATAGACGTTGAAACGGTTGAACCAGAAGTCCGTCATGACGGCCTCGAGCTGGCGCTCGGAATACACCGCCCGCTGGAGGCGCGCCCCCGCCAGCTCGCCGCCGATCCGGCGCGGGGACTCCAGGCCCTCGGCGCGCATCTCCCGCCGAAGTCGATCGCGCTCGATCGAGTCCGCGTCACCCGCCATCGCCCGCACCCGGCGCGGGGTCGGATACGCCGCGTAGAGCTCCTCGAGCGACATCGACACGGCCGGGAGCGACGCGAGGCGGGGGAGGAGCGCGGAGTCTTCGATCGTCTCCGGATGGAGCTGCCGCTCGAGCCACGCCTCGGGTCCGTCCGCCAGCGCGGCGGCGATGTCCTCGGGCCGGGCGCCGTAGGTCGCGCGCTGGAGGAGGTGGACGACCCGCGCGCGCTCGTCGTCGGCCGCCGATGGAAAAGGTGTCTGGCCGGCGGCCGTAGCAGCGAGTCCGTCGGCGAGGATCGCGCCGAGGAGGGCAATGCCGAGGAGAACGCCGCGGGTCGTCGATCGAAGGGCCATCACCCTTGGGACCGGATGGCCGGCCGCGACGTTAATTGCGGACGAGGTGCGGAGCCCGTCTTCCGCACCGTCCATCTACCGTGTCAACGCGCGGACATCCTCGAGGCCCTGCTCGGTCCACGTAGGCGCCTGGGGCGAGTCGGCGATCGCGTGGGCGGTCCAGAACGCCAGCCGCGCCACGCGCGCGGCCTTGTCGAGGTCGAGCGTGTCGAGCTCGTCGGAGGGCTGATGGTAATCCTCGTGCACGCCTGCGAAGAAGAAGAGCGCCGGGATCTCGAGCCGCGCGAAGTTGAAGTGGTCGCTGCGGAAGAAGAACCCCTCCTCAGGCCAGAGGTCCTCGGAGACCGTGAGTCCCAGCTCGGGGTGCTCGGCCGCCACCCGCTGGACGAGGGGTCCCAGCGAGGAGTACTGCTGACCGATCACGACGATCGAGTCGGGGGCGTTCCTCGCGATCATGTCCATGTTGACGTTTGCCACGACGCGGTCGATCGCGATCGTCGGGTGCTCGCTGAACCAGTGCGACCCCAGGAGCCCCTTCTCCTCGCCGCTGACGTTGAGGAAGACCAGCGAGCGCCGGGGCGCTTCATCGAGGAGGGAGAACGCCTGCGCCATTTCGACCAGCGCGGAGGTGCCCGACGCATCGTCGTCCGCGCCGTTATAGATGGAGTCCCCGGCCGTGTTGGCGGTGCCGACCCCGACGTGATCCATGTGCGCGCTGAAGACGACGTAGGTGTCGGCGAGCTCGGGATCGCTGCCGCGCAGCATCGCCACGACGTTCGGCGCGGTAGCATCCTCGACGACCACAGCATCGGCCGAGAAGTGCGCTTCCACGCCGGGAACGGTGAACGATTCTCCGGGCTCGGCGAGAAGGGCGCCCAAGTCCACTCCCACGCGCGCGAACACGGCCGCCGCCACGGCGGGACGCACGTAGAATACCGGGATCTCGTCCGGATCGACGAGGCTGCGCGAGGGCTCGCCGGCGAGCTCCGCAAGCCTCTTGAACGCGATTTCCGGAAAGTCCTCGCCCAGCACGATTACGAGGGCCCGCGCGCCGAGCCCCTGGGCCGAGCGCCGGGCCCGATCGGAGGCGTTCCGCCACTCGCGGTCGTAGGCTCCCGGCAGCGAAACGACCATGACCTGCCCCCGGACCGCTTCCACGGGCGGCCAGGAGCCGTCCTCCAGCCGACCCACCCAGACCAGCGACCCGTGGCCCATGGCCGCGTCCTCGAACGGCGCGGCAGCCGTGGCGAAGAAATCCTTGCCGTACGCGAGCATCGCGTTTTCGCCATCCTTCATGGTGCCGAAATGGACGCCGGTCGTGTCGAGCGCGCGCAGAGGGAACGGGTAGCGCTGGAAGAACGTGCCGTCCTCACCGGCCGGCTCGAGGCCGAAGGCCGCGTACTGGTCGGCGATCCACTGCGCGGTCTCGTCGAGTCCCTCGCTGGGCGTGTCCCGGCCGGCCATGGAGTCGTCCGCGATCGTCGCGATGCGCGCGCGCATGTCCTCGGGCGTGATCGTCGCCGCCGCCTCGGCGGGCGTGATCCCGGCCGCAGCAGCCGCCTCGACCTGCGCGCTCTGCCGGGCGCAGGCGGAGGATGTCCAGACGAGGGCGGCGATCAGGGTGATCGTCCCGCAGCGGACACGGTGGATGGGTCTCATCAAGCCTCCGTCAATCCATGGGATTCGTGTCGATCGGGCGCTGACATCGGGTGAAAGATAAGACGCGCCAGGCCAGCGCGCCGTTCGATCCGTGCGGCTCAGGGCCGGCCGTGAAGGGCCTGTGCTTCGACCACTGCCTGCTGGACAAGGGCGGCGAGCTCGGGAGGCAGCGTGATCCGCTCGACGTCCGGGCTCTCGATGACGGGGGGAAGTCCCACCGGAGAGCGCCCAGTGATCGCGTGCCAGGTCGAGTAGGCGGCGATGACCGTGCCGAGGAGGCTCGGGTGGAATCCATCCAGAATCGTGAGCGACAGTCGGGAGTCGCGCGCTCTCGAGGCGCGCCACGCCTCGCCCGCGGGGATCAGGAGTCCGTCTACCGCCTCCGCCGCGGCTGCGTAGGACGCGAGGGTCGCGTCGTAGCCGGCATCGGTCCCGTCGGTGGGCCACACGCTGAGGAGCGCCGGCCGCGCACCGACCGCCCGTATCCGCTCCGCGAACCGACCCGTCCATTCGACCAGGTGGGCGCGGTTAGCGGCGAGGGTCGAGGGTCCCTGCTGGAGGACGACGACGTCCCAGTCGCCCGCGTCGATTGCGTCCAGCGCATCGCCCCGGTTCCAATGGTCTTCGAGGCTGAAGTTGGGAAAGGCGACCATGGCTACCCGCACGGGCGGGTCGTCGTCCGCGCCGAGCGAGATCGCCGCGACGATCAACGGAAGGTCGTTGAAGAACGTGAGGGAGTTGCCGATGAACAGGACCGCCGGTCCCTCGCCCGGAGGCGGGCCGGTGACCCCGCTCCCCGATCCGCACGTGAGCGAGGCCGCCGCCAAGGCTGCCGCGAACGCCGCAACCCAGATCATGCTCCCGCGCCCCGCCCCTCTTTCGAGCCGATTCCACCGCATCGCGCGCCCCTCCGTTAGAAGGTCTGAGCGGTGCGACCGACCGCCGCCCGCCGCGTCCTAAACGCCGGACCGGAGTCGTAGGCTGAATGCGGTCATGGAAACGATCGAGGCCTACAGCGGAAGTCCTGGCGCCCTCGGACGAAGTACGTCAGCAGGCCGGCAGCGAGGATCGCGCTGACCTGGATGAATGCCCCGACGATCCCGAAAGGGTGCTGAACGCCAGGTGCGCAGGTTATTGCCGCCCCGCTTGAGAAAGACCGTCAGCTTTGCATGACCTGACAGGCACCCGAGCGGATCAGTCGCTGGTCGGCCGTCACGAGGGTGAGCTCGTACACGAGTGCGGTCGCGACGAGGAAACGGTCTGCGGGGTCTTCGTGTGGCAGGTCGATCTTCCGACTCCAGAGCGCGACCTCGTGGTTCAGGGAGGCCTCGCGGAACGCTCCCCGGGCTAACGTCTCGCGCACCCAGCTCTCCGCTTCGCCGTCGACCTCGATCCTCCCCTTCTCGATGAGAACGAGGAGCTCCCAGACGCTCACAGGCGAGAGAAAACGCTCGGACTCCTGTTCGTTCAGCGTGGTGATCGCGCGCCGCCCGATCTTTTCCGGCGTCATCAGGCTCCAGACCCAGACGTGGGTGTCCAGCAGAAGCCTCAATCTCCGAGCGCCTCCCAGTCCTCCGGATCAGAAGCCGGAGCGACGATGTCGCCCACGATGCGACCTCGATCCCTCATCGATCCCATCCATCCTTCTTCGCCCGCTGGATGGGCGGGGGGAACGATTTCGGCGATCGGCACGTCGAACCGCGTCACCACGACCGGTCGACCGCTCCGGTTCACCCGACGGATCACCTCGAGACATGTGGCCTTGAACTTGGAAACAGCGATCCTCTCCTTCTCGATATCCATGGCATTAATCGTACCATGGTCAACGACCATGGTCAACTCATTAAGCGAAACGATTGGAGATGACCGACTTCGAGACCTGCTTCCAAGAGGCCGCGATAGGTGGCTCATGTCGAGGCGCGCGACGAGAGGATTCCGAGGCGTACGATTTGTACGCCGCAGGAAGACACGAGGAGCGGAACGAAGAGATGAGCCGCCTTGCGCGGCCTCTACTCCACCGTCTTGATGATGTCGAAGATCGGTAAGTACATCGCCACCACCATCGCACCCACGATCCCGCCCAGGAAGACGATCATCACGGGCTCGATGACCGACGTCAGCGCGGTCACGGCCGCGTCCACCTCGTCATCGTAGAAGTCGGCGATTTTGCCGAGCATGTCGTCCAGCCCGCCGGTCTGCTCACCGACGTTGATCATCTGGACGACCATCGGAGGGAAGACATCGCTGCGCTTGAGGGGCTCGGCGATCGTCTCGCCGCCGGCGATCGACGCGCGGCTCTTCATGACCGCGTCCTCGACCACCCGGTTGCCGGCCGTCCGCGCGGTGATCTCGAGCCCGTCGAGGATCGGCACGCCGCTCTGGACCAGTGTTCCGAGCGTGCGGCTGAAGCGGGCGATCGCCGCTTTGCGTAGCACGTTGCCGAGCACCGGGACGCGCAGCAGCAGCCGGTCCGTCGTCAGCCGGCCGGCCGGAGTCCGCCGATACCCTCGGATCAACCAGCCGATGCCGGCGAGCGCTGCCGCCACCGCCCACCACCACGCGAGCAGGAAATCGGAAAGCCCCATCACGATCCGCGTGGGTATCGGCAACGGAACGTTGGCCGATTTGAAGAACCCGGCGAAACTCGGGATCACGAAGATGAGCAGAACGGCGATCGCCAGTCCCGCGAAGGCCATGACGGTCACGGGATAGAACATCGCCCCCCGCACCTTGCGCCGCAGCTTGTTGGCCGCCTCGAGGTACTCGGCGAGGCGCAGCAGGATCACGTCGAGGATGCCGCCCACCTCGCCCGCCGCGACCATGTTCACGTAGATCTCGCTGAAGAAGTCCTTGTGGCGTCCCATTGCGTCGGCCAGGGTGGAGCCGGACTCGACGTCCGAGAGGACGGCGCGGATCTTCTCGGCGGCCTTCTTGTTCGGCTGCTGGTTGGCGAGGATGTCGAGCGACTGGACCAGCGGAAGACCAGCGTTGATCATGGTCGCGAACTGCCGGGTGAACAGGACCAGGTCCTTGGTCTTCGCCTTGCCCCCGAAGGAGAGCTTGAGCTCCTTCGGCTTCTCCCTGACGCTGACCACGACCAGACGTCGGCGGCGAAGCTGCCCGACTACGTCGGCTTCGGTCGACGCGGTCATCTCGCCCGACTGGCTCTCTCCCCCGACCGTTCGCGCCTTGTACGCGTAAACCGGCATCTCCCGCTCCTAGCTCCGGATCCACGATCGCGCGATGAATGCACGCGCAACTGCAAGCCCATCCGCGGGCCGATCAAGATGAGGTGATTTCAAGGCGCGCGGCCCGCCTACCGGCCCGCAGTCGCCTGGTTAACCATCCGTTCCAGTTCCACAACATCCTCGCTCGACGAGAACACCTCCTCGCGCGTCACCAGTCCGCCCATGTAGAGCTGCAGCAGTGACTGGTTCATCGTCTGCATGCCGTGCGAGCCGCCGGCCTGCATGGACGAGTAGATCTGATGCGTTTTTCCTTCGCGCACGAGCGCACGGACCGCGTTGGTCACGACCAGCACCTCGGAGGCCAGCGCGCGGCCACCGCCCCGCTTGGCCAGCAGCTGCTGGGTGACGATGCCTTCCAGGACCGAGGCCAGCTGTGTGCGGACCTGCGGCTGCTGGTCGCTGGGGAACACGTCCACCATCCGGTTGAAGGTCTCGGCAGCCGAGTTCGAGTGCAGGGTGGCGAATACCAGGTGTCCGGTCTCGGCCATCGTGATCGCGGCCGCGATCGTCTCCGCGTCTCGCATCTCGCCGATCAGCACGACGTCCGGGTCCTGCCGCAGCGCGTACTTGAGCGCGTTGGCGAACGTCTGTGTGTCGGATCCCACTTCGCGCTGGTTCACCATGCTCGACTGATGGCTGTGGATGAACTCGATCGGATCCTCGATCGTGAGGATGTGGACCTTCCGCTCGCGATTGATCTTGTCGATCAGCGCTGCCAGCGTGGACGACTTGCCCGACCCGGTCGCCCCGGTGACCAGGACCAGCCCGTTAGTGCGATCGGCGAACGTGCTCACGATCGGCGGTAGCCCGAGCCGCTCGAAGCTGCGGATCTCGAACGGGATCTGCCGGATCGCAAGCGCGATCGCGCCCCGCTGGCGGAACACGTTGGCGCGGAAACGGGACAGCCGTGCGATGCCGAACGAGAAGTCGAGCTCGTCTTCCACCTCGAACGTCCGCTTCTGCTTTTCGGTCAACAGGCTGTACCCCATCTCGACGGTGTCCTTCGGGGTAAGCTGTTCCGCGTACACCTCGCTGTCACGAAGCACGCCGTCGATCCTCAGCTTGGGCGGCTGCCCAACGGTGAGGTGGAGGTCGCTGCCCTCTTTGGCGACCAGCTCCTCGAGCAGGCCCCGCATGGACGGACCCCTTTTCTTCGCGTCCCGGGCGTCCGCGATCGGGGTGACGGTCTCGTTCATCTGGCTCTCCTCGCTCGCATGGCTGAGATCACACGTTGCTCGTCTCGCGCAGCACTTCGTCCAGCGTCGTGACGCCTGCGCGCATCTTCGTGAGTCCGTCCTGTCGCAGCGTCAGCATGCCGTCCGCGACTGCCTGGTCCCGGATTTCGGCGCTGGATGCGTGGTTGTTGATGAGCCTCCGCAACTCGGGCGTGATCGGCATTACCTCGTAGAGGCCCACGCGCCCGCGATAGCCGGTGTCGTCGCAGGAGCTACACCCTTCGCCTTCGAAATAGATCGCGTCCATGTCGTCGCCTGAGAGACCTGTCTCGGACAGGACTTCGCGCTGGTACTGACGCGGCCGCTTGCACTCGTCGCAGATGCGCCGCACCAGCCGCTGCGCGACGATCGCATTGAGCGCGCTTGCCACCAGGAACGGCTGCAATCCCATGTCGACCATCCGGTTGACCGTCGACGGCGCATCGTTCGTGTGGATCGTCGACAGCACGAGATGCCCGGTGAGCGCGGCCTTGATCGCGATCGAGCCAGTCTCCAGGTCGCGGATCTCGCCGACCATGATGATGTTCGGATCCTGCCGGAGGAAGGCGCGCAGCGCTTCTGGGAACCCCATCCCGATCTCCTCCTGCACCTGGACCTGGTTGATCCCCTTGAGGTTGTACTCGACCGGATCCTCGGCGGTCATGATGTTGACGCCCGCCTGGTTGAGCCGGGTCAGCGCCGAATACAGGCTCGTGGTCTTCCCCGAGCCGGTGGGCCCGGTGACGAGCACGATCCCGTAAGGCGCCTCGATCGCCTTGTGGAAGTCCTTCAGCGCCTTTTCCGGGAATCCGAGCTTGTCCAGATCCAGCGTCAGGTTTCCGCGATCCAGGATGCGGAGCACAATCTTCTCGCCGAAAATGGTCGGCAGGGACGAAACGCGGAAATCGATCACCCGGTGGCCCATCTTCATCTTGATGCGGCCGTCCTGGGGCATGCGGCGCTCGGCGATGTTCAGGTCGGCCAGGATCTTCACGCGCGAGATCAGCGCCGCCTTCATCCTGAGCGGTGGCGAGACCATCTCGCGCAGCACGCCGTCGATCCGGTAGCGGATCCGAAGCTCCTCCTCGTAGGGCTCGATGTGCACGTCGCTCGCCCCGCGCTGGACCGCGTCCGCGAGCAGCGAGTTGATGAACTTGACTACAGGCGCAGCCTCGACCTGCGCGGCAAGAACGCTGTAGTCCTCGTCCTCGTCTTTCTCCTCGACGACTTCCATCTCGTACTCGCCGAGGTTCTCCATCAGCTGGCGATACGATCCCTCACCGGTGCCGTAGTGTGCCGCGATGGCCTCGACGATCGAGAACTCGTCGGCAACCACGGGCTCGATCTCGTAGCCGGTCAGGAACTTGAGGTCATCGATGACGGTCCAGTCGGTGGGGTCCCCCATCGCCAGAACGATCGCGTTCCCATCGCGCCGCACCGGAAACACTTCGTACTTGCTCGCGATCTCGACGGGGATCAGCTTGAGCGCTGCGGAATCCACTTCGAGCGCACCGAGTTCCACACCTCGGACCCGGAACTGGCGCTCGAGCATCATCGTGATCGTGGCCGACTCGACGAAGCCGAGCTCGATCAGGTTGTAGCCCAGCTTGTGCCCGTTGGCCTTCTGGCGCGCGTGGGCCTTGGCGATCTGCTCGGAGGTGACGAACCCCTCCTGCAGCAGCATGGCCGCGATGTTGAGGCCCGATCCCGAGCGCTCCGGGAGCGACTCCACCCCACCGCTCGAGGACACCCCGCGAGGTGTCGAGCCGACACCAGAAGAAGGCTCGATGTTCTTGGCGCTGGCGGAAGATCGACTCATCGATTCCATTCTTGGCCCTGTTGACCCTCGCCGCCCGGGGCACTCGATCCCCTCAGGCGGGTGGCTTTCTGCAAGATGCGAAGCCGTTCGGGGCCGATGCCATCGACCGACAGGAGATCCGACCAGTCGCGGAACGCCCCCCGGGCCTGCCTCTCGCGGAGGATGTTTTCAGCAAGTTTTGGACCGAACCCGGGCAACCCTGTCAAAAATGGTTCGTCTACGACGTTGAGATCAGGAAATCCACCATCGGTAGAAGGCTTTGCATAGCTGCGGTCCGACTGGGGAGCGGAGGAACTCCAATCGAGGAACGGCTCGAGCTTCTCCAGCGTTCGGGGGCCGATGCCGCGCACCGCCAGCAGGTCCGCGGGCCCGCCGAAGGGGCCTCGGGCCTGGCGGTGCTCCACGATCGCGATCGCGGTGACCGGTCCGATCCCGGGCAGGCGGTCCCATTCGGCGCGTCTGGCCGCATTCGGGTCGATCCTCGTGGGGCCCGATTCCGCCACCGCCTCCTCCTCGCCCAGGGCGAGCGCGGCCGCGTACCATCCGGGCCGCGGGTCTCCCGGGCCCACGCGCGCGGCCAACTCTGCCACCGACGGGCGCGGCGGGTGGAGCGCGGCCTCTGCCGCCTTCGCGAGCGAGCGGTCGAGCCCGCTCCAGCCCGCGACGACCCCCGCGATCCAGGCGGCGGCGAGCGTTCCCGCCGCCTTCCGCTCGCGCGGCGTCCACGCTTGGGTCCAGGGGAGCGTCATCCCGTTGGTCGAGCTACAATTCCCGTGCCGTGGGACGCGCGCGGGAGGAGGCAGCGGTGGCCGGAAACACTCCGACGAAGGTTCGACAGCTGCGCTTCGGTCGCTACACGGTCGAGCTCTCGAACCTGGACAGGGTGCTGTTCTCGGACGTCGGGGTGACCAAAGCCGACCTGGTCG
>DASQEN010000246.1:0-10686 GCA_035633635.1 Gemmatimonadota bacterium | reverse complement strand
CGCGCTCAACACCGAGCAGACGGTCGAGCAGGGGGGCATCCTGACCGGTTTCTTCTTCGGAATAGATCTCCTGTTCGACTCCACGTTCAATCCGTTCGCCAACGCCGGAGAGATCTTCTATACGGTGGTGCCGGATCCCACGAAGCAATTCGGGGCCGCGGTCATCCCGGTGCAAGAGGTCTCCGACCTGCTCGACGGCGTTCTCGCGCACGAGTTCGAGCACATGATCAGCGCCGGCCTCCGTCTTGATCCGAGCGTCCGCTTCGAGGACGTCTGGCTCGACGAAGGACTGGCCCACTACGCCGAGACACTGAATGGAGTGACGTTCGACGGGGGTACCGATCTTCAGAACACGCTGCGGTCGGCGCTCTGGCTCCAGAAGCCGTACGCCCAGTCGATGGTGGCCGGCGCTGACAACCTCGAGCAGCGGGGGGCCGCGTGGCTCCTCGTCGCCTACCTGGTGGATCATTACGGCCAGGGGATCCTGAGGGAGCTGGTCGTGGGGCCGTTGACCGGGATCCCCAACGTCGAGAATGCGGCCAATACGTCGTTCCCGTTCCTGTTCTATCGCTTATCGGCCGCCCTCTTGCTCGACGGCCAGGGGATCGCCTCCGACCCCTGGTTCGAAATCCCGGGCCAGGACGTTCGGCAGCGCTTCCAAGTTGCCAAGCAGTTCTGGGCCGGGACCCCACGCCTTCCGGGACCGTATCTCGGAATTAGAACCTCCACCGTCCCGGGGGCGCTGAGTAGCACCGGAATCGCGCTCGCGGGCGCGAGCCCGGCTTACTTCGACGTGGGCGCGTCGGCGCCGGGAACCATCCCGGTGATCGTCCGCGCCAACCGGCAGTCGAACCTCCAGGTGACGATCATCCGAACGCAATGACCCCGCTGGCGCGTCAGGGCGGGCTCGCCGCGATCGCGCGCGCGCGCCTGGCGGCCGACGGGCCGATGCCCCCTGGACCGCTGGCGCGCGAAGTGCTGGGCCTGTTACGCGTCGACGAGAGCGTGGCTGAGCGACTCGTGGGAACGCTCCTGGGAGGGGATCGCACCTTCGAGCGTACCGGCGACGGGCGCTGGCGGCTGACCCCGCACTCGAACGCCGGCGCCGCGCGATCGCTTCGCGAGGTCCCGTTCGTCGTCGTCGACGTGGAGACGACAGGCGGCCGTCCGCCCGGCGATCGGGTGACCGAGATCGGTGCGGTCCGCGTGCAGGGGGGGCGCTTGGTGGCGGAGTGGTCCTCGCTCGTCAACCCCGGCCGGCCGATTCCTTCCTTCGTCTCGCGACTGACGGGCATCCACGACGCCACGGTCGCCGCCGCGCCGCCGTTCGGGGCCGTGGCTGACGCGTTCCTCGAGTTCCTCGGGGGCGCCGCCTTCGTGGCCCACAACGCCCGCTTCGACTGGCGCTTCGTCAACGCCGAGCTCCTCTACGCACGCGGCGGCCGGCTAACGAACGCGCGGCTCTGCACCGTCCGGCTCGCGCGCCGGCTCCTGCCACACGTCAAGCGGCGGAACCTGGACGCACTGGCGTGGCTCTTCGGGATCGAGATCCACGGCCGGCACCGGGCGCTGGGGGACGCGCGGGCCACCGCGCGGATCCTGCTCGCGCTCCTGGGTGTCGCTGAGGAGAGCGGGGTCCAGGACGAGCTCGATCTCGCCGCGATGGCCGGAGTCGAAGGAACCCTCTGGCCCGCGCGGCCGTACTAGCAAGCATGCACTCCCGTTCACGGACCCGATCCGCGGCGCGCGTCGCAGCGGCCGCCCTTCTGGCGCTCGGCCTGTCGCAGGCCGCGGCGCGCGCGCAGTCGCCGGAAGGCTCGCGCGCCATCGCCATCGGCCGCCAGGCGCTGGACGCCGTCCGCCAGGGCTGGGTGCTCGCCCGCTACGACGAGGCGCGGCAGGTCCGGGCCGCGATCAACCTGCGCGGAGCCGGGTCCCAGGGAGTGACCGCCAACCTGGTGCTCGACCGCGGGTCGCCGCGCTGGCGACTGGATGCCGCGGGCGGGGTAGGGCCGCTGACCCTGTGGGCGATGCCCGACCGGGTCGGGCTCCACGTGCCCTCGCTCAAGCAGTACGCCACGCGGGCAGGAGGCGGCCTCGCGCGCCTGGCGGGAGAGGCTGGCAGGCTCGACGCCGAAGTTGCCGCGATGCGGGCGCGCCTGGAGGGCGGCTACACGGCGCTCTCGCTGGGCGGGGAAGAGACGATCGACGGCGCCGCCACGTGGCGGCTGGACGACCGGCCCGAGCCTGGGACGATCGCCTCGTACTGGATCGACCAGGCCTCGCATCTGCCGCGCCGGATCGTGCTCGATCGCCCGGGCCGCAGGGACGTCCGGATCGAGCTGGCCTACGGCTCGGGTCCCCGCCCCTCCGGCGCCATCGTCTATCTCCAGGGCCAGCGCGACGTCGAGATCACGCTCACCCCGACGTACGAGAGAAGCGGCCGCGTCTCCCGGGTGCAGGTCGTCACCCGACCGGCCGGAAGCTCGCCGATCACCACCGACGTCACGTTCGACTGGTCGCCCTCGATGGGAGCGGAGTTCTTCCGGTTCACGCCACCAGCCGGCGCGAGCGAGGTCCCGTTCGGCCAGCTCTCCCAGGGGGTCCTGCTGATGGCAGCCGGGGCGCTGGGCGGGCTCCTGCCGGTCTTCCTGGGGGCGAGCTGAGCTTCGTGAGGCGGGGGTTCGTCGTCCTCATCGCCGCGCTCTTCTCGACCGCCTCGCCTTCGGGGGCACAGGAGGTGGTCGCCGGAGACTCTCCGGTCACCGAAGCTCCTGCGCTCGCTCGTGACTCGCTTCCCGACATTCTCGCGGCGGCCCGCGCGGCACTCGATCGCGGTGACCCGGAGGCGGCGGTGGCGACCTGGCGGCGCGCGCAGGGGGTCCTCGGTCTTCAGCTTCTCTACGGCGGCGACGATCGCTTTCGGTACGAGGAGAGCGCCGAGATTCATCACGGGCTCGCCGAGTCGTACCTCGCGCTCGACCTACCTTACGCGGCAGCGGTCGAGGCCGCGCGCGGGGTCAACATGGCGGAAGGCGACGCGCGGCTTTGGACGATCCTGGGAATCGCCCGTTACCGCCTCGCCGAGATGGACGGTGCCGCCGAGGCGCTCGAGCGAGGGCTCGCCCTCGACCCTGGTCAGGCCGAGGCCCACTGGGGCCTGGCGCTCGTGGCGACGGCCGCGAACCGGCTGGGAGAGGCACGCCGCCGCGGGGCAGAGGCGCTTTCGCTCTCGCCCGAGCCCCGCTTCGCGCTCGGCCTCGCGCAGTGGTCGGCCGCCGCCGCGGACTTCGCTGCCGCAGCCGCCGCGCTGACCACGTTCCTCGAGCTGGCCCCGGACGACCCGCGCTCGGCGGGGTACGAGAGCCTGCGCGGGTTCTATCGCGAGGTCGCGCGCGCGCCCGCCAACCGGATTGATCCGCGAGTCACCCGCGCTCAGCTCAACTTCGATCTCAAGGCGGGGGACGAGATCCCCTACGTGCCCGTCCGGTTCAACGGGGGCCGGGAGGCGTACATCCTGTTCGACACGGGAGCCGAGCGGAACGTCCTAGACCGGGAGTTCGCGCGCTCGATCGGTGTGGAGAGGATCTGGCCCGGAGGGCCGTTGCACGGCGCTTATCGCCAGTCTCCCGGCGGCTACGCGATGATCGACAGCCTCGGCATGGGAAGCTTCTCGATCGAGCGCGTTCCCTTCGCGGTCGGCGACTTCGACGCGCTTCACCTCCGGGGCCAGGGGCCCTACTACATCGCGGCCGTCGTTAACCCGGCGCTCGTCCTGAGGGACTTCCTTGTCGTGCTCGACTACGGCCATCGGAGGATCGAGCTCGTGCGCTATACCGCCGGTGGCGGCGAGTACCTGGAGCGCGCCTACAAGCTGCGGCGGACGATCGTGCCCTTCCGCTTCGACTCCAACGCCGTGTGGCCCGTGCTCTCGGTGGCGCTCGACGGCTCGCAGCCGCTGCCGTTCCTGGCGGACACCGGAGCCAGCGATGTCCTGCTTGGGCGCGCGACCGGTGCGGCGTTGCGGCTCGATCCGGAGCGGTTCTCGGCCGCCGCGGGTGACCATACGCGCGACGATCTTCGGGCGATCCTGCTCGACGGGACGCCCGGCGAGCCATGGGGTATCGACATCCACGGCGTCCTGGGGTTCCCGTTCTTTCGCGGCATGAGGATCGCGTTCGATTACCAGCGCATGGAGCTGGCGATCGAAGACTGAGGGGGGCGGGTTGAGGAAGGGAGCAGACATGCATATATTCAGTCGGTCCCGGCACGGATGTCGGCTCACCGATGGCCGGAACCGCAGCTGACTTTTTTCGGCGCTTCCATAGATCGCGGGAGGCGCGATCACAACCGTTCCTATTTTCTGGATCATTCAACGTTGAGCTCTCACCTCGATTCATCCAGCGACTCCCTCTTGGTGCTCCGATCGGAGCCGTCCGTCCGAGATCCGCAGGGAGCCATGACCGCGGCTCCGCCGGGAGAGAACGGGTACCGCTCGATGGAGGGGTGAGGGCTCGCGTCCGGGGGCTCTGGCCCCCGCGACGCCTGCCGTAAAGGACCTCACCATGTACAGCTTCTTCGCGAGCCTCTCGTGAAGCGCGAGATTCTCGTCAACGTCACCCCCAAGGAAACCCGCGTCGCCATCCTCGAAGACGAGCAGCTGTGCGAGCTCCTCGTCGATCGCGAGGAGGAAGAGCGTCACGTCGGCGACATCTACAAGGGACTCGTAACCGCCGTTCTTCCCGGCATGCAGTCGGCGTTTGTCGACATCGGGATGGAGAAGAGCGGCTTCCTGCACGTCTCCGATCTCGCCAGCAGCACCTATCACGACGAGGATGAAGAGGAAGAGGAGGAGGGCGGCAACGGAGGCGGCCGCGGAGGCCGGCGGCGCCGAGGGCGCGGGCGCGACTCCGGCCCAGCCATCCAGGACGTCCTCAAACGAGGCCAGGAGCTCATCGTCCAGGTCACCAAAGAGGCGATCTCCACGAAGGGTCCGAGGCTGACCGGTCAGATCTCGCTTCCCGGAAGGTTCCTGGTGTTCATGCCGGGCGTCGATCACGTCGGCGTCAGCCGCAAGATCGACGACCGTTCGGAGCGCAACCGTCTGCGGCAGATCCTGCGCGAGGTCAAACCGTCCGAGGGCGGGGTGATCGTGCGCACGGCCGGCGAGGAGACTTCTCGTGAGGAGTTCGAGCGCGAGGTACGAGGCCTTACCGACACGTGGAAGCGCGTGCGCAGCAAGGCGGAGCGCGCCCCGGCCCCGGCGCTGCTGCATCAGGAGGAGGAGCTCACTTCCGGCCTGATTCGCGACATCTTCTCGGAGAAGGTCGACCGGCTGGCGATCGACGACCGTCAGCTCTACCAGCAGATCCGCAAGTACCTCAAGAGCGTTTCGCCGGAGCTGCTCGACCGCGTCAAGCTGTACAACGACCGGATCCCGCTGTTCGACGCGATGGGGATCGAGCCGGAGATCGAGCTGGCGATGCAGCGTGAGGTGCGCCTCTCGTCCGGTGGATCGATCGTCATCGAGCCTACCGAAGCGCTGGTGTCGATCGACGTCAACACCGGACGTTACACCGGCCGCAAGGATCCCGAAGCGACGATCCTGCGGACCAACCTGGAAGCGGCGAGGGAGATCGCCCGTCAGCTCCGCCTGCGGGACATCGGCGGTATCATCGTGTGCGACTTCATCGACATGGAGCTCCCCGCCAACCGCAAGAAAGTGCTGCACGAGCTGAAATCGTGGCTGGGGAGGGACCGGGCCAAGACCAAGGCGTTCGAGGTCAGCGACCTGGGGCTCATCGAGATGACCCGCCAGCGCAGGCGGCCGAGCCTGTACCAGACGGCGACCGAAGCGTGCGAGGAGTGCGCCTCCAGCGGCCGAGTCCTGCAGTTCACTACGTTGTCGCGCAAGATCGAACGGCAAATCCGCCGCGTGGGGCTCTCGGGAAAGGAGAAGAAGGTGCAGGTCCGCACCCACCCCGCCGTGGCCCTACACCTCCTCGAGGAGGAGCGGGTGACGTTCGACCGGTTGCGGAAGGAGTATGGCGTGGAGGTCGAGATCCGCGACGATCCTCTGCTCCACCGCGACGAGTTCAACCTCATGTCGCTGCCGAGCCAGCGCCCACTGAAGCTCGACCTGAGCGCTTGATCTCGCGGGCCTCTTGGCTGCGGCCCGCTCATGGTTTCGCGGCCGGGCTCGCGACCCTTTTGGCGCTCGCTTGCGACGACCTTCTGCAGGATCCGGACACGGGGCTGCTTCCACCCCCGGTGAGGCTCGAGACGGTTTCCGGTAACGGGCAGACCGGGGCGGTGGGCGCGGCGCTCACCGAACCTCTCAGGGTCCGGCTGATGGACCGCGACGGGCAGCCGATCGCGCGCCTCAGGGTCGAATGGCTGCTCCCGGAGGGTCGGGCGAGCCCGAACCCCGGAACAGCTTCAGCGACGCGAACGGGATCGCCGAGACGACATGGATCCTGGGTCTCGCGACGGGCCAGCAGGAGATCCGGGCCTTCGTCAGAAAGGCGGTTCCGATGACCTTTGTCGCGACCGCGGTGACGCCGTGAATGCCCGTGGCGCTCTTCTTCGATCGATCGCTCTGGCCGCCGTCGGACTTCTGTCGTCGGGACTGGCCGGCTGCGGCGACCTGCTGCAGGAGCCCGACACGGGGATCGCCACGCTTGTCACGGTCACGGTGGTCTCGGGCGACGGCCAGACCGGAGTGCCGGGGAGCGCTCTCGCCGAGCCCCTGAGAGTCCGGGTCGCGTCTCTGGTCGGGGGCTCGACGGAGCGTCTGTGGGTCGAGTGGGTGGTGATCGACGGCTCGGGCAAGGTGGAGCCGCGGAACAGCTTCACCGACGCGGACGGGATCGCGGAAGTGACCTGGATCCTGGGGCCCGAGAAGCGGCAGCGGGTCGTGGCAGTCTTCGCCGGTGAGAGCGAAACGTTCGAGGCCGACCTTTGCGAGGTCTGTCCGCTCGAGAACTGAGGTCCTCGGCGGTTGACATCCGGCCTCCTGGAGAGGTATTTTTCATCCTTTCGTGCGATCTTTCGTGCGATTCGATCCATTCGGCAATCCCATCGAGAGCAGAGACATGCGAGCCATCATCGAGACGGGCGGCAAGCAGTTCGCCGTCGCCCCGAACCAGACGATCCGCGTCCCCTCCCTCAAGGGCGAGCCGGGAGACAAAGTCACGTTCGAGCGTGTCCTCTACGCGGCCGTCTCGGACGACGTCCACGTGGGAGCCCCGCACATCCTGGGAGCCTCGGTGACGGCGGAGATCGTCAAGCACGGGCGCGGGAAGAAGATCGTCGTCTTCAAGTACAAGAAGCGCAAGCGGTACAGCCGCAAGAAGGGACATCGGCAGGGCTTCACCGAGCTCAAGGTTACGGGCGTCGACTTCGACGCCGGAAGGAAGACGGAGAAGCGCGAAGACTCCGCGGCGAGCGCGACGGAGGCCCTCTTCGTCTGTCCGGATTGCGGCAAGGAATACAAGACCGAGCGCGGGCTTCAGCAGCACGTGTCCCGGGAGCACGCGTAGCCTAGCGGCTGCAGCAAACCAGCGAGGAGCAGCGAGATGGCACACAAGAAGGGGCAGGGCGCGTCGCGGAACGGCCGCGACTCTCCGGGTCAGCGGCTGGGGGTCAAGAGGTTCGGCGGTGAGCGCGTGCGCGCGGGCAGCATCCTGGTCCGCCAGCGGGGGACCCGCTTCCATCCAGGGCTCAACGTCGGCCGCGGCAAGGACGACACGCTGTTCGCCAAGATCGACGGCGTGGTCCAGTTCCAGCGAAAGAGCGGCAACCGCCAGCACATCTCCGTCCTGGACGCGCAGTAGTGCCCACGAAGATCACGGTCGTCGGCGCCGGCAACGTTGGCGCCACTACCGCCCAACGCCTGGCCGAACTCGGCATCGCCAACGAGGTGGCGCTGATCGACATCATCGAGGGGATGCCCAAGGGCAAGGCCCTCGACCTCTGGGAGGCTGCTCCGGTCGTCGGGTACGACACCCGACTTTCCGGGGGCACGGACTACGCGATGGCCGACCACTCGGACGTCGTGATCGTGACCGCTGGGCTGGCCCGCAAACCCGGCATGAGCCGGGACGACCTCCTCAAGAAGAATGCCGAGATCGTGGGGGGCGTCGCCCGCGAGATCGGTACCCGCTGTCCTGAGGCGATCGTGCTGGTCGTCTCGAACCCCCTCGATGTCATGTCGTACGTGACGCTCAAGACGACCGGCTTCGACCGCAAGCGTGTGATCGGAATGGCGGGGGTTCTCGACACGGCACGCTTCCGGTCGTTCATCGCGCTCGAGCTGGACGTCTCGGTGCGTGACGTCAGCGCGTTCGTCCTCGGCGGGCACGGCGACTCGATGGTCCCTCTGCCGCGATACTCCACGGTGGC
This sequence comes from Gemmatimonadota bacterium, assembly GCA_035633635.1. Lineage (GTDB taxonomy): Bacteria > Gemmatimonadota > Gemmatimonadetes > JACCXV01 > JAHWKZ01 > JAICNR01. The sequence goes on along the minus strand of DASQEN010000246.1, from coordinate 2,283 downwards.
AGGGATCCCGCTCCCGCACCTCTTGTCGGAGGATCGCATCGAGGCGCTGGTCGACCGGACCCGCAAAGGCGGCGGGGAGATCGTGGAGCTTCTGGGCAGCGGCAGCGCGTTCTACGCTCCCTCGGCCGCGGTCGTCGAGATGGCGGAAGCGATCCTGCGGGACCGCAACCGCATCCTTCCCTGCGCCGCCTGGCTGCAGGGGGAGTACGGCCTCTCCGAGGTTTTTGTCGGCGTGCCGGTCAAGCTCGGGGCGGGCGGCATCAAGGAGATCGTCGAGATCGAGCTGACCGGCGAGGAGAAGAAGGCGCTCCACGCCTCCGCGGCGCACGTCAAGGAGACGATGTCCAAGCTGGACCTGTAGTCCGCGCAGGAGGCGCAGCTTGCCGACCACCGCCGAAACGCGCATCGCTGACGTCTCCGCGTCCCGTCGGCAATTCCTGCTGCGCCGGCTCCACTCCCTCACCGGCATCCTCCCGATCGGCCTCTACGTTCTCGTCCATCTCGGGATCAACTCGTTCGCCGCCAGCGGGGTCGAGTCGTACAACCAGATCGCGGAGTTCCTGGAGAGCTTGCCCTACCTGCTGGTGATCGAGATCCCTTTGATCTGGCTGCCCATCCTATACCACGCCGGCTACGGCATTTACATCCACGCCACCGGCCGGTCAAACCCGTTCCAGTACCCCTATCGGAACAACTGGATGTACTGGCTGCAGCGCTGGTCAGGGATCGTCACGCTGGTGTTCATCGGCTGGCATTTCTGGCAGACGAGGCTGGCCAACTACCTGTACGGCCAGGTCATCGAGTTCCAGATGATGGCAGACATCTTTGCCGATCCCCGGTGGGTGACGTTCTACGTGATCGGGCTCACGGCGGTCTCCTTCCATCTCGGGAATGGCCTCCGGACCTTTCTACTGACCTGGGGAGGTGTGGTAGGGGACCGGGCGCGCAGGAAGATCGCGGTGGCGTGCGCGGTGTTCGGCGCGTTCGTACTGATCTTCGCGCTGGGGACGATCCGGGCGTTCCTGCAATGAGCGCGGGGCCGCGGTACATCGTGGTCGGTGGGGGCCTGGCGGGCCTCATGACCACGATCCGGATCGCCGAGCAAGGCCACCCCGTGGACCTGTTCAGCCTCGTGCGAGTCAGCCGCAGCCACTCGGTATGCGCGCAGGGGGGGATCAACGGAGCGGTCAATACCAAGGGCGAGGGCGACTCGCCGTGGGTCCACCTCGACGACACGGTCTACGGCGGCGACTTCCTCGCCAACCAGCCGCCCGTCAAGGAGATGACCGAAGCCGCGCCGTCGATCATCTACCTCTACGACCGCATGGGCGTGATGTTCAATCGGACACCCGAGGGGCTGCTCGACTTCCGCCGCTTCGGAGGCACCAAGGTCAACCGCACCGCCTACGCGGGCGCCACTACCGGCCAGCAGCTCATGTACGCGCTGGACCAGCAGGTTCGGCGCTACGAGGACGATGGGCTGGTCACGAAGTACGAGGGTTGGGAGTTCCTGCGCGCCGTGCGGAACGGGGACGGGATCGCGCGCGGGATCGTTGCGCTCGACCTGGTGTCGATGAAGATCCGCGCCTTCCGAGGGGACGCGGTGATGGTCGCCACCGGAGGCCCGGGAATGGTCTTCGGCAGGAGCACGAACTCGATCCTCAACACCGGCGCCGCGAACGCGAACCTCTACCAGCAGGGCGCGAAGTACGCCAACGGCGAGTTCATCCAGATCCATCCCACGGCGATCCCGGGACGCGACAAACGGAGGCTGATCTCGGAGAGCGTGCGCGGAGAGGGGGGACGGGTGTGGGTCCCGCGGAGCGGGGACCGGTGGTACTTCCTGGAGGAGTGGTATCCTGCCTATGGGAACCTGGTGCCGCGCGACATCGCCGCCCAGGCGATCTACAAGGTCGTCTACGACATGGGGCTGGGAGTCGACGGCCAGGAGGCGGTCTACCTGGACGTCACGCACAAGGACCCTGAGGAGCTGGACGTCATCCTCGGCGGCGTGCTCGATATCTACGAGAAGTTCATGGGGGAAGACCCGCGAAAGATTCCCATGAAGGTCTTCCCGGCTGTCCACTACTCCATGGGGGGGATGTGGGTCGACTACGACCTCATGACCTCGATCCCCGGCGTGTTCTCCGGCGGCGAGGCGAACTACGAGTACCACGGCGCGAACCGGTTGGGAGCCAACGCTCTGGTATCGTGCACGTTCGACGGGATGAAGGGCGGCCCGCGGATGATCGACTACGCGACGGGCCTGAGGGGCCTGGCTGA
>DASQEN010000245.1:0-1797 GCA_035633635.1 Gemmatimonadota bacterium | reverse complement strand
ATGAAGACCGTCGGAATCCTCCGCAAGGTCAAACTCCGTGGCCGGACCCTCGTCGACTCGCTCTTCCGTTTCGGCCTGACCGTCTACAACCTCGTTCGCATACGCAACCTGACCACAGAGATGGCCGGATGACGGGGCAAGTGGTGTACTCGCCGTCGAAAGACGGCCCACCGAGGGCCCTGCGGGGCACCGGTCAGAGCCCTCTCGACCACGTCTCTGCCGATCGGAAGTCGATCTCATGATTGTTAACGGTCGTTCTTCCGCAGCCTGCTAGACGCCGAAGCGCCGAAGCAGCCGCGCGGTCGTGGACCACTCCACACCAGCGTCCTTGAAGTCACTGTCGTTCGACCACACCGGGACGCCGAAAGCCAGGGCGAGTGCGAGCAAGTCCACGTCCTCAGGATCGCGTCTCGCGATCGCCCGCTTCGCGGCTTCGAGCTTGGCCACGAAGAGGATCACTGCCCCTCTTGTCGATGCGGACCAAGCCGCGTTGACCCGAACGGACTTTCTGCTATGTTGGCTTCGAATCAGGATCGAGTGGGTCCGAGTCGGCTGGCGTCGAACGCTGTTCCTCGGTTCGAATCCCATCCGGGTGCAACCATGCATGAGCCAATCCCATCCGAGCACCGAGGCTGGTGGCGGATCGGTCGCCGGGCGGTTTCCGACGGGGAGGTGCCCCGGAGCCCCGAAGGCCACCCCTGAGGCGATCCATGGCCAGCAGTAACAAGAAGGCGCCGCCCAAGAGCAAGAGGCGCAGCGAGCGCCCATCCGACGCCAAGCTCCATCAGATGATCAAGGAGGCGATCGTGGACGCCTACGGGGAGTCCGAGCAGATGGTCGGCTTCTACACCATGCTCGAAGACAACCTCGCTGTTCCGTTCCAGACCGAGATGCTCGGAGTCGAGGTGACGGTCGAGCGGGTCGACATGACCGATGATGACGCGATCGTCGCGGTATGCGCGCGCGGGAAGTCGAGGCAGCGCGTCGCCATCCTGGACCTGCCGCTACCCGATCCGCCCCCCGAGGGTGCGGAGTGGATCGACGCCTTTCGCCGCTGGGCGCGAGGTAGGTAGGTCTCGCGACGTAGGGCGCGGCCCACGTCGGCGCCGGTTCCGGGAGCGCAACCGGGAGATCGTGGGTCTTCCGAAAACCGAACGTCTGATCGAGGGCCGCGCGGAGACGTTTCGCCTCGATGGGCTGCGCGGTCGCGAGTAGCGCGAGATCGGGCAGGTCCTGCACGCGGGAGTTCGGCCGCGTGCGCGGCATCGTGTAGGCGTGGAGCTGCTCGGCGATGTGCGTCTCGATCGGGTAGAGCCGCAGCGTCGGCGTCTCGATCCCGGCGAAGCCGAGGAAGGGATCGCCGAACGCCAGGTCGACGCCGAACCGCTGCCCGTAGACCTTCCCCGCGAGCCGGCATTCGGCACGAAAGCGGAGCCCATCGTAGAGCATTGCGTCGTCCTGGATCTCCGGGTGGTCTTCGTCGGGGCCCACCTCGAACGCCATGGAGTCGCCGAGATCGCGCCGGGTTGCTTCCTGGAGGCCCGAACCGCGATGGGCGCGAGCCCAGGGCGGCGATGGCCCCCGCGGTAGACTGAGACGCTTGAGCATCGCCTCCCTCCTCGATCGACTGCGCGGTCGGCCGATCGAGCACGACCTGTCGGCCTTCCGGGCGGTTCTGGCCCGGGTCTGTGCCCTCGAGCCGGCGATGGAGCTGCTCGCCGCCGACGCCCTGACCGGGCGGGCTCGTGCCTTGCGCGCCCGGGTGGCCGACGGCACGGAGGCTGAGTCGCAGCTCCC
>DASQEN010000244.1:0-2460 GCA_035633635.1 Gemmatimonadota bacterium | reverse complement strand
GAGGTCATGCGGACCCCGATGGACCCGGCCGGGATGCGGAGCGGCGCCCGCCGACCCGCGAGGAGCGGATCGAGTCGCTGGAGCGGCGCATCGCCGAGATGCAGGAAGAGCTCGCGGAGCTCCGGGCCGACAGCGACTAGGCATCTGCCCGAGCCCCCGGGGGGCTCGCTATCCGGCACCGGCGGCGCGGGCGGTCCTCGCAGCGCCTCGGGGTGTCGCCACGCGGCTGGCTTCGTGCCGCGTTTACAGGCGCGGCATTCCCCCCTAGTATTCTGGCCTAACCCCTGGTTGACCCATCCTCGGTCGGTTCTCTTCTTCGAGGCACCCGGGTGACGACATCGGAGCGCTCGCTCGCCACCATCCTCTTCACCGACATCGTCGGATCGACCGAGCGTGCGACCGCGCTCGGCGATCGCCAGTGGCGCCAGCTCCTGGAGGAACACCACGCGCGCGTGCGGCGGGAGCTGCGGCGCTTCGGCGGCCGCGAGCTGAACATCTCGGGGGACGGCTTCCTGGCGGTCTTCGAGGGACCGGCGCGGGCGATCGCTTGTGCGGACGCCCTGCGCCAGGCGATTCGCGATCTGAGCCTCGAAACACGCTGCGGGATCCACACGGGGGAGGTCGAGGGTTCGGGCAAGACGGTGGGCGGAATCGGGGTTCACATCGCCGCCCGCGTCATGGCGGAGGCGGCGCCCGGAGAGATCCTCGTGTCCCGCTCGGTGCGGGACTCGGTCGAGGGCTCGGGGATCAGCTTCGAAGACCGTGGCCCTCGCATCCTCAAGGGCGTGGCGGACGAGCGGCGGCTCTATGCGGTCACGAGCGTCCCCGCGGACATCAGCCATGGACGGCCGACCGCTGGCCCGGTCCAGGCGCTCGTCCGGCGGCCGCTCTTCGCAGGCATCGCGGCCGGAGCGCTGGTGCTCCTGGGAATCCTGTACATGACCAGACGGGACACCATCGCTGACCTGACGCCCGAGGAGGCGCTGGCAAGCGATGCCGCACCAGGGATCGCCGTCCTCCCCTTCGAAGCGCGAGGCCAAGGCCTCGAGTTCTGGCGCGAAGGCGCAGTGGATCTCCTCTCCACCAATCTCGATGGCAGCGGGGGTCTCCGCGCGATCCATCCCCGTACCATCCTGGCCCGCTGGCGCGAGCGAGTCCCCGAGAACGCGGGATCGGATCTCCCGACGGCGCTGGAGGTAGCCCGTGCCACGGGCGCGCGCTACGCCCTGGTGGGGAGCGCTGTCCCTCTGGGACAGTCCGTACGCCTCGTGGCCGACGTCTACGATCTGAAACGGGGAACGTCGCTCGGACAGGTTCGCGTCGAGGGCGATCCGGATTCGCTGGCGGCGCTCACGGACCGGCTTTCCGTGGACGTCCTGAAGGTGGTCCTGGGCGGCGGTACGGAGGATCTCCGGATCGATCTGGCCGGCGTTACGACCAGCTCTCCAGTCGCGCTTCGCGCCTACCTGGAGGGCGAAACCCTTTTCCGTAGATCCCGGTTCGATGCCGCCCTCGCGGCCTACGAGCGCGCGATCGATGCCGATTCCACCTTTGCGCTAGCCCTGTCGCGCATGGCGGAATCTTGCTCGTGGGGCAGCCGCCCCAGTGATGTCCCCTGTGGCGAGTACCTGGAGCGAGCCATTCGATTCATCGACCGCCTGCCACCACGACCAGCCGAGCTCCTGCGCGCAAAAGGGTATGCCAACCCCACTGAAGCGATCGATTCCCTCCGACAGGCGGTCCGGCGCTATCCGGACGACCCGGAGATGGCGTACATGCTCGGAGAGAACCTGTACCACGGGTACGATCAAGCTTTGCTGGAGCAGGACGACGCCCGTCCGTTCTTCGAGCGTGCTGTCCGGCTGGATCCCACCGTTGCGGTCTATTACGAGCATCTAGTCGATCGCGCGATCTTTGAGAGGGACAGCGCGCGCGCCGCTGCGCTGGTCGAGCGTTTCGGCAGGGTCTCGGCCGGGAGCGATCATGACCGCGCCCATCGGCTGGCGCTGGCGCTCGCGTTCGGTGACTCGGCGACGCATCGCCGGGCGCGGGCGGCGATGGACACCACCTCGACCGATGTCCTGTTCTACGCCGTGAGCTGGCTTGGAAGCCCACGCATGCTCTCGACGCAGACGGAGGTGAACAGGATTCTCCGGGCACGACCCGACTTCTTCCCGGCTTGGGCCGCCACCGGGTCCTTCTTCAATCTCCTGCAGCAAGGCCGCGTCCGCGCCGCCGCGTCGGCTCTCGAGGACCCACTTCTGTCCCAAGACGTCATGAGCTGGGGAACCTATCTGCTTCACCGGGCGGGTCTCGATGTCGCGGCGCGACGCCTGGAACCCCATCTCGCCGTTCCACCGCCGGACACGGCGCCCGGAATACCACGGCTGCTCGCCGCGGGAGCGTATGCGGCCGATCGCGGCCGCTGGTCGGACCATGCGGCCGCCGTCCGCCAGGCCC
>DASQEN010000243.1:0-3749 GCA_035633635.1 Gemmatimonadota bacterium | reverse complement strand
GCGACGATCCCGACCGTGTGGCCGTCCAGCCGCGCGAAGCCGATTACCAGGTTCGCGGCGTAGCGCGGCTGGACCTCGAAGAACGAGCCCCTGTCGACGACCTCCTCCACCACCCGATGCACGTCGTAGGGCTTGTTGGGGTTCTCCGGAACGATCGACCGCAGCGCGGTCGATCGGCGGTCGGCATCGTCCGTGGGTTCCTCGCGCGGGGGCTCCTCCTGGTTGTTGGAGGGCAGGTAGCCGATCAGCCGGCGGATCCCGGCGAAGCAGGCGGCCTCGTCCGGGAACGTGAAGTGGCTCACCCCGCTTCTGTCTCCATGCACGGACGCGCCGCCCAGCTCCTCGAACGACACTTCCTCGTGGGTCACGGTCTTCACCACGTTCGGCCCGGTGACGAACATGTACGAGATCCCCTCGACCATGCACACGAAATCGGTGATCGCGGGCGAATACACAGCCCCGCCGGCGCACGGTCCGAGGATCGCGCTGATTTGGGGCACGACGCCGCTGGCGAGCGTGTTCCGAAGGAAGATCTCCGCGTAGCCGCCAAGCGATGCCACGCCCTCCTGGATGCGCGCTCCACCGGAGTCGTTGAGCCCGATCACCGGATGCCCCGTCTTCAGCGCCAGGTCGAGGAGCTTGCAGATCTTCTCGGCGTGCGCTTCCGACAACGATCCGCCGAAGACGGTGAAGTCCTGGCTGAAGACCCATACCTGCCGCCCGTCGATCGTGCCGTGGCCGGTGACGACCCCGTCCCCAGGGATCTTCTGGGACGAAAGGCCGAACTCCTCGGTACGGTGGGTGACGAACATGTCGAGCTCGAAGAACGAGCCCGGGTCGAGCAGCAGCTCCAAGCGTTCGCGCGCGCCCAGCTTTCCCTTGGCATGCTGGGCCGCCAGCCGGTCGAGGCCTCCTCCCTCGCGCGCCCGTGCTTCGCGGGCCCGCAGCTCCTCTAGCCGGTCCTCCATCTCCGAGCCTACCAGTCCACCGCGACGGGCTCGCCGCGTTCGATCCGGTGCACGATGACCGCCCGCCGGATCCCCTCGGGACCGAAGCGGAACAGACCCGTCGCGCCGCGAAATTCTCCGCTTTCGCTCATCTCGCCCGGCGGCGAGAGGTGTTCGAGCGCGAGCCTCGCTGCGTCGTATCCCCACCCGGGGATCAGGTTGGCCGGCTCTTCCCCGTATCGCGCCGCATAACGATCGGCGAAGGCGAGCCATTGGGTGATCCGGGCGTCACGGCTGAACGTGTCGGCAAAGTATCCGCGCACGAATCGTTGTCCCTGGCGGTAGAACTCGGTGTCGTTCCACGCGTCCGTGCCCAGTGGAAGGATGCCGCCGAGTTCGTAGAACGCCATCTGGTTGAGAATCCGCAGCGCTTCGTTGGGATTCTTGGTGGCGATGAACAGCGCATCGGCGCCCGAGCGGACGATGCTCCCCAGCTGATCCGTATACTGCGTGGACCCGCGCTCGTACTGAAACCGATAGACCACTCGCTCGCCGGCCGCTTGGACCGCGGCCGCGAACGCGTCCGCCTGAATCCGTCCGTACGCGTCGTCGACCGCCAGGATCGCGAATCGTCGCCGCTCGAGGTTGCGGGCCGCGAACGTGCCGATCGTGTGGCCGATCGCCCCGTCGAGCGCGTTGACCGTGTACACCCGAGGATCGATCTCGAGAAGCCGCGCGTCGGTCGCGGTCGGGCTGACGAGCGGCACCCCTTCCTCGACCGCGAGCCGCGCCGCCGGCAGCGCGTATTCGCTGGTCAGGGGACCCAGGATGGCCGCGACCCGCTCGTTTCGCGCGAGCGTGCGGATCACAGCCGCCGTGGAGTCGGGGTCGTTCTCGGCCGACCGCGATACCAGCGCGATGGGGGTCCGCGGGCCCTGATTGACGTCCTCGAGGGCGATTTCGACCCCGCGGCGGATCTGCTCCGCCACCTCGGCGAAGCGGCCGTCCGTGGGAGCGATGAGGCCGAGGCTGGGGGCGGTGGCGGCCTCGCGCCCTCCGGGGCCGATCAGCCCACGGGCCTCGGCAAGGATGGGAGCCGGAAGATCGGGGAACGCCGTCACCCGGGAGGCGAGGTCGATCGCCCGCGAGGCTTCACCCGCCGCGTGGGCCCAGCGCGCCGCCTGAAGATAGAAGGGGGCCAGGAAATTCCGCGGAGGCATGCGGGCCGCACCCGCCTCGACCTCCGGCCGCGGCAGCCGGTTCAGCAGGTCGCGCGACAGCGCGAGATAGTCGTCGAGCCACTCCGGAGAGGCGCTTCGCATTGCGAGGGCTGCCTGGAGAGCCGGCTCGTAGCGCGCCTTATTGTAGAGCGCGTTGGCAAGAAGAAGCGAGGCGTGCTCGGCGTTCGGGACGTCGGAGGAAAGCCGGAGATAGCGGTCGAGGGCTCCGGCCGCCGCATCGTCACGGCCCAGCTGATACGCCGTGCGCCCCTGCCAGTACAGGGCGAATCCCGCGTAGCGGCTGGAGGGGTATCGGTCGACGACGGTCGTGAACTCGGCGAGCGCGGGCTGGTACGACCCCTGTTCGAAGAGCGCGAGGCCCTGCTCGTACGCTGCTAGCGCTGTCGCCTGATCCGCGCGGCTGATCGGCTGCGTCCCGAGGGTCGGAGGGAGCCGCTCGCCCGCCGCGCACGCCAGGAGGGAGAGCGCGGCGACCCATGCCATCGCGAACGCGAGCCTGCGCGCAGCGGTCGGCCATCGATTGGAACAGGAGGGGGGGAGCATCACGCGCCGGGTGGCGGCGCCTTACTCCACGGATTCGCGGTCCGCCGCTTCCTCCGCGGCTTCGTTGGACGTCGAGCCGGCGCCGACCTCGAACTGCGCTTCCGCCATCGCGTCGGCCATCTGGGTCGACGGCTCGCGGCGCGGCTCTGGGGCCTCCTCGACCGGCTCAGCCGGCTCGGGAGCCACGTCCTCTTCTCCGCGTTCGCGGTGGCTGGGGATGTCGATGACCGATAGCACGATCCGGCGGCTGTCGGGATCGGACTCGATGACCTTGAGGACCAGCAGGTCGCCTTCCCGGAACTTGTCGGCCGGATTCTCGAGATTGCGGTAGCCGAGTTGCGAGATGGGTACGAACCCCTCGACGTCGCCCCCGAGGTCCACGACGACTCCCTTGTCGAGGAGCCGCACGACCTTGCCGTCGGTCTCCACGCCCACCGAATACTTTTGCCCGAGGCTCTGCCAGGGGTTCTCCTGGAGATCCTTGATGGACAGCGAGATCCGCTTGTTCTCGGTGTCGATGTTGAGGACCTGGACCTTGACGGTCTCGCCCTTGCGAACGACTTCCGAGGGATGGTGGATGCGGCGCGTCCACGACATGTCGCTGATATGGACGAGTCCGTCGATCCCCTCTTCGATCTCCACGAAGGCGCCGAACGAGGTGAGATTGCGGACCTTGCCCGCGATCACGGTCCCCGGCGGATACTTCTCCGCCAGGCCGTCCCACGGGTCTTCCTCGATCTGCTTCATCCCGAGGGAGATCTTCTCCTCCTCCTCGTTCACGTTGAGGACGACCGCCTCGATGATGTCTCCGATCGAGACGACCTTCGAAGGATGCTTGATGTGACGCGTCCAGGACATCTCCGAGATGTGGACCAGCCCCTCGACCCCCTTCTCCAACTCGACGAAAGCGCCGTAGTTGGTGATCGACACGACCTTCCCCTGGACTCGCGACGCGACCGCGTACTTCTGGGAAACGTTCTCCCACGGGTACGGCTGAAGCTGCTTGAGGCCGAGCGAG
>DASQEN010000242.1:0-9349 GCA_035633635.1 Gemmatimonadota bacterium | reverse complement strand
GGCGAAGTGGTCCTCGACGCCGACGACGTGAGGGGCCGGTTGAAGGATGTGGTGCAGAACACCGACCTCCGCAAATACATCCTTTGAGTTGGATCGCTGGAAACGGGCAATCTCGTCGCGCGCCTTGACCTTGCCCGTTTCGAGCGATCCAACAGAGGAGTCTGCCAGTATCGTTCGTCCAGCTGAGGTTTAAGAGTGTCCCAGACTCCGGCGCTGAGGCGGACCGCGCTGGCGGACGTGCACGAGGCGCTGGGCGCGAAGATGGTGCCCTTCGCGGGGTTCCTGATGCCCGTCCAGTACGCCTCGATCACCCAGGAGCACCGGGCCGTGCGCGAACGGGTCGGGGTGTTCGACATCAGCCACATGGGCGAGTTCACGCTCGAGGGGCCGCGCGCGCTGGAGGCCGTCCAGCGGGTCACGGTTAACGACGCCTCGTCGCTGTCGGTGCATCAGGCGCAGTACTCGGCGATGGTGAACGAGGGCGGCGGCATCGTCGACGACTGCGTGGTCTACCGGCTGAGCGAGGAGCGCTGGCTGATGGTCGTGAACGCAAGCAACATCGCCAAGGACTGGGAGCACGTCCGCGCGTATCTGCCCGCGAACGGGGTCGAGCTCCGCGACGATTCCGACGCGATCACCTTGCTCGGTGTCCAGGGACCGCGGGCGGCCGCGGTGGTGAGCGCGCTGTCGGACGTCCCGCTGGACGACCTCCCGACCTACTCGAAGCGCGATGGTCGGGTGGCCGGTGTCGAGACGATCATCAGCCGCACCGGCTACACCGGCGAGGACGGGTTCGAGCTCTACTTCGACCGCTCCGGATCGGAGGAGATGTGGGCGGCGCTCCTCGAGGCCGGCGCCGCGCACGGGATCGAGCCGTGCGGGCTGGGCGCGCGGGACACGCTGCGGCTGGAGATGAAGTACGCCCTGTACGGCAACGACATCGACGAGTCGACGAGTCCCTACGAGGGCGGCCTGGCGTGGATCGTGAAGCTCGACAAGGGCGAGTTCACGGGCCGCGCAGCGCTGGCCCGGATCGCGGAGGAGGGCCCGACGCGAAGGCTGGTTGGGTTCCGGCTCGGCGAGCGGGGGATCCCGCGCGCCGGCTATCCGGTGCTCCTGGACGGCGAGCGCGCGTCGGAGGTGAAAAGCGGCGCGATGAGCCCCACGCTGGGGTACGGAATCGGCACCTGCTACCTGCCCCAGGGGAGCACGAAGGCCGGCACTCCCCTGGCCGTGGAGATCCGCGGGCGCGCGCTCCCCGGCGAGGTCGTGAAGACCCCCTTCTACGGCGGTGGATCGCTCAAGCGGCAATGACTCCCCCGCTGGTCATCCTGGGGATCGACGCCGGGGACCCGGACTTCCTCGAGCGGTGGGTGCGGGAAGGGCACTTGCCGACGCTGGCGGGGATCATGGAGCGCGGCAGTTGGGGACGGACGGGTGGGCCGGAGCTGATCAGCGAGCACGGCGTGTGGGTGTCGCTCTTCAGCGGGATCTCGCGCCGGGACCACGGCTACTACTACTACCGGCAGCTGCGGCCCGGCACCTACGATCTCGAGGCCGTCACCGGCCTCGACGTCGACGCGCCGCCGTTCTGGACCCGGATCGATCTCGCCGGGCGCCGGGTCGCGCTCATCGACGTCCCGGATTACGATCCGGTCCCGGGGATCCCCGGTGTTCAGCTCACCCACTGGGCGACCCACAACAACTGGGACCCCGACCATTTCGTGACGGCCGCCGAGCCGGCCGATGTCCTGGCGGACGTGAGCAGCCGCTTCGCGCCGCGGCTCGTCACGGTCGAGAAGCACGAGAGCACGCCCCGCGAGGACCGGGCGTTCCTGGACGAGCTGCTCGCCCGCGTCTCCCTCAAGGGCGCGGCGTGCCGCCACCTTCTCGACCGGGGACCGTTCGACGTCGTGGCGCTCGTGTTCGCCGAGTCCCACACCGCCAACCATCAGTTCTGGCGCTACCGTCCGGAGCTGAACGGATCGGGAGGCGACTTGGCGCTCGCCGACGGGATCCGCGACGTCTACATGGCGATCGACCGCGAGGTGGGCCTCTTGCTCGAGCGGCTGCCTCCCGATTCGAACGTCGTCGTGGTGTCGTCGGTCGGGATGGAGGACGACTTCCCCGCGGACGGGCTGATCGAGGCCTTTTGCCGGGGGTTCGGCTATCAGGTCTCGCCAGCGTCTTCCGGGTCCGCTCGGCCGGCGCGCCCGATCGACTGGGTCCGAAAGGCGGTGCCGGAGCGCTGGAGGATCGCGCTCAGCCGGAGGCTCTCGCGCAGCGTGCGCGAGCGTCTCCTCGCCGATCAGTTCCGCGCCTCCACCGACTGGACGCGGACGCAGGCGTTCGCGATCCCTGCTCCCTACACGAGCTTCGTACGCGTCAACCTGCGGGGCAGGGAGCCGGCCGGGATCGTCGAGCCGGGGGCGGAATACGAGGCGATCCTCGGTCGCATCCAGTCCGACCTGGCGACGCTCGTGGATCCCGAGAGCGGAGAGCCGGCAGTGGTCCGGACCACCCGGACGACCGAGGCATTCGGAGGCGGGCCGCACCCGACCTTGCCCGACCTGTGGGTCGAGTGGAAGCCGGGGCGGTTCCTGACCCGCGTCGTCCACCCGAACGGCGAGCTCGTCCAGGGGAAGCCCGACTTCTTCCGCAGGAGCGACCACTGCCGGAACGGCTTCTTCGCCGCCGCGGGACCTTCGATTGCGGCGCGGGGGGACATCGGCGAGGTCGACGTCCTCGACCTGTCACCGACCTTTCTCGCGCTGATCGGAGAGCCGCCAGCCGAGCGGATGACCGGCCGGCCGATCCGGTCGCTTCTCGCCTGAGGGTAGAAGCTCAGATCTTGCCCCTGCGGGCCGGCAGCAGGGCCTTCCAGGCCACCGACAGCTCGCGCCGGCTGAACTCGCCCAGGGCGATCAGCGCCACCACGATCGCCGCGCTGAAGAGCGCGAGCTCGGCGATGAGCTCCCATCCGAACAGCGGCCACGCCCGCGCGGAAAACCACGCCGCGAGTGCGACCAGCGCGGTCCGGGCCAGGCTCGCCGGTGGCGGAATGACGCCCCACATGCGCGCGATGGCGATCAGCGTCATCAACGCTCCCGCCGTCATCGCGCCGGTCGACACCCACGCCGCGCCGATCGGACCGTAGCGGGGGATGGCCCACACATGCGCGGCGATCGCCAGCGGGACGAGCGACACCAGGATCCGGGCCGGGCGGTCGAGCTTGCCGCCGGCGATCAGAACCGCGCCGCCCACTCCCATGACCGCGACGGCGAGGCCGGCGAAGAGGAGGCGGGCCAGGAGCGGGGCAGCGGGTGCGAAGTCCTCGCCGAAGACGACTCGCACGATCCCCTCCGAGGCCCCGGCGGCCAGCGCCGCGAACGGCAGGAGCAACAGGACCAGCCGCAGCGCATCGCGGCTCATGTCTCGTGCGTGGTCGAGCGCACCCTCGCCGACCAGCCGGACCAGGGTCGACAGGATCAGGGGCGCGAACGCGGCGGCGAACACGTTGGTTGCCAGCGAAAGGTTGCGAGCGGCGGCGTAGAGACCGGCGTCGGCGGTCGACGCCCCCAGCGCCTTGAGCGCGAACAGGTCGGCGTCCAGGAGCACCCGCAGGGCCAGCGCCGCGGCCAGCAGCGGAACGGTGGAGGCCAGGAAGGGGCGGGACGAGAACGCAGGTCGCGCGAAGAGCGGCGCGCGATCGTAGTGCCGCGCCACCACCAGCTCGAGCGCCGAGGCGCCGATCGAGGCCAGGATCGCGCCAGTGACCGACATCCCCAGCCCGACCAGCAGGAGGATCAGCACCATGCGGGCGGTCCAGCGAGTGGCCACGACGCGGGCCCGATGACCGAATCTTCCCAGACCGGTCGCGATGTTCCGGTGCCCGTGCGCGTACACGAACAGCGGAATGTCGACGGCGAACAGGCGGAGGTAGAAGGACAGGGACGGCAGCGACAGCGCGCGGGCCACGAGCGGTGCGGCGAGCCAGAGGAGCGCGGCGCCGAGCACCCCGGCGGCCAGGTGGAGCTGGAGGACGCGGGTCGCGAGTGGCTTCCACTCCGCGGCGGCCCGAATCGAGAGGATGGTCGAGCGCGAGAGAAGCGATACCGTGCCCCACTGGAGCCACCCGACGACCAGCGCGGCCAGGCTGAACACGCCGTAGTCTTCGGCGCCCAGCCAGCGGGTCAGAAACGCGGTGGTTACGAGGCCGGTGGGGAACACGAGCGCCTCGGCGGCGAAGAGCCGCACGGTTCCTGCCAGCGTCTCGTGCCCCGGCGCCGTGCTCCGATCCCGGTGATTCATGCGTGTCCTGTCAGAAGTTTCGTCGTAGCATGGGGAGCACCCCGGAAAACACTGGATCGTATAGATTACCGGGGCCGCCGCACAGGGCGGGGTTTCGTGAACTCCCAAAGGTCACCCATATGGACCGCACCGTAGTCATCGGCGCCGGCCCCGCGGGGCTCGCGGCGGCTCACGAGCTGTCCATTCTGGGACGGGACGCGACGGTCCTCGAGCAGGACGACCAGGTCGGCGGGATCGCGCGCACGGTCGTCTACCGGGGGTACCGGTTCGACATCGGCGGACACCGCTTCTTCACCAAGGCGCGTGCGATCCAGCAGCTCTGGGAGGAGGTCATGGGCGACGACTTCCTCGTGCGCCCCCGGCTGTCCCGCATCCATTACAACGACCACTTCTTCCATTACCCGCTCAAGCCGGTCGAGGCGCTGATCGGCCTGGGGCCGCTCGAGGCGCTCCGCATCCTCGCCAGCTACGTGAGGGCGCGGACGTTCCCGATCGAGGATGAGCGGACGTTCGAGGAGTGGGTGGTCAACCGATTCGGCCGCCGGCTGTTCGAGATCTTCTTCCAGACATACACCGAGAAGGTCTGGGGCCGGCCGTGCAGCGAGATCGGCGCGGAATGGGCGGCCCAGCGGATCAAGAACCTGGATCTCGTAACCGCGGTGCGAAACGCCCTGCTGGGTGCCCGCGGCGACGGTGAGGTCGTCACCACGCTGATCGATCGGTTCCACTACCCTCGACTCGGCCCGGGGATGCTGTGGGAGCGCTGGAGCGAGCGGCTGGCCGAGCGTGGCGTGGAGATCCGCATGCAAGCCGAGGTCACCCGACTCCTCCACCGGGACGGCCGGGTCGTCGCGGTCGAGGCGCGGCGTTCGGACGGAACGACCGATCGGGTGGAGGGCGAGCACTTCATCTCGACGATGTCGGTCCGCGAGCTGATCCGCGCGCTCAGCCCGTCGCCCCCTGCCGAGGTGGCGGAGGCAGCGGAGCGGCTCGAGTATCGCGACTTCCTCACCGTCGTGCTGATCGTCGACGTGGAGGAGCTGTTCCCCGACAACTGGATCTACATCCACTCTCCGGACGTGCGGGTCGGCCGGATCCAGAACTTCAAGAACTGGAGCCCGGACATGGTGCCCGATGCGTCGATGACCTCCCTCGGGCTCGAATACTTCGTGCACGAAGGAGACGACCTGTGGTCGCTTCCCGATCCGGAGCTGATCGATCTCGGCGCGCGGGAGACCGCGCGGCTCGGCCTCGTTGCGGAGGGAACCGTCCGCGATGGGACCGTCGTACGGGTCCGCAAGGCCTACCCGGTCTACGACGGGGGCTACCGCGAGGCACTGGCCACGATCCGCGGCTGGCTCGCGAGTCTCGAGAACCTCCAGCTGGTCGGCCGCAACGGGCAGCACCGCTACAACAATCAGGATCACTCGATGCTGACCGGGATCCTGGCCGCCCGCAACGTGGCCGGCGAGGACCACGACATCTGGTCGGTCAACGTCGACGAGGAGTATCACGAGGCGGCGGCAGCGAGCGACAGGCTGACACCCGCCACCGCGCGTGAGCGGTCGCTCGAGGAAGTGCTCGCTGCGGCCTTCGCCCGGTACGACCCGCTCGCGCTGGGCGCCGCGGTGGGCGTCGTGTTCGGGGTGGGCCTGTTTCTGGCCACCACGATCGCCCTGCTTGCCGAGCCTGGCGATCCGGGTCGCGTGCTCTCGCTCTTCGGCCAGTACCTGCTGGGATACGAGGTGAGCTGGGTCGGGGCGGGGATCGGGCTCCTGGGCGCCGGGATCGGCGGGTTCGCCTTCGGGTGGCTGCTCGCGCGGGCGATCAACGGGCTGATCGGCTGGCAGGAGCTCCTGCTCCGCCGGCAGATCGTCGCCCGCACCCTCGACCCGCTGGAGGCGGTGCCGCGATGAGCAGTGTCCATTCCGTGAGCGCCCAAGAGCGCGCACTGATCGAGGCCGCCGTGGCCCGCATGCGTGCCGGCATCCTGGCGATCGTCTTCGCCATGATGGGCGGAACGGGCCTGTTCGTCGCGACCGCGTGGCTCCTGATCAAGGGTGGGCAGAACGTCGGCGCGACACTGGGGCTGCTCGGGAACTACCTCCCGGGATACGCGGTGTCGTGGCCGGGCGCGATCGTTGGGCTCGCGTACGGCGCGGCCATCGGAGGGGTGATGGGGTGGTCGCTCGCGAGGATCTACAACCGGCTGGCGCGCGGCCGCAGCTCCCAGGCATAGCCGGCGGCGTTCGCCATCTGCGACAGGGCCAGGAGCGCCGACATCCGCGCCCTCCCGCGCCGCTGCTCCCGCCACGGGTAAAGGACCAGCTCCCGATAGAACGATGCCGGCTCGGGGATCGGGGTGCTCTCCCGGATCCGGTGGAAGCGGGCCGCCCCCCGGCCGTAGGTGAAGTGCTGCCGCAGGAAGCTCCGGAGCCCCAGCCGGTGGGAGTGACGGACGATCGCGTCCGGAGCGTAGCGCAGCTCCCTGCCGGACCGTGCCCAGCGGAGGCACAGCTCGCGGTCCTCTCCTCCGGCGCGGGAGAACCGTTGATCGAACCCGCCGATCCGCTCGAACTCCGCGCGCGGCAGGGCGAGGTTGCTGGTCGTGAACATCGGCTCCTTCGCCGCTTCGCGGTTGTAGTACTCGTAGAGATAGTCGATCAGGGCCTGGCTCGCGCTGGAATACGGGTTGCCTGGCAACGCGTTGACCGTGCGACCGCCGACGCCTGCGCCCGGGCTGGCGGCCAGCGCGAGATCGAGCTCATCGAGCCAGGCGGGGTCCGGCGCGCAGTCATCGTCGAGGAAGACCAGGATCTCCCCCCGCGCCTCCGCAGCGCCGCGGTTGCGGGCCGTGCCGGGGCCCGCTCCCGGCTGGCGAACCATCTGAACGCGGGCCCGCGAGGCAATCCCTTCGACCATCGCACCGAGCGGCGTGCTGCCGCCGTCGTCGACCACGATCGTCTCGAAGCGCTGGTGCGGGAACCGGATGCCCGCGATCGCGGCGAGGCAGGCCTGGAGTTGTCGGGGCCGATCCCGCGTCGGGATGACGATCGTGAAGCGCAGATCGGGCTCCAGGGTCATGATCGAGCCCCCGTTTCCGGGCGGTGCGAAAATTCGTGGGTCACGAGAAACTCCCGGTCGCCGTCGGATCCTGTCAGGTATGCCGCGGCCTCGCCCGCGCCGTGCGCGGCCAGGTGGAGCAGGATGGACGGCACCGAGGCCGCGAGCTGGGCGCCCGGCAACGAGCGGCCTGTCTCGCGCAGGGCCCGGGGCAGGTTCATGAGCGGGATCGCGGGCGCGCCCAGCACGTACCCGGCGCGCCGGGGCCCCGACCACGCTTCGCTTCTGCGACTGCCGAACGCGCGGCCCTGGCCGAAGAAGAGCCTGAGCGAGGCTCCGAACCGCGGCTCGTTCGTGTGCGCGGTGCGCGCGGCGGGCTCCAGGTAGAGCCGCCCTCCGCGCGAGCGGATGTCGGCTTGGAGCCAGTACTCCGCGTCGAGCATGGCTCCGAGCCGTACGCCGTAGCCGTCGAGCCAGTCGCGCTTGTAGGCGCTGTTGTGGAACGGCAGGAGGTCGACCTCGCCCGCCTCCAGCGGCCCCGCCCAGCGGCCGTACGTCAGCAGGAAGTTGACTCGGCTCGTGCGCGTGTCCGGGTTGGCGTTCTCGACCCCCGGCCCGACGACCGCCCAGGGCTCCTCGTGGGCGCGGAGCAACGACTCCGCCCAGCGCGAGGCGGGATAGCTGTGGTTCTCCACGAACCCGACGATCGGTGCCCGCGCTGCGCGGACGCCGGAGGCGGCGGCGCTCCCCCTCGATCCGACCGCCCCGTGCTCGACGACCCTCACCGCGTGGAAGCCGGCGTCGATCACCGGCTCGAGGGCGGGGCCCAGCCGCTCGCGCGACGACGCGACGATCACGAGCTCGATCCGGTCGCGCACGGTCTGCTCCTGGAGATGGCGGACCGGCCGCGCGATGGAGTGGAAATCATCGTGCGTTACGATGACGACCGACATCGAGGCACCGGAACCCGTGATCATGCGGCGAGAAGCTCCCGGTAGATCTGGAGGAATGCCTCGACGAAGACGGACTCTCGAAAATCGCGGAGCGCACGATGCCGGCCAGCCGCGCCCATCGTCTCGGCGGTCTCCCGCGAGGAGAGGATCCGCGCGAGGGCCCCGGCCAGCGCGTCGGGATCGCCGCCGCGGACGAGGATCCCCGTCTCCCCGTGGACGACCGACTCGGCCAGGCCTCCGGCGTCGCTGGCCACGACCGCGGTCCCACGCATCATCGCCTCCGGCACCACCAGCCCGAACGGCTCGTCCCAGAGCGAAGGGACGGCCTGGACCCAGGCCGGAGCGAGCGCGGCGTCGAGCCGCTCCGAGCCGACGTGGCCGAGGAAGCACGTCCGGTCCTCGATCCCGAGGTCCGCGGCGAGCCTCCGGAGTGGGCGGGATTCCGGCCCGTCGCCCGCCACGATCAGCCGGGCGTCCGGAACGCGGGCGATCACGGCCGGCAGCGCGCGGAGCAGGACCTCGGCGCCCTTCTCGCGAGCCAGGCGACCGGCGAAGGCGACGGTCGGCGGCCCCGAGAGGGGCGGGCGGGGTGGGCGCGAGGCGACACCCGGGACGATCGGCCGGTCGACCGCGAAGCCGCCCTCGCGGAGCCGGGCCGCGACGCTCTCGCTGACCGGGACGATCCGGTCGAACGCCCCCCGCCAGCGGCGCCACAGGGCCTGCTGGACGCTCCGGGCCAGCCAGCTCGGCCCCGTGAGGCAGCCGCCGGTCAGGCAGACGCGCCCGGGAGCGACCCCGCACGGCCGGCCGTCGGGGAGCGTCTTGGTTCCCAGCGGACAGACCGGCTTGTAGGTCATGACGTGGTAGACGGCCGGTACGGCGAAGAGCTGCGGGAGGATCGCGGGGGAGAGCTGCCACAGGAACATCGAGACGTGGACGACGTCGGGGCGGAACTCCTTCAGAGCCCGTCGGACGGCGCGCGCCGCGAACGGGTTGTACGCCTCGAAGAGCGGCTGCAGCCG
>DASQEN010000241.1:0-15904 GCA_035633635.1 Gemmatimonadota bacterium | reverse complement strand
AACTTCCGCATCATCGGCCAAGGACCGGGCAATGACCTCCTCATTCACCAGAACCTCCACATCACCTTCAACGCCAACGGTGAGGTCACGGCTATCGTCGATAATGCCAGCGTCTCCTGCAAGTAGAGACGCCGGCGGCTCCTAGCCTTCGGGGAACAGGATCGCGCGGTCCTCGTGTCTCGCGGGTCCTCCCGCGCCGGCAACCGCGAAGCGCCCTGGACCGTAGATCGATCCGGAACCGTACTCCCCGTCCTTGTTGAGCGCATAGAACGCCACGTTGAAGTCGGGCCGTCCGTCCGATTTCTGGAGTCGTTTCTCCACGTTGTTCTCGACGATTCGCCGGCATCCCGACAGACACGCCTCGGTGGGGGAAAGCCCGCGCCGCATCTCCTCGACGATGAAGAACGACGTCAGGTTGAGCAGGTTCGCCTCCCCGCGGCCGGTAGAGCCTGCGGCTCCGACGTCGTTGTCGACGTACAAGCCCGCGCCGATGATCGGGGAATCGCCGACGCGCCCCGGGATCTTGAAGAACAACCCTGAGGTCGTGGTGACGCCCGCCAGGTTCCCGTTGGCGTCGATGGCGCAGCAGTTGATCGTCCCCGTGGGCCGCCTCTGCTCGGGATAGAAGAGCTCAGGATTGCTCTCGATGATCTGCTTCGCCAACGGGGTGAAGTCCGAGGTGTCCTGCGGCAGGTAGTCGTCGTGGTCAGCCAGGGAACCCCTCCAGTAGAGCCAGATCTGTCGCGAGGTGTCGGTCAGGAGGTTCTCTTCCACGAATCCGTTCTCGAGCGCAAAACGCTTGGCTCCAGCTCCGACCAACAGGACGTGGTCGGTCTGTTCCATGACCAGCCGGGCGACTCTGGACGGATACTTGACCCCCTCCAGCGCTCCGACCGCACCGGCGCGGTGCGTGGGACCGTGCATGCAGCAAGAATCCAGCTGGACGACCCCTTCCGCGTTGGGGAGCCCACCGTAGCCGACCGTGTAATCGTCGGGGTCCTCCTCGACCAGGTTGACCCCGGCGACGACGCCGTCCAGCGGATCCCCGCCGTTCTGGATCACGTCCAGCGCCTTGGCGACCGCCCCCTCGCCGTTGCTGCTCGCCACGACGACGGGCCCGGCGGGCGGGCGCGTCACCCGTCGCGTCGGGCGCCACGCCGCCCGCGCCGCGGCGACCGGGCCGACCGCCCCCACGGCCACGCTGGCCGCGGCCCCGCTCACAAGGAATTCGCGTCGACTGAGATCACCCATCGTTCCTCCTGTCGAGGGCCCGCCTTACCCGAACGATCCTCTGGCTCGTAGCTTGGAAGGTATCCTCGACGAAGTGCCACGCGAAGGCAAGGAGCACGGGTTGAGCGAGAGCAGCCAGTCGAACACCTCGCCGGTCGAGTTCCGCTACCTTCTGGACCAGGTGTGGGGCGAGCCGCGGGACCTCAAGCTGGGTCCCGAGGAGATGGCCGCCCGGCGCGACGAGCGCGTCCGATCGATCGTGCGCTTCGCGTTCGAGCGCGTGCCGTGGTACGGTCGCGCGATGCGGGAGCGAGGTCTCGACCCGGACGACATCCAGTCCGTGGACGACCTCGCGCTACTTCCGATCGTCGGGCACGAAGACCTCTCGTCCGACCCGGCTGCCTTCCTGCCCCGAGGTGCAAGGACCGAGGATCTCCTCGAGCTCAAGACGAGCGGCAGCACGATGATCTCACGCAGTGTCTACCATGACCCGGAGGGAATCGTCGCCGGCTGGGCGGTCAAGCTGCGCGAGCGCACCGTTCGCGAGCGTCTCATCGGTGAGCGCCGGTACCGGTCGGCATCACTGTCCCTGGACGGCAATCCTACCAGGGTGCGGGACCATTTCCGTGTCATTGCCCCCGCGGTGTGGAAGCTCATTCCCGAAGGGCGGGAGTTCTCGGTGTTCGAGGACTCGGAGCGGGTAGTCGAGGGACTCCGGGAATGGCGTCCGCTCCACCTGTCCGGATACGGCTCGGCCCTCGGGCGCCTTTTCCGGTACCTGGCGGAGACCGGTGAATCGATTCCGCTCCCCAGGGCCGTCACGTTCAGCTCTGACGCCATGGCTCCGATGGAGCGCCGCATGATCGAGACGGACTTCGGCATCCCGGTCCTGGGGATCTACAGCGCCACCGAGGCGTTTTCGATCGGCTTCGAATGCAGGGAAGGGGAGGGATATCACGTCAACGAGGATGTCAGCTTCGTGCGGATCGTGGACCCGCAAGGTCAGACCGTGCAGTCGGGGGTCACGGGATCGGTCGTCGTCTCCAATCTGGTCAACCGTGGAACCGTGCTTCTCAACTATCGGCTGGGCGACGTCGGCTCTCCAATCGAAGGAGCGTGCCGGTGCGGCCGGCCGCAACCCCGCATTCGGCTGCTGGACGGCCGGGATACGACGTTCATCGAGCGCGCCCACGGGCTGGCTGTGCATCAATACCGTCTGTTCCGGTCGCTCCTCGCCATAGGGATCAACCGCTGGCAGGTCGTTCAGACCGGTCTCCAGACCTTCGTCGTCCGCGTCATCCCGGCGCCGGGACAGGATCTTCCGCAAGTGGAGTCCGCGATACGCTCGGCGATGGTCGACCTCCTCGGGCCGGGGCTCGACATCTCGATCGAGTACCCGCCGGACCTCGAGTGTACGAAAACCGGCAAGGTCCTGTCCTTCATCCGACGCTGACGTCGACCGGTGAAATCCAGCTAGGAGGTGTTCGGTCACTCGACGCCGGAGGTGTCCGCCGCGGCGGGGGCGTTCTGTTGCTCCGAGACGACGACCAGGGAATCGAGGTCCACGGTCACCACGCCCGGCGCCGACATTGCGACTTCGCGGGCGATCGACATCTCCATGCGGGACGGGACTTGGCCGCGCAACATCACCGTGCCCCCCTGGCTCGCCACTTGCAGGTCGATCCCCTCACCGTCGAGGCGCGGATCGGCGTCCAGCCGGGTCCGGATCTCGCGCTCGATCGTCGAATCCGGCACCGACATCACGTTCTCTCCCTGCGAGGCTTCCTCGGGAGCGGGTTCCTCGTCTCCACCACAGCCCGCGGCAACGGTCACCGCCAGCGCCAGGACCACGAGTGTCTTTGCGTGCTTCATCAGATTCCTCCATTCGTCGGTTGCGGAAAAGCGCCTCCTGTCATCGGTCGGCGTGTCGGACGAAATAATGTACCACACGGGCGAACGGCTCGGGCTCCTCGAGAAACGGGAAGTGGCCGCTTTCCTGGAAGGCCACGAAGCGCGCGGTCAGGAGCCGGCCGCGGAACTCGAGCTGGTACTCGGGTTGAACGACGCGATCGGAGGTTCCGTAGATCACCAGCGCGGGCACCCGGACGTGGGGCAAGGCAGGCGACAGGTCGTACCGGTCGAGGCCCGCCGCGACGGCGCGGTTCACGGTCGCGCTGAAAGAGATCGTCGACAGCAGGGACTCGCGCTCCTCGTCGGACAACCGACGGTGGAAGTACAGCGGAAGAGCGAGCCGGAAACGCTCGCGCATCGCTTCGTCGTCGATCTCCTGCGCCTGGATTCCGGCCAGCCGCTCCCGGATCTCGGACGGGAGCTCTTCGGCCACCGCTTTGCGATAGCCCGACATGAACTCGCGGGTCGGCGCCCCGCCTATGATCACCAGTCGCGATAGGCGATCGGGATGCTGAAGGGCGAACAGGATCGCGAGCACGGAGCCGAACGAATGAGCGAGGATGGTCGGGCGCTCGAGCCCTAGAGCGTCGCGCACCTGCTCCACGTCGTCGACGTGGCGTGACAGGGCCAGCGGCTGGTCGACGTCAGGCACGCCCGACCCGCCGCACCCGCGCTGGTCGTAGGTCACGACGCGATGGTCCGCGGCCAGCGCCCGCAGTCCTGGCCCCCAAACTCCGGCGTCGGGAAAGAAGTACGCGGAATCCATGCCCGGACCGCCGTGAAGGCATAGGATCGGCTCTCCGTCACCCGCCTCGCGAACCCGGACCCCGAAGCCTTCCAGCGGGAGCTCTCGCTCGTTCACGATCGGCAGGGTCACGGGGCCGGAAGATAGGGTGCAGCGGACGGCGGCGTCGACTGGGGGCGGGTGCCAGGCACGCGGTCCCCGTAGTTTGAAGATCAGAAAAGGAGGATCCGATGAGCGTCACGCTCGCGTGGGAAGGCGACATGCGGTTCCGGGCCCGCACCGAGGACGGTCACGACCTGTCGTTCGACGGCACCCGCGAGATGGGAGCCTCACCGACCGAAGGCCTGTTAGCCTCGCTGGCGGCCTGCATGGCGATTGACGTCGTCGATATCCTGGAGAAGGGCCGCCAGGACGTCGACCGCTGCGATGTCGCGATCAGCGGCGAGCGCCGGAAGGATCCGCCGCGAAGGTTCACCTCGATCCGCATGGAGTTCCGTCTATCGGGGAAGAAGCTCTCCCGCTCCCGCGTCGAGCGCGCGATCGATCTCAGCCGCACGACCTACTGCTCGGTATGGCACACGCTAGCCCCGGACATCGAGCTGGACATCGCGCTGACGATCGAGGAATTGCCTTAGGGCGAGGGCGGCTCTCGGGCGGCGCCAGCCGGTTCCTCGCCGCCCGCGAATGCGCGAGTGATCAATTCACGACCGGCGCGGCGCTCTTCGGATGTGCCGAGGAGCGCGACCCGGTCGCCGACGTGGATCTCGCTCTCCGGACCCGGCCGCGGATCCACGGTGCGGCCGTGGATGACGGCCACGATGGCCGCGCCCGTGACGGTGCGGACCGCCAGGTCGCCGACGGTCCGCGCCTCCTCTACGGGTCCTTCGGGCACCGTGATCCACTCGATCGTCACCGGCAAACGGTCGTGGCCAAGCTCATCGAGGATCGCGTGATAGCGAGCCGATAGTCCTCCCTCCCACATCGGCCCGTAGAGATCGTCGCGGACCGCGTCGGTGAAGCGCTGGATGTCTCCCGCCGGTGTCCCGTAGTGGGACAGGACCTGGCGGACCATTTCGAGGCCGGCCTCCATCTCCGGTTGGACCGCCTCGTACACCCCCAGGTTCGCGAGCTCGGCGAGGTGCTCCGGGTACAGCGCGCGGGCAACGATCCGCAGCTCGGGGTTCATGACGCGCGCTTTCTCCACGGCGACGCGAGCGGAGATCGCGTCGGAGACGGCGACGAGCATCAGGCGGGCCCGCCTGACCCCGGCCGCCTCCAGCACCTCCGCGTGGGAAGTGTCGCCCCACACGGTGGACAGGCCCTTCTCGCGCGCGGACTCCGCGAGCACGTGGTCGATCTCGATCACCACGAACGGCACCCCCACCTGGCTCATCACGGTCGCGGCCGCTTTACCGGAGCGACCGTACCCGACGACGACGACGTGGCCCTCGAGCTCTTCGGGAAGATGGAACGTCTCCACCCGGACCTTCAAGGGCCGCAGCCGGCACCAGCCGGCGTACAGCGAGTCCGCCAGACGGGAGAGGGAGGGGGAGAGCATCATGGTCACCAGCGTCATCGTCAGCGCCATGCCGTACTGCTCCTCCGACAGCGCGCCCGATCCGACCCCGGTACGCGCGATCAGAAACGAAAACTCCCCCACCTGAGCTAGCCCTAGGCCCACGAGCCATGGCGCGGGACCGCCATATCCGAAGGCGCGCGTCAGGCCTCCGACGATCCCGGCCTTGGAGACGATCACGAATGCCACCGCGGCCACCACGACGAGGGGGTTCTTGAGCAGGTACGTCGGGTCGAGCAGCATTCCGGCGGAGGCGAAGAACACGAGCCCGAATACGTCCCTGAGCGGGATGATCTCTCCGAGCGCCTGATGGCTGAACTCGGACTCGCTGAGGACCATCCCCGCGACGAACGACCCGAAGGCGAACGAGAGGCCGAAGAGGTAGGTGCCGTAGCCGATACCTACCGCGAGAGCGACGACCGAGATCAGGAAGAGCTCACGCGATCCCCAGCGGACGATCCGCTTGAGCAGGAAGGGCATGAGCCGGGTTCCGACGAAGAACATCGCGGCCAGGAACACGGTGGCCTCGAGGAGCGCCAGGCCGAGCGCGGGCAGCGCGCGATCGATGTCTCCCAGTCGCGGCAGGGCGATGAGCATGGGAACGACCGCGAGGTCCTGGACGATGAGGAACCCGATCATCGCGCGACCGGACAGCGACGAGGTCCGGCCCTGGGCCATGAGCGTCTTCAGCACGACCATCGTGCTCGAAAGCGAGATCATGGCTCCCATCCAGAGCGACGGGACTCGACCCCATCCGAGAAGGAAGTCGAAGAACAGGAACCCCAGCGCGGCAGTCAGAAGCACCTGCATGGGGCCCCCGAACAGGGCCAGCCCGCGGACCGGCTTGAGGTCGGAAAAGCGCAGCTCGAGGCCGAGCGCGAAGAGGAGAAGCGCTACCCCGATCTCGGCCAGCAGCTCGACGTTGTGGATGTCCGTCACGGTGGGACCGGGGAGGTACGGTCCGACCACGACGCCACCCAGGATGTAGCCGATGAGGAGGGGTTGTCCCAGGCGGTGGGCGATGAGCCCGCCCGCCAGGCCGGCGAGAACGACGAGAACCAGATCTGCGGCGATGCCCATGAAGGGGGGGCAAGATGGGCGCGGCCCGCCTGGCGGAGCAAGGGCGTAACCGCATGGTTGACGCTCTTTCAGAGCCGCGATTAACTTCCTGGGCCGGTGATCGGGCGTTTCTCTCTACCGGCTCTATTCCGACAAACACACAGCGGGGGAACTGGGTTGGGCTCCAACCACGAACTCCGGTTGCTGACCGGAAGCGCGAACCCCGCTCTGGCGCAGGAGATCGCGGATCATATGGGGACGCGATTGACCGACGTCGAGGTGAGTCGCTTCGCGGACGGAGAGATCTTCGTCAAGATCAACGAGAACGTCCGCGGGCGGGACGTCTTCATCATCCAGGCTACGAACCCGCCGGCCGACAACTTGATCGAGCTGTTCCTCCTGATCGACGCGGCGCGCCGGGCGTCTGCGCACAGGATCGTGGCCGTGTTGCCCTACTTCGGGTACGCGCGGGCCGACCGCAAGGATCAGCCCAGAGTGGCGATCAGCGCGAAGCTGATCGCGAACATGCTGGCCCATGCGGGCGCGGAGCGAGTGATCACGATCGATCTGCACTCGCACCAGGTGCAAGGGTTCTTCGACATCCCGGTCGACCACCTGTACGCCTCGCCCGTGTTCCTCGACTACTTCCGGGCGAAGGATCTGGGGGAAGTGGTCGTAGTCGCCCCGGACGTGGGAGCGGCGAAGATGGCGCGTGGTTTCGCGCGCCGCATGGATGCCTCGATGGCGCTGATCGACAAGCGCAGGCCGAAGCCGAACGAGGCCGAGGTCGTCCATCTGGTAGGCGAAGTCGCCGGCAAGACCGCGATCTTGATCGACGACATGATCGACACGGGCGGCACGTTCGCGCAGGCCGCCCATGCGCTGAAGAAGAACGGGGCGGTGGCGATATACGGCTGCGCAACGCACGCGCTCCTATCGCTCGAGGCGAGCCGCAAGCTGCAGGAAGCCCCCTTCGAGGAGGTCTGCGTGGCGAACACGCTGCACGTTCCCGAAGGCCGGCGATTCCCGAACCTGCACGTGCTGTCGATCGCCGGGCTGTTGAGCAAGGCGATCAAGTACAATCATGAATTTCAGTCGGTCTCGTCGCTGTTCCCTGAATGATTTGCAGACCTGCATAGAAGGAGCTCGAGCATGGCTACGACTGCAACGATCAGCGCCCTGGGGCGCGAGGGCCGGGGAAAGGGTGCTGCCCGCTCGTCAAGGCGCGAGGGGAGGATTCCCGGTGTCCTTTACGGTCACGGCGAGGAGTCGGTTCCGCTGAGCGTGGACGCCAACGAGCTGCACAGGCTCGTGCATGCGATCTCGATCGAGAACACGATCGTGGATCTCGACATGGGAGCCGGAGAACCCTACAAGGTCCTGATCCGCGAGCTTCAGCGGCACCCGTTTCGCGATGAGTTCATCCACATCGATTTCTTCCATGTGGCGATGGACGAAAAGATCCAGGTCGAGATCCCGATCATACTCACGGGAACTCCGACGGGAGTGAAGAACAAGGGCGGCGTCATGGATCACCAGCTGCGCGAGCTGGAGGTTTTCTGCCTGCCGGGCAGCATCCCCGAAAAGGTCGAGCTCGACGTGTCGCATCTGGACATCGGGGACTCCATCCACGTGAGCGACATCCAGCTTCCCGACGTGGAGATCCTGACCGATCTGGACCGGTCGGTCGTCGCCGTCCTCGCCCCGACCGTCATCGAGGCAGAAGAGGAAGCCGCCGAGGAGGCGATCCTCGAGCCGGAGGTCATCGGACGAGGCAAGGAGGAGGAAGAAGAAGGGGAGACCGGACGGCCGAGGCGCGACCGCGAGGAAGAGAAAGCATAGCGGCCCTGACCCTGCGCGCGGTCGTCGG
Organism: Gemmatimonadota bacterium; assembly: GCA_035633635.1. Lineage (GTDB taxonomy): Bacteria > Gemmatimonadota > Gemmatimonadetes > JACCXV01 > JAHWKZ01 > JAICNR01. The sequence goes on along the minus strand of DASQEN010000241.1, from coordinate 7,513 downwards.
GCTCGGCAATCCCGGCCCGGAATACGCGGACACCCGCCACAACCTGGGGTTCTGGATCGTGGACCGGCTGGCCGGACGGTGGAAAGCGGACCGCTGGCGGCGATCCGGAGAGCGCTCCCAGGCCCGCGCCACGGTCGCAGGCCGAGAGATCGCGCTGATCAAGCCCATGACATGGATGAACCGATCGGGGAACGCAGTCCGCGCTCTCCGCGACAGTCTGGAGTGCGAACCGGAGCAGATCCTGGTGTGCTACGACGAGCTCGCGCTGGCGCTGGGACGAATCCGCCTGCGTCCGTGTGGGTCTCACGGAGGCCACAACGGGATGCGTTCGATCATCGATCGACTGGGAACCACCGAGTTCCCCCGGCTGAGGGTCGGCATCGGCCCGGAAGGCGGCGAGGTGGACGACGCGTCGGATTTTGTCCTTTCGTCATTCGCGCGAAGTGAGCGTCCACTCGCGGAAGAGGCCGCGGTCCGTGCCGCTGATGCCGTGGAGTGCGCGGTGACGGAAGACCTCTTGACCGCCATGAACCGGTTCAACCCGGAACCCTCGTAGAGGAAACGCCTTGGGCCGGGCCTCCGTCAAAACGTCTGATCCTCCGCCCATTGTGAGAATCGTCCGCCAGGCGTACTTTCGGTGTGGTCAAGGGAGGTGCGATGCGCGACGGATTGGACCCGCTGGCTCCGCAGGACGGGGCCGAGGGGCTAGAGGGCTGGCTGGGGGCCGCGCTGGCGATCGGCAGGGATCATCTCGACCTGTCGCTCAAGGACGCCTGTCGCGAGCTGGCCGGGGTCTCCGACAAGACGCTCATGAAGTGGGAATCGGGGCAGCGCCTGCACCCCCTGTCGTACGCGATCGAGCTGGCGCGGCGCGATGACGTGACCCGTTCCATGCTCATTCAGGCGCTCGGGAAGGAGGGCCCGAAACGGTCCTCCGATGGGCGTTCGGTCGAGCGCACCCCCGCGGTCGACCAGCTCGCCGAGCGGCTGGGGCGGGCCGCGCGGACCAAGGACGGCGAGCGCATCCTGCTCATGGTCGATGCCATGCTCGAGTCCGCGCTCGGAAGCGGTCCGGAGCGCTGAGCGGGGCGTCTTTCCGGCACGCGCGGCCGGGCGTATACTGACCCCCGTTCGTTTCGTCGTCCACCGCGGCTCGCGGGCCACCCCTCCACTTCCGCCGGGATCCTCCACCCATGCAGGTCGGCATCGTGGGACTTCCCAACGTCGGGAAGTCGACGCTCTTCAACGCCCTCACGGCGGCGGGCGCGCAGGCGGCCAACTATCCGTTCTGCACGATCGACCCGAACGTCGGTGTGGTCGCGGTCCCGGACGACCGCCTCGACGTGCTGGCGGACGCGTTCTATCCCGAGCGCGTGACGCCGACAGCGATCGAGTTCGTCGACATCGCCGGCCTCGTCGAGGGCGCCAGCTCTGGCGAGGGACTCGGAAACCACTTCCTCAGCCACATCCGTCAGGTCGACGCGATCCTGCACATCGTGCGCTGCTTCCCATCTGCGGACGTGGTCCACGTCTACGGTGGCATCGATCCGCTGCGCGACAAGCAGGTCATCGATACCGAGCTGGCGCTTGCCGACCTGCAGGTCGTCGAGAAGCGATACGAGCGCGTGGCGAAGCAGGTCCAGACGGGACGCAAGGAGCTGGCGGCCGAGCTGGCGGGGCTCGAGAAGCTCCTGCCGGCACTGCGCGCGGGGGACCCGGCCCGAGCCGTAGAGCTGAGCGCGGCCGAGGAGGAGGGCGTACGATCCTACGGGCTCCTGACCCGGAAGCCCGTCATCTACGCCGCGAACGTGTCGGAGGCCGAAGTCGCCGCGGCGGTGAGCGACCCCCATTCGGTGCCCGCGGTGGCAGCGCTGGCCGCTGCGGCGGCGACCGAAAGTGCGGCCCTGGTGTCCGTTTGCGGGGATCTCGAGGCCGAGCTTGCGACCCTGCCGCGCGAGGACCGCCACGCGTTCCTCGCGGACATCGGGCTCCCGGAGTCGGGCCTGAGGCGCGTCATCCACGCCGCCTATGATCTCCTCGGCCTCCAGACATTCTTCACCGCCGGGCCCAAGGAGGTCCGGGCGTGGACGATCCATCAGGGCGACACGGCGGTCGAGGCGGCGGGGGCGATCCACACCGACATGGCGCGCGGGTTCATCCGGGCCGAGATCGTGGGCTGGGAGGACTTCCTGGGCGCAGGTCGCTCGATGCAGCGCGCGAAGGAGAGGGGCCTCGTGCGGAGCGAGGGACGGGATTACGCGATGGCCGACGGCGACATCACCTACGTGCGGTTCAACGTCTGATCCAGGTTCGGTCACAATAGGGTGTCCATACAGGCGGCACCGTTCGGTCACTTCCTCCCGTTAGACTCCCTCCATCAGCTTGCGACGCGCTCGACCGCCGTCGCGACGAAACCTGCCGATGGAGGAAGACAATGCACGATCGAATGAAGCATTACAGGGGAACGCTCCACTGCGCCTCGGTTGTCCTGTTTCTAGGGGCTCTCTTGGGCACGGAGACCGCGACCGCCCAAACCAGTCCCACACCAGAGGAGCTGCACGCCGCCGCCGAGCGCCTGTTCCCGACGCCGAGCCGTCATGCGAAGGCGGCGGGGCTGCTGTGCCGGGAAGCGGACCTGCGTTCGGGCGACGACCCGAACGGTGTCCAAGCGCTGCTTCTATGCGGAAAGCTGTACTACTACGCGGGAGAGCTTGCGCAGTCCAGATACGCGCTGGAGGACGCTGCCCGACGCGCGCTCGCGATCGGTGACGTCGTCCGCGCCGCTCACGCGTTCATGGACGCCTCGTTCATCGCGGGAAGGCAGGGCAAGTCGCAGGCGGTCGGCGAGCTGGCCGGGAAAGCGCGAATGCTGGCGGGCTCTCCGCTCCTGACCCCCGGACAACGCCTCGCCATCGAAGAACGGGTCGCCGGAACGATCCCGGTGGTACACGCCGGGTCTTAGCTCCGATCACGTTTCAGAGTCGTGCTCGAGCCGTTTAGGCTCGAGCCGCATGGGGCGTGTCGCTGATCCCTATCGCGCTGGTACGGGAAACGCGACCGGGCTCTCGTTTCCCTCGGGCGAGACCGCGGCGACGCCGAAGAAGTAGTTGTCGACCACGAAGCCGGTCATCGTCGCCTCGGTCGCGTCGCCGACCCAGATCCAGCGATCCCAGGTGGGCGACGTGGTCTCGCGCCAGTAGACCTTGTAGCCGGCCGCGCCCGGCACCGGCGTCCACGAGAGCCGCGCCGCCGGCTCGACCGCGCCCGCGATCGACACCGAGTCCGGCGCCGCCGGGGCCCACGCGAGCGACGCCAGCGCGGCGACGTTCAGCCCGGTCAGCGTGGCCGCGTAATCGAAGTCGACGCCCTCGATCACGTCCCCGTAGGCGATCCCGGCCTCCATCCGCACGTCCTGGTGTTGGCGCGTGTAGTTCTCGTGGGTCTCCATGATCCGGACGGCCGGGAACCCGGCATCGTTGAACGGCCGGTGATGACCGCCACGGCCGAAGCGGTCAAGCCGGTAGATCATGAGGACGTCGAGGTTCCTGAGGTATTGGTCCGCGATCCGGTCCACGTAGCGGGCCAGCTGGCGCGACGGCCCGTCCACCTCGCCGCCGAAGAACCGCATGCGGCGCAGGTCCTCTTCGGTAGTCCCGGCGGGCGGGCTCTCCGAGAACACGCGCGCGGTCGTGTCATCGATCACACCGTCGACGCCTTCGACGTTGCCGATCATGTCGTTGTTGAAGACCGCCTCGATCCGCCAACCCTCCGCGCGAGCGACCTCGGCCATCCGCTCTCCACCGTAAAGGCCCTGCTCCTCGCCCGACAGTCCGGCGAAGGCGATCGAGGCGGGGAAGCGGTGGCCGGAGGCGGTGATCACCCGCGCGGCCTCGAGCAACCCCGCCATCCCGCTCGCGTTGTCGTTAGCGCCGGGCGAGCTGTCGACCGCGTTCATGACGTCCGAGACCCGTGAGTCGATGTCGCCTGTCATGATCACGTAGCGGTCCGGGTCGGTCGCGCCGCGGAGGACCGCGACCACGCTAACCACCCAGGTAGAGTCGGGCACGCGAGTCTCCCCGGCGATCAGCGCCCTCTGGTACGACACCTCGAGGCAGCCGTCGCACGCCGCCGAGATCGCGTCGAGTTCGGCCTTGATCCAGCGCCGGGCGGCGCCGATCCCGCGCCTCGCCGAGAGGGTGTCCGAGAGCGTGTGGCGAGTGCCGAAGCCGACCAGCGTCCGGACGTCCTGTTCGATGCGCGCGGCCGAGACTGCGTCGACGAGCGCCGAGATTCGGAGGTCGCCCGCGGGGGGCATGGATTGCTGCGCGGCGGCGCCAGCCGGCAGCGCGGGCACGGCGGACAACACGAGGGCGAACAGGCCGGGTACCGAATGGCCTCGGATGCTCATTTCAGGACCATGATGGAGATCGCCGGGCCCTACGTCAAACGGGCGTTGCTTGCTTTTTCCCCTTCGGTGCGCGTAAATCCACCATGCTGTCGGGAGTCAGCCGATGGCATCCGGGTCTTTCCAGAAAAAAACTTCAAGGGTAGGTGCACCCCGAGGAGGGTCGATGAAGTCTTCGCTTCGTCTCCTGATCGTCTCGATGATTTTCCTCGCCGCCTGGTCCGCGCAGGCGAGTGCGCAGGAGGACCAAGGGTCCTCGATCTCGCTCTACCGGGTCGCGCCGGGCCAGCACATTGCGTTCCTCCAGTGGATGGCGAACCAGGAAGCCGCCTCACAGGACGCGGGCGTCCAGGCCAGCCAGTGGTACGTCCACCTGAACGGCGACAGCTGGGATTTCCTGCAGATCTCGCTGGATCTCTCCGACGAGCAGGGGGAGGCGGTCGAAGCGGCGGCGCGGGCGAGGGGCTTGAAAACCGGCGCACCGGCAGGGATTGAGTTTCGCCAGTATATCGCCTGGCACACCGACACGGACGTGGCGGGGCCGATGACCGCAGCCGAGCTCCTCGCTGGAGCCCAAGGGAACTGATCGCAGAAGTTCAGCGACTGGCGCGATGACCTGACCGGTGAGCGGCCGATCGAATGGCCGGCCCATCGGACGGGTGGTAGCGTCGCGCGATGCGAGATCGGGCCGCCATCCGCGCCGCGCTCCTGGCCGGCGCCGCGATCGTCCTGATCCTCGCCGCGGTCCTTCTCCCAGTGCGCGACGGGATGACTGCGCTCCTCGAGTGGGTCAGCGACCGCGGTGCTTGGACCGCGGCGCTCCTCGGGCTCGCCTGGGTGCCGGCCGCCATCCTGCTCGTTCCCGGTTCTGTGCTGACGCTCGGGACCGGATTCCTGATCGGGCTCGGCTGGGGGATCGGGGTCGTCTCGCTCGGGAGCACGCTGGGGGCGACGGCCGCGTTCCTGGTCGGACGCCGGCTCGGGCGTGACTGGGTCCGGGCGCGGATCGGGAGCCGCGGGGCGTTCCGCGGCATCGACGAAGCGGTCGAGAGAGAAGGGTTCAAGGTAGTCCTCCTCCTTCGCCTGTCCCCCCTCGTCCCCTACAACGCTCTCAACTATGCGCTCGCCGTGACCGGTGTCGGTCTCCGCGACTATGTGCTGGGATCCTGGATCGGCATGCTCCCCGGGACTGTCCTGTACGTCTGGCTCGGCGCAGGCGCCCGGTCGCTGGCCACTGTCGTGACCGGGTCGGGCGAGCGGTCCGCGGCATGGTTTGCGCTGTTCATCACGGGCCTCGTCGCGACCGCGGTCGCGGTTTGGCTGGTCGCGCGGGCCGCGCGCCGCGCGCTGGCCGCCCGCGCGGGGCTCGATTGAGCGCCGGGTCGGCCCCGGTGGACGCGCACGAGAGGCTTCGTCTCGAACGCGTTCGACCCATGGACTGGAAGAACCCCGCGCCGGCCCCACGCTACAATCTGGTCGTCCTGGGGGCCGGCACGGCGGGCCTCGTCACCGCCGCCGGTGCGGCGGGACTCGGCGCACGGGTGGCCCTGGTCGAGCGTGGTCTGATGGGAGGCGACTGCCTGAACACGGGTTGCGTGCCATCCAAGGCGCTCCTGGCGTCGGCCCGTGCCGCCGCCGCCGTGCGCGCGGCCGGACGCCTCGGCGTCCGCACCGGAGAAGGAACGCGCGCCGACGGGCCCCGCGTGGACTTCGCCGGCGCGATGGAGCGCATGCGAAAGGTCCGCGCCGAGCTCGCCGCCCACGACTCCGCTGCGCGCTTTCGAGACCTCGGGGTCGACGTGTTCCTAGGCGAGGGCCGGTTCACGGCCAAGGACGCAGTCGATGTCGAGGGCGCCCGGCTCCGCTTCGCGCGCGCGGTGATCGCCACCGGGGCGCGGCCTGCCGTCCCCTCGGTCCCCGGCCTCGCCGAGGCCGGCTTCGTGACCAGCGAGACGGTCTTCGAACTGACCGCGCTGCCGGCCAGGCTCGCCGTCCTGGGCGGCGGGCCCCTGGGTTGCGAGCTGGCCCAGGCGTTCGCCCGCTTCGGCGCCCGGGTCGTCCTGATCGAAGTCGAAGACCGTCTGCTCTCGGAGGAGGACGCGGACGCCGCCGAGATCGTCCGCGACGCGCTCGCCGCGGACGGGGTCGAGCACGCGCTCGGCGCGCGACTGATCCACGTGGAGCGGACGCCCACGGGACAATGCCTCGCCCTCGATGGCCCGGGCGGGCCGCGGTCCGTCGACGTCGATGCCATCCTGGTCGCGGTCGGACGGACACCGAACGTCGCGGGCCTCGGCCTCGATGCGGCAGGCGTCGCGCTCGACGCAAACGGAGCGCCCCGCACCGACGACCATCTTCGGACGACGAACCGCCGCGTCTACGCCGCGGGCGACGTGGTTGGCGGTCGCCAGTTCACCCACCTGGCCGACGCCCACGCCCGCGTCGTGATCCGGAACGCCCTCTTTCCCGGGAGCGCGAAGGCGAGCGCGCTCACGATTCCCTCGTGCACGTTTACGGACCCGGAGGTCGCCGGAGTCGGTCACAACCTGAAGAGTGCAGCAGCGGCGGGCCTTCGCACGCGCGCGTTCGTACAGCCCTTCGACGCGGTCGACCGGGCGCGGCTCGAGGGGGAGGACGCAGGCTTCGCGCGGGTCCTGGTCGAGGACGAGAGCGACGCGATCGTGGGCGCCACGATCGTCGGGCGCCATGCGGGCGAATCGATCTCCCTGGTCACGCTGGCGATCGAGGCGGGAATTGGTCTCGCCGATCTCGCATCGGTCGTCCACCCCTACCCGACCCGTGCGCAGGCGCTGGGGGCGATCGCGGACCAGTACCAGCGCACCCGGATCGGCCCTCGGGCCAAGGGGCTGCTCGAGCGGTGGATGGCCTGGCGCCGGCACTGAACATGGCCTCGAAGCAAGACCTTCCCCCCGGCCCGTCCGGTCACCCGATCCTCGGGAACCTGCGTGAGTTCGCGGCCGACACGCTCGGGTTCGCTACTCAGCTGGCGCGCGAGCACGGCGACGTGGCGCGGTTTCGATTGGTCAACCGGAGCGCGTGGCTGCTCAGCGGCCCGGAGGCGGTCGAGCGGGTTCTCGTCGCGAATCA
>DASQEN010000240.1:0-10019 GCA_035633635.1 Gemmatimonadota bacterium | reverse complement strand
CACCGCGCGCCGTGGCCCGGAAGCCGCCGGCCTCGAGGTCCGCTTCCAGCCCGGCCCGCGGCTCGGGCCCACGCAGCGAGGCTCACTCGAGGCGTTCCTGATCGAGCGCTACGCCCTCCACGTCGTGCGGCGCGGCAAGGTGGGGACCGTGCGGGTCTACCACGACCCGTATCCGCTGCGCGAGGTCGAGGTGGAGTCGGTGACCGAAGACCTTCTGGCCGCCGCGGGGATCGAGCGGCCTACAGGTCCCCCGCTGGCCCACTTCTCGGACGGCGTCGACGTCGAGGTGCGGCGGATCGTCGAGCTGCCGCGGGTCGCGTGCTCGAACGGTCGGCACTGGCGACCCGCCACAAACCCGTCCGAGTCCGCGCGCTATCTCTCCCGGATCTAGTGCCCTACCGGCGATACCGGTGACCGATCAACCGGCCGGCGCGGATCGTTCCGCTCCAGCATGCAGGACGCGGCGGTAGATCCAGCCGCCGGCGTAGAGGGTGACACCCAGGACCACGAGAATGCCGACCCGGACCAGCGGGCCGGCGTGATCCAGGTCGGCGAAGACGACCTTGAGGGCGAACGCGGCGAAGATCCCGAGCGTCGAGCGGGCGAGCGTCCGGTCCCCGCGCGCGGTCGCGACCATGAGCCACGCGAGCCCGATCCCCGCCCAGGCGAGCGAAAGCCAGAGCCGCTCGACGGTCGTGTCGGGGCTCCCCAGCCACTCGCCCACAAGCCAGACGGCCGCCCCGAGCGCCATCGCGTGGGCGACCGCGAGCAGGAGCCAGCGCCAGGCCTCCCGCGCGTCGACGTACTCCTCCGTCTGCCGCGTTCTGAAGTAGAGAGCGTACAGGAGGGCGGGGTAGGCAAGCGAGAGTGCGCTGCGCGCGACAACCGTGTCCCGCAGCCCCCACGAGTACGCGACCTGGGCGTATCCCGCCACGAACAGGAACGCCCCCGTCGCCACCCAGGGCCAGGCGCGCATACCGAACGCCGTCAGGCCCAACGCGACCGCCGCGGCGACCCCGAGCGCGAACAGCGGGCGCCAGTCGGCCGGCACGAGATCGAAGTAGAGCGCATGGACGAAGACAATGGCCGCGAACGCGTGAGCCACCTGAAGGCTCGCCCGCGGCGTCTCCTCGAGGATCGCGCGTCCCACCGCCCAGGCCGCGTATACCGCGAGCGCCAACGCGATCCCCGCCCACGAGGCGAGATCCGTCGTCGCGCGGCCCAGCATCCAGGACTCGCCGGACAGGATCGCGTACTGGATGCCGTAGAGGATCGAAAGCGCTGGAAAGTGCGCCCAGGCCGCCAGCTCGGACAGCGGCCCGCGAGTCCGCGCCGAGACCGCCACCGCGGCCGTCAGAAACAAGCAAGCCTGGAGCCACAGGAAGGCGACCGCGAACCGCCAGGGGACGAAATCGTAGTCGAGCCCCGGAAGATGGGCTCTCGCCGCCTCCGACACGTACGCCTCCAGCTCGCGACCCCATCCCCAGCCGAAGACGACCAGGAACGCGTAGACGGCCGCCAGGTACATACCGCGTTCTCTCTGCCATACCGCGTAGCCGGCATACACGACGTTCCAGATCACCAGGTAGACCGCGAGCTCGTGGATCGAGCCCCGAGGCAGGAGAAATGGGGTGAGGTACGTCCCGCCTAGCGCGAACGCGATGTAGACGGGCTGCTGGAAGAGCGTGTGCAGGCTCAACGAGAGCGCGGACACCGCGCTCACGGCCACGATCGCCGGCAAAGGACCGATGAGGCCGTGGTAGACATGGGCGCCGTAGACGGCGACGTAGAGGACCGCGATCCCGCCTGCGCCCAGCAGACTGGAGTAGCGGGTGTCGCGCGGGCGAAGCAGGAATGCGCCGCCGATCATCGCGCCACCGGCGACCGCCGCGATCGCTACCTGGAGCCAGGGGGTGAGCTAACCTTCGGCGATCGCCAGCCGCACGAAGTACGCGGCCGCGAGCAGGAGCGCTCCGGCCCCGGCCCAACCGAGAATCGTCGAGGCCGAGATCTCGAAGCCGAGCGGCGCGGCTGCCCCGGACGGCTGGGGGGCGGCCTGCACGATCGGCGGGCGCGCTTCGGTCACGCGCGACGTTGCCGTGGAAACGGCGAGCGGCACTCCGGAGACCGACGGCGTCTCTGAGATCGGCTGCCGGGCTGTATCGAAATTCTTTTCCAGCGCGGCGAGCCGCGCCTCGATCGCCGCCAGGCGCTGGTCGATCGGGAGTTCGACCATGAAGGAAGTATACTCCTCTCGCGTCGCCTCCGCGCTGATGCCGGAAACGACGAAGGGGCGGACCGAAGCCCGCCCCCTCGCGCTCGCCCCCGTCAGGACGGGGGCGGGATCCAGATGGATCCGATTACATCGTGCTGGCACCCGGCGTGCCGTCCGCCGTCACGTTGAACGGGATGTGCATGCCGGCCACCGCGTGGCCCGGCACGTAGCACACCATCGAGTAGTCGCCGGTCGCGTCGGTCGTGAACGTCATCGTGGCGGTGCCGCTCGGCGCCGTCCCGACCGTCGCATCGGGCGTGATCGCGCCGGCGAACGCGGGCTCTGGCGCATCGAAGGTCGCCGGCCAGCTCTCCTGGGCCTCATCGATGCCGAGGCTGTGGGGCTGGGTCGGATCGGCGTTCGTGAAGTTGATCGTCACCGAATAACCCTGCGGGACCGTAATCGAGCCGTGGCCCGCGTACAGACCATTGAAGTTCCAGTAGTTGTTGACGTCGCTGCCGCCAGCCTGGATGTCCATCGTCACGGTCCTGGCGGTCGCGTCCACCGTCATCCACTCGGGCGTGCTGATCGCGCCGCCCATGTCGTGGTCGGCGGCCATCGCGGTCGTGTCCGCCATGGCGAGCGTGTCCGCCTCCATGCCCTCATCGTCGGTCTGCCCGCCGCAGGCCCACAGGCCGGCGACCAGGATCGTACTGAGGATCGTCGTTAATCTGCGCATTGCCATCTGCTCCATCGATACAGTTCCAGGTTGATCGAGCCTCTCCCAGTGGTGAATCGTGCGAAGCTGTGAATATAGCGCACCGCGACCCGAGCGTCGCACCCCGATTTCGCTTCGCCATTCGGGTTGTACCCTAGGGACTCATGAAACGATTCAAGGAACTCTTTTGCCTCGCCGTGATCTTCGCTCTCCAGGCCGCGCCCGCCATGGGACAGGAGGCGCCCCCTCCGGACCCCAGCGCGCTCGCCAAGCAGCTTTCGAATCCGGTGGCGAGCCTGATCAGCGTTCCGTTTCAATTCAACTGGGATGGCGGGGTCGGGTCCGACGAAGACACCCGCTTCCTGCTCAACTTCCAGCCCGTGATGCCGTTCCCGGTGGGGGAGAACTGGAACCTGATCGCTCGCGTGATCGTCCCGATCCTCAGCCAGCCGGCCCTCGTCCCGGGAGGGCAGGCGACGTTCGGGATGAGCGACATCCTGTTCTCGGCTTTCTTCTCCCCGGCCAAGCCGGGCGTAGCGATCTGGGGTGTGGGTCCCGCGCTCCAGTTGCCCGTGAGCACCGATCCCTTCCTCGGAACGGAAAAATGGGCCGCCGGCCCGACGTTCGTGGTCCTCAAGCAGGCCGGTCCATGGACCGTAGGCATTGGCGAACCATCTGTGGTCATTCGCCGACGACGACGACCGGGCGGACGTGAACCAGACGTTCATCCAACCGTTCCTGGCCTATGCCACGCCTACTGGCGTCACGTACAACCTGAACACCGAGTCCAGCGCGAACTGGGAGGCCGCGAGCGGTCAGGAATGGACGGTGCCGATCAATTTCACTGTCAGCAAGGTCCTCCGCCTCGGTAGGCGCCCCATCAGCGTCGCCGTAGCTGGCGGCTACTACGTCGAGCAGCCCGACGGCGGTCCCGAATGGAAGTTCCGGACCGCGACCACGCTACTCTTCCCGCGCTGATCCTTGGGCCTCATCCCTTTCCAGGTTGCCCTGGTTCTCTCCCGCTGGATGCTGGCGGCGCTTCTATTCGGGATCGGCGTATGGGCGAGCCGCCTCATGGGGTTCGGCCCATAGGTGAACCTGCTGGACGGCCTCCGCGTGGGAATCGGCGGGATCCTGCTGGCCTTGCTCGCGCACTTCTGGAGGTGAGTCCCCGGCGAGGTTCGTGGGAAAGGCTTTCTAGGGGGGGTCGACGCTGGTGTGGTCGTGGATGATCACCCAGCGGCCATCGACCTCACGGAAGACGAGAGAGAAGACCCCGCCGATCTTCCGGCCGGCGTTGTCGAGGGCCCAGCGCCCCAGCGCCCAGGCGGCCCCGTCGCCGAGCGGGTGGACCTCGAGATCGGAGAAGGCGAGCCGGCCCATCGTCTCGGGGGAATTCCCGTACGTCGCGCGGTAGCGGTCGAGGGTCGTCTGCCAGCCGCGCTGGACATTTCCGCCCGAGGTGAAGACGAGGTCGGGGCTCCGCCAGTACCCGTCCATGAAGGCCTCGAGGTCCCCGCGGTTCCACGCCGCGACCTGCTCGTCCAGCACGCGCTCGATCGCCGGTTGCGGGTTGGCGGCACGGTCTGCGGCCTCGCCCCCTGTCGCGCAGGCGGCGGCCACGGCAGTGAGCATCAACGAAAGAAGCCGGGCCGTCCGGGGCCGCCTCACGGTTCGGCCCCGCCAGGCTCGAAGGAGAGCGTCACCTGGCGCCCGTCGCGCTCGAGGACCATCCGCCACGTAAGGTCGGGCGTGACCTCGCGTAGCGCCCGCACGTAATCGTAGATGGTCTCGATCCGCCGCGCGCCCACACGCACGACGCGGTCGCCCGCCCGGACCCCGGCGCGCAGGCCGGGCGAGCCTTCGACGAGCGCGTCGACCGGCACGCCCGGCAGTCCGTCCGCCGGGCCCGGCACGACCCCGATCTCTAGCGGCGGCCGCACCGGCTCGTCCGCGGCGGGTTCGTCGATGTCGCGCGGCTCGAACTGCCGCGGGTCGAAGGCGAGCCGCCCGGGCAGGCCAGACAGCTCGTCGACGACCTGACGCACGACGCGGGTGACCGAGTACAGGCCTTCGAGGTTCAGCCGTTCGACGTCGTCGGACGCGCGGTGGTAATCCTCGTGGACTCCGGTGAAGAACGCGAGAACGGGGACCTGCCGCAGGTAGAACGCAACGTGGTCGGAGGGGCCGTAGCCCTCCTCCATCTCGACGATCGGCGCGCCGACTTCGCGATTGGCGCGCTCGAGGACGTCGTGCCATCCCGCCGACGATCCGACCCCGTACACGGTCAGCTCTTCGCCGAGGCGACCGATCATATCCATGTTCACCATCGCCACCACGTCGGGGAGCGGCCAGGGAGGGTTCGAAACGAACCATGCGGACCCGAGCATCCCCTCCTCCTCGGCGCCGAATGCGACGAAGGCGATCGTCCGCTCCGGCCGGTTGGTGGGGTAGGCGAAGTACTGCGCCAGCTCGAGCAGCGCCGAGACGCCGCTCGCGTTGTCGTCGGCGCCGTTGTGGACCTCGCCGGGGACCGGTTCGAGCGAGCCCGGGCCGCCGAGCCCGAGACCGTCGTAGTGGGCGCCCACGACCACGACCTCGCGGGACAGGCGCGGGTCGCGGCCCGGAACGACGCCGATCACGTTGTGGGTCGTTCGCATCCGCGGGCGCAGGTCCGCGCGCAGGTTCACCACCGCGTTCTCGATCGGGCGGCTCCGGGGCTGGTTCGCGCGGTTGATCACGTGCTGCCACATCGAGAGGTCCTCGCCCGCCGTGGCCACGATCCTGCGCCCCACCGTCTGGGTCACCGAGACCGCGACGATCCCCAGCGAGCCGGGCTCCTCGTCGACCGCGAACGGGACCAGCTTGTCGATCTCCTCGGTTGCGGGGCCGTTGACGAGCAGGATCGCGCGCGCGCCGTGGGCGCGCGCGTTGGCCGCCTTGTAGCGGTCCGAGATGTAGCGGCCGAAGCGGCTCGCCGGCTTGTCGCCTTCGGGCGAGAGCCTGAGAACCAGCACGATCTTCCCCTCGACGTCGATCCCCGCGTAGTCGTCCCATCCGATCGACGGCGCGCTGATCCCGTAGCCCGCGAAGACGACCGGCTGGACGACGCGATCGGCGAGCGAGCCGGCGAGCGGAAGGAAGTCACGCCCGGGCTGGAAGACCGTGCCGAGCCGGCTGCCGTGCTGGACGAGCAGCCGGTTCTCGGGCCCCAGCTCGACCCCGACGGGGAACTCGAACGTCTGCAGATAGGTCGGGTATCCCGGCGCCGGCTGGAGACCGGCTTCGTTCAGCGCACGGACGATGTAGAGCGCCGCGCGCTCCGCTCCCGGCGTGCCGGCGCGGCGCCCCGCCAGCGCGTCGGATGCGAGGTGGGTGACGTGGCTGTCCAGCTCCTCGACGCTGAGCAGCGGCGACCCCGCTCCCAGCCCGCCCCCCGAAGCCCCGGCGGCGATCTGGGCGCGAACCGGCGCCGCGGCGAGCAGCATCGTCGAAATCGAAAAGACGGCCGCCATGAGCAGGGCGGCCCGCAAGGGAGTCACGGTAGGAGGCATGAGGGGTAAATATGCCCTCCACCTCATCCGTTGGCGACCGACTCAGGGGACCACGTCAGGGAGGCCTCTTTCGACCATGATTTCCTCGATCTCCTCAATCGTCCGCGGGCTCGTCGACATGATCCGGTAGCCGTCTTCGGTCACCAGCACGTCGTCCTCGATCCGGATTCCGATGTTCCACCACTTCGGGTCCACGCCCTCGGCGCCGTCCCGGATGTAGACCCCCGGCTCGACGGTCAGCACCATCCCGGGCCTGAGGACGCGTGAGGTTCCCTGGACCCCGGGTTGTGCGTACGACCCGACGTCGTGGACGTCGAGGCCCAGCCAGTGGCTGGTGCCGTGCATGAAGAACTTCCGGTACGCACCCGACGCAAGGTTCTCCTCGACGGTCCCGGACAACAGGCCGACCTGGATCAACCCCTCGGTCACGACCTCCAACGCCTTCGCGTGGACCTCGCGAATCCCGACTCCGGGCCCGACGAGATCGATCCCGGCCTGCTGGGCGTCCAGCACGATTTGGTAGATAGCCCGCTCCTCTGCGCTGAACTCGCCGTCGACAGGCACCGTGCGGGTGACGTCGGCGGTGTAGTAGTTCCACTCCGCGCCGATGTCCATGACGACCATGTCGGAGCCGTCCATGCGGCGCTGGTTCTCCTCGTAGTGGAGGGTGGTCGCGTTGGGGCCGGACCCGACGATCGATTGGAAGCCGACACGCTGGCTTCCGTGCGCGCGGAACACGTACTCGATCAGCGCCTCGACCTCGTACTCGTGCATGCCGGGCCGGATGGCCGCCATCGCCGCGCGGTGGGCGGCCGCGGTCAGATCGATCGCTTGCTGGAGGTATCCGACCTCCTCCTCGGACTTGATCAGTCGGAGCTCGTCGAGAATCGCGTCCGTGCCGAGAAGACGCCGGGCCGCCGAGGGATCCGCCTCGACCCACTGCTCGAGCTCGCGGCGCCGACCCTCTTGGGCCCACGGATGGTCGTTCGAAGAGTCCCAGTAGACGGTGCTCTCGCCCTCGAGTAAGCGGGGGAGGATCTGGTCGAGCGAGTCGATGACGTACGCGACGTCGGCGCCGTAGATCTCCCTGGCGCCCTCCACCCCGGCGCGGTATCCGGTCCAGGTCTCCTCCGCGAGGTCGCGCGCGCGGACGAACAGGGCGAATCGCTGTCCTTCCGGCGCCTCCGGCCGCAGAATGGCTACCGATTCCGGCTCTTCGAACCCGGTCAGGTACCAGAAGTCGCTGTCCTGGCGATAGGGGTAGCCGGCGTCGTCGTTGCGTGGGATTTCGGGCTGCGCGGCGAAGATCGCGATGCCCCCTTCCATGCGCTCCATGAACGCCTGTCGGTGTGCGGCGAAGAACCCGGCGCCCGGCCACTCGGGCGGGCCGGCCGGCGCCTGCGCGAGGGCAGGGGCCGCCCCCGCCAGCAGGACCAGGGAGAGGAATACGCGCATGATCACCGCAACCATTCGGCCGCCTTGTCGGCGAGCCGCGCGTGCTCGATCTCGAAATCGCGCTTAAGCGCCCTGATGGACTCGGGGGAAGCCACGCTCCCCTGCTCGAGCATGCGCAGCTGGTCGGCCGTGACTGGGACGTTCGGGAGCGCCTTCTCGCCGAGGCCCGCGAGCACCTTGAGGGGGCCGAGCGGCAGCGGGACGATCGCGGGGCGGCGCCGTCCCATGGCCACGGCCAGCGCGCCAACGACTTCGCGCAGCTCGAGGACCTCGGGGCCGCCCGCCTCGTAGGCGGGCTCCGGCGAGCGCTCCATGCGGGCGGCCTGGAGGAAGCACTCCGCGACGTCGCCGACCCACACGGGCTGCATCCGCTGCCGGCCGCCGCCGGGCAGCGGCACGACCGGGCTCCAGCGAACAACCTTCGCCAACGGCCCGAAGAGCGCGGAGTCGTGGCCGAACACAGGCGCGGGCCGGAAGATCGTGGCCGACAGGCCGCTCTCCCTGACCGCCTCCTCCGCCTCCCACTTCGTGCGGAAGTACGGGGTTGCGTCGCGGCCTTCGGGGGCGCCCAGCGCGCTCATGTGAACGAAGCGCGGCACCCCGGCGCGCGCAGCCGCCTCGAGCGCGGCGCGCGTTCCCGCGACGTGGACCTCCTCGAACCCCTGCTCGCGCGTGGGAACGATGATCCCCACCAGGTGGACGACCGCGGCGACCCCTTCCATGGCTTCATCGAGGTCGTCGGCCTCGGTGACGTCGCCGCGGTAGAGCTCCACGTGCGGCAACCGTCCGAGCGCCTCGGCGCGGTCGGGGTGGCGCGCGAGACCGCGCACGCGCCAGCCCCGGCGGCTCGCGCGCCGCAGGATCTCGCTGCCGATGAAGCCGGTGGCGCCGGTTACGAGGATCACCGCTTGACGAAGCGCGTGCGGTGGATGGGGCGGCCCTCGGCGCGATACTTCCGCTCGTAGTTGGTGAGATCGGTCATCTCCTCCTCCAGGACGGGCGCCTCCTCGAGAGCCGGCTCGGCGGAGAGCACCTCCCGCGCCTCCTCGAAGTACTCGGCGTGATCGGAAACGAACCGCAGCTCCCCGCCCTGCTCGAGCGCCTCCGCGGCCGCCGCCACGAAGCCCGGCTGCATGAGCCGCCGCTTGTGGTGCCGCTTCTTCGGCCACGGATCGGGGAAGTACACGTGGAGGACCCGCACGGAGCCCGGCGGCACGTGCTCGCCGAGGAATCGCGCAGCGTCGGCCCGCGCGATCCGCACGTTCTCGAAACCCCGGCGCCGGACCCGGTCGCGGAGGTGCTCCGCGTAGGGAAGCGCCCATTCGATCGACAGGAACCGGTGGCCGGGCCGCGCCTTGGCGGACTCGACCAAAAACGATCCCTTGCCGGACCCGATCTCGATTTCGACCGGCCCCGCCGATCCGAACACAACACTCCAGTCGAGCGGACGCGGCAACCCGCGCAAGGGGAGCATGGGATCCCACTCCGACGGCTCGGGGTCCGGCCGCCAGGTCCAGCGCGCCGACAGGAACTCGTCGATCGTCGACCGGGAGATCCGGGTGTCCGGGTCGACGCTCGCCAGCGCCTCGGCCACCAGCGCGACCATCCGCTTGACCGAGGGCCGCACGTCGACCCGGGGCACCGGATACGGGCGGACGACGATCGCGCCGTCCTGCTCGCGCTGCGCGAGGTGGACGAAGAACCTCTCCGGCCACGCGCCGACGACCACCAGGCACTCGGCCAGCGCGTGGGAGTCGTCGCGGTTCAGGAACACGTCCCGCATCCGCCACACCGTCCCCTCCTCCTCGACCACGAACGGCTCCACCCGCTCGACGATACGGTACAGCGGCGTGTGGGTCTCGAGGACGACGTGGGGCATGGGGCGTAAGCTATGGGGGCGCTAGGGAGGGAGCGAACCGCGGTGCGGCGGCGGTGAGCCGCGGAGTTCGGCGTCAGCCCGCGATCTCTTCGCCGCCGTCCACGCCGATCACATTTCCGGTGATCCACGCAGTCTCGGGCTTGACCAGCACGACCAGCGCGCGCGCCACATCCTCGGGCGTCGTCAGCCGTCCGTGCG
>DASQEN010000239.1:0-7369 GCA_035633635.1 Gemmatimonadota bacterium | reverse complement strand
CGATCTTCTACGGGCCGTTTGGCGGCGAAACCGAGGCCCGGTTCGCGTCGGGCCAGATCTACCGGCAGCTTGGCGATCACGACCGCGCGCGAGCCGCTTACGAAGACGTTCTCGTGGCCTGGCGCAACGCAGATCCGGAATTCGCCCCCCGCATCGAGGCCGCGCGCGAGGGGCTCGCCCGACTGCCGAAGCTGCTCCGCCGCGAAGCTCCCTGAAGTGCTCGGCCTAGGAGCGTACCGGGCCTGGGCGTCTCGTGCTCAGAACCGCAGCTCGATTCCCAGCCGCACCTGACGCGGGCTGGCTTCGTGCCGCGTTTACAGGCGCGGCATTCCCCCCTAGTATTCTGGCTGAATCCCTGGTTGACCCATCCTCGGTCGGTTCTCTTCTTCGAGGCACCCGGGTGACGACGTCGGAGCGCTCGCTCGCCACCATCCTCTTCACCGACATCGTCGGATCTACCGAGCGTGCGACCGAGCTCGGCGATCGCAAGTGGCGCCAGCTCCTCGAGGAACACCACGCGCGCGTGCGTCGGGAGCTGCGGCGCTTCGGCGGCCGTGAGCTGAACATCTCGGGGGACGGCTTTCTGGCGGTCTTCGAGGGACCGGCGCGGGCGATCGCTTGTGCGGACGCCCTCCGCCAGGCAATTCGCGATCTGAGCCTCGAAACACGCTGCGGGATCCACACGGGGGAGGGCGAGGGGTCGGGCAAGACGGTCGGCGGAATCGGGGTTCACATCGCCGCCCGCGTAATGGCGGAAGCGGGGCCCGGAGAGATCCTCGTGTCCCGCTCGGTGCGGGACTCGGTCGAGGGCTCGGGGATCGGCTTCGAAGACCGTGGCCCTCGCATCCTCAAGGGCGTGGCGGACGAGCGGCGGCTCTATGCAGTCACGAGCGTCCCCGCGGACATCAGCCGTGGACGGCCGACCGCTGGCCCGGTCCAGGCGCTCGTCCGGCGGCCGCTCTTCCTAGGCATCGCGGCCGGAGCGCTGGTGCTCCTGGGAATCCTGTACATGACCAGACGGGATACCGTCGCCGACCTGACGCCCGAGGAGGCGATCGCGGCGGACGCGGCGCCGGGGATCGCGGTCCTGCCCTTCACGGTCAACGACCCCGACCTCGCGACCTGGCGCGAGGGCATGGTCGATCTCATGACGGTCAACCTCGACGGCGTACCCGGCCTGCGCCCCATCGCGAGCCGCACGGTCCTCGCGCGCTGGCGACGCGAGGCTCCAGACGTGGCCGATCTCGGCGCATCGCTCCTCGTTGCGCGGCGGACCGGGGCGCGCTATGCGCTGATCGGGTCGGCGGTCGCCGTCGGCGGCGAAGTGCGGTTCAGCGCGGACATCTACGACGCCCGAAGTGGCGAGCTCCTCGGAAGCGCACAGGCTCAGGGCTCGCCCGACAGCGTACTGGCGCTCGTGGACCGGCTCGCGCTCGGCATCGTGCGGGAACTGCCGGAGGGAAAGGACGGCGTTCTCCCCAGGGTCCATCTGGAGGACGTGACGACGACGTCGCTGCCGGCGCTGAAGTCGTATCTGGAAGGCGAGGCACTCTTCCGCCGCGGGAACCTGGAAGGGGCATCGGCCGCCTACGAGCGCGCGGTCGCGGCGGACTCGACGTTCGCGCTCGCGCTCGCCCGCCTCCACCATGTGTGCGCGTGGGACAACCCCGACCTGACATGCGGGGGGCGGGATTATCACGCACGCACGATGGCTCTCCTCGATCGGCTCCCACCCCGCATGGCAACGTTCATGACATCTCATATCGACCAGCTCGGGCCCCTACTCCAGCTGCTCCGGGAGAGTCCCGACGATGCCGAGGCCTGGTACGACCTGGGCGAAAACTACGAACACGCCCGAAATTCGGCCCTCATCATCGACAGGGAGGAAGAGGCCGAGCGGGCGTTCAACCGCGCCATCGAGTTGGATCCCGAGTTCGCGATGTTCTACTGGCACCCGATCGGCCACGCATTGGCCAAGGCGGACAGCGCTCGCGCGTTCTCGCTGATCGAGACCCATGGCCGACTGGCGCCGGGCAGCAACAGGGACCGCTCGTACCGACTGGCGTTGGCGCTCGGGTTCGGCGACTCCGCGAGCCGTGGACGGGCGCTGGCGTCGCTCGACACGGTCGAGACGCGCGTCCTGGTCCGCGCGACGCAAAGTCTGAATCATCCCTCCCACCTCCCGATCATGATCGAGGGCATGCGGATCGCGCGCGATCGTCCCGACGCGGCTTCGTTGCTTTTCCATTTTCAGTGGTTGGCCCTCGCTGAACTCGGCCAGTTCGACGCGGCCATGGAGGTCCTGGACGACGTCCTGGACGACCCCGCGGTGCCGCCCTGGGACCGGAAGCTCCACGTCTTCGGGCTCTATCGCGCGGGAATGGACCTCTCCTCGGATCAACTCGCGCGCGAGTTTGCGTTGACCAAGGCCGACACGACCTCGGACGGCGCCTTCGCCCACTTCTACGCCGGGGTCGTCGCAGCAGATCAGGGCAGATGGGGGGAACACGAAGCGGTCCTCGGCCGCGCACACGAAGAGGTGAGACGACGTCGCGCCGTCGGGGATACCACCGCGGCCCGCATGTTCGACGGGGTCGCCCGGGCGCTACAGGGATATGCGCTCTGGAAGCGGGGTCAGCCCGCAGAAGCCCTTCCGCAACTCGAGGCGGTCCAGCGGGACATGCGTGGATCGGCAGGCGAGTTCTGGTGGGCGGAAGAAAACCTGAACAACGCGGTTCGCTGGTGGCTGGGCCAGCTCCTCGTCGAGCTCGACCGTCCGCGCGAGGCGCTCGTGTACTTCCGGACCCGCGTCACCGGCGGCGGCTGGGCGACCTTCCGCGAGTTCGAGTCCGCGAAGATCTACGAGGAGCTCGGCGAGTTCGAGAAGGCGCGGGAGTCCTACGAGTACGCCCTGTTGGCCTGGCGCGATGCCGACCCGGAGCTCCGACCGCGGATCGAGGCCGCGCGCGAGGGGCTGGCCCGATTGCCGAAGCCGCTCCGCCGCGAAGCTCCCTGAAGCAGTGCTTGCCCTAGGGGCGGACCGGGCCTGGGCGTCTCGTGCTCAGAACCGCAGCTCGATTCCCAGCCGCACCTGACGCGGCTCATCTATTGGCAGTTCACCCTGCAGTTCCGGACGACTCGTGGGAGGGGGCCGAGACGAGCACATCCTGAAGCCGGTGGGTCAACCGATCGAGCTGCATGGCGAACAAGAATGGCTCGGGGGTCGGCGGGGCATCAGCGCTCGCGCCGAAGGGGTTTGGGCAAGGTCGCGAGCGCCTCCTGGATCTGCTGGATCCGAGGCGTCAGTTCGGGGTCGGCATCCCGCCAGGCGATGAGCGCGCGCTCGTACGTCTCCCGTGCCTTCTCGTATTCGCCGAGCTCTTCATAGGCTCGGCCCAGGGCGAGCGCATTGTAGGGACTCAGAGAAGACCCCCGCAACGTCTCCAGGTACCGCACGGTATCCTCCCAGCGGTCGGTTTGGAATGCAATCTCTCCGAGCCATAGCCGGATGGTGCTGTTCACTGAAGAGACTCCATGCGTGAAGTACGTCGATGGCCATATGATGATGCGCTGTTGCTGAGCCTCGAGAACCCGGGCAGCACCGGCGGCATTTCCCTGTTTCCAGAGGGCGTAGCCTTCCAGCGCGGAAGCCGCGTCCAGAAGCAGGCGTGTCGCCACCGAGTCGGGCACATCCGTCGAGTCGGCCACATCATCCGCCCCCGCCGCCTCTGCCGCACCCTCTCGTCGACTCATGGCGCGCAGCGCCTCCACGGCCCGGCGATGATCGCTCCAGTTCGCCTGGTCCGCGGCATACGCGCCGGCATAGAACAGGGTCAGGAACGTGCCTCCGTCCTGCTGGTCGATCGACAGCTGGGCGGAGCGAACGACATCGGGTGGGAGGGACACACCGAGCCGGTGGAGGTGATAGGCCGTGTTGGTCCGGGCGAGACCGAATAGAACCGGATCGTCGACGTGAACAAGGGCTGCTTCCAGCTTCCCGCCCGCCACTAGCGACCCGAGGTGATTAAGAGCGGTGAGGGGTGGGTTGCCCAGATCCGGCCGAACGAGCAGTTCCTCACACAGCTCTTCCCTAAGCGTGGCGAAGCGCGGGTCGCCGATCATCCCGCAGATGTTGGCGGCGGACTGGGTGTCCAGCCCTCGGAACTCCTCCCGCGCCTGGGCGGCCGTGGTGGAATCTCCGTACATGAGCGCGCCGGCGAGCTGGAACTCGCGGAAAAAATCCGTCCCGCCGGCGAAGAGACGCGCCGCCTCCAGCATCTCCGCCAGCTGCGCGCTGTCCGCCGTGGCGGCCTCGAGGAGATGGATGAACGACTCCATGGGAGCGGCCACGGGTGCGAGCTCGATCGAGCGCCTGAGTGCCCGGTTGCCCTCCTCCGGGTCCAGCAGGAGCTGGCCCCAGGTGTGGACGTAAAGGTCCCCCAGCAGGTACCAGGCCCACGGATCGTCGGGGTAGCGCCGCACGAGGGCGGGTCGCAGCTCCAGCCCCTCGCGCAGATCGCCCGTGAGTGTCGTTCGGGCGTAGGCCGCCTCCCTTTCGGGCAGGCGGTCGACGAGAGCGGCGATTCGTTCCGTGTTTTCGCAAAACGCGTCTCGCCGTTCGCCGAACGGCACCCAGGGGCAGGCAACACCGCGCGCGTACTCGGCGAGGGCGAACGTCGAGTCGACGGCGATGGCCTGCAGATACCGTTCGGCCGCGTCGGTGAATCGCGCCCGACGGTACAGCTGCTGGCCTTCGAGATAGAGCTTGAGGGCCTCGAGCGAATCCGTCGTGACGTCGGCCAAGCCTCTCCACTCCGGCGCGCTCTGAGCGTCCCCGAGAACGACCTTCACGACCTCGATGGCGAGCCGGTCGATCAGCCCCCACACGTCGTCGGTCGGCCCCTCGACCTGCGCCGAGCCCAGACGTTCCCCGTTCTCGAGGTCGAATATCTCTCCGGTGAGCCGGATCCCGGAGCTGATTCCGACGGCGGAGCCGACGATCGCGTACCGTGCGCCGGTCCGGCCGGCCACGTCGAGGGCCATGGCGAGATCGGGATCGGCTTCCCCTGCGACCTGCTCCTCCCAGCGCGCCATCACGGTGCGGCTCGCGATCGGTCGGATGCCGGGGATTCCGTCGAGGTTGATCGAGAGGAGGTCGACCATCCCGTCGCGCCACGTCTCGAGGGCGGGGTCGTTCACGCGGAACGGCAGAACCGCGATTCCGGGCGCGGCGTCCGCGGCGAGCGCGTCTTCGGGCGTCATCGGTCCGGCGGCCTCGCGACGGATCAGATAGATCGCGGCCACCGCGATCAGGACCAGAGCGGCGATTCCGGCGGCCGGGAGCCCGCGACGGGATCGTCTGCGGATTCTTCCCACGTCCATTTCAGGAACCCCGGTGACCCGAAAGAGCCGCCACTCGCCCGGAACACCCTTCAGCGCGTGTACCCCGGCCTCCTCGAAGCCGAACTCGGAGCCCGATTCCGCGTCCCGAACCGTGCTCGAGACCAGGATCTCGCCGGGCCCGGCCATCGATGTGACCCGGGACGCGATGTGGACGCCGAGCCCGCCCACGTCTCCGCCGGCGTGGTCGATCGCGCCCATGTGGATCCCCGATCGGATCTCGATCCCGTCGTCGCGCACCGCCCCCCGCGCCGCGGACGCGCAATGAATCGCCAGACTCGGCTCGTCGAACAGCGCGAGGAATCCGTCGCCCGCGGTCGAAACCACGCGGCCTCCGAAGCGCTTGACCTCGCGTCGGATCGCGGCATGGTGGTTCGCCAGGACTTCACGCCAGCGCCGGTCCCCGAGCTCCGCGGCTCGCTCGGTGGATCCGACGATGTCGGTGAACAGGATGGTGGCGAGTGCGCGCTCGAAAGCGCTCATGGAATCACGGCAGGAGAACCCGTTTCTTCAGCCCCGAAGGAAGGCATGTCCGTCGGTAAGACCGCGCATCGAACACGACTGTAAAGCCTCCGGTGGCAAGTCTGGCTAGAACCGGAACTCGGCTCCGAAGCGAACCTGGCGCGGTGAGCCGTAGTTCAGGGGGCTGTTGCTTCGGCCGATCAAGGCCCGAAACAAGGTCTCCTGGCTCTCCGCTAGCGTGATTATACCGTCGCCGTTCAGATCCTGCAGCGAGAACTCGTCACGCCATTCCGTCAGGATGATGCCGCATCCAGGACAGGTGAGCGGATCGTCGGTCAGGTTCAGTGGAAAACCGGTCGCTGAACCCTCCACCAGGAAGTTGGCCGGGATCTGCGGGTTGCGGCTGTCCTCGAACTCCGTCCCGCCGACATCCGGCAAGCCCGTGACCGGGTTCACGTTGACCACGTTCTCGTGATTCAGGAAGTTCTGGACGAGACCAAACACGCCCAGTTTCACCCCACCTACGTCGAAGTCCTTCTGGACCCGGACGTCGCCCGAGTGAAACCACGGCAGACGGCTGGCGCCGAAGTCCTCCACCGGGAAGCCCTGGCCGTCCGGATCCGTACGCGTGAACGGCGTACCCGACTGCGCGTTGTAGGTCAGGAACACGCCGAAGTTCTTGAACACCGTCCCCCACGTCGTCCCCTCACGGTAGTCGCCCGGGAACTGCAGCGTGAATTGCCAGTTGATGGTGTGCAGTCGGTCGAAGTCCTCCGGCTGGAGCTGCGTCGGCGGCGTCAACAGCACGCCCTGACCCTCCAGCGGATCGGTCAGCCCTCCAAAGCCGAGCGCCCAATCACTCGGTGACGACGACGTCCCACGCTGCCCACTGCAGCGACCACGCCAACCTCGTCGACCAGTAGTCCGAGTAACGCTTGTTCAGCGAGATGTCGAGCCCCTTGACGTTCCCGTTGTCGTGAGTTCAGGTCCGTGATCAGGACGCCGTCGACGAAAGTCGCCGACTCCGTCGCTCGTCCCCCGCGGACGATGAAACCGCAGCTGTCCCGCAAGGCATCCTCGAAGCTCACGGGACCGCAGCCCAACGCGGTCTCATAGACGCCCGCCCCCAGCTCGATCACGCTCTCGAGGTCGTCCACAGGGAGGCCCCGGATCTCCTCGACCGTGAAGCGCGTCTTCGAGATCGTGTTGTCGCGGACGATCAGTGGTTCTCGTTCTATCGTCGCCACGATGCCCTCGGCCCCGACGACCTCGCTCTCGAGCTCGAAGTCGACCGACATCGTCTGGCCCGCCAGGACCCGCTGTGGCCGGCTCGAAGTCCGGTAGCCGAGATATTGAGCGGTCACATGGGTGGTAGGCTGGGCGGGGCTCGCGCGGCTCGTGCGCTCGCAGACGCTCGTCGTTCGCGAGCTCGACTTCGTGCAGGCGGCGCGCGCCCTCGGCATGAACGACCTCCGGCTCCTCACCCGGCACGTGCTCCCCAACACGC
>DASQEN010000238.1:0-6823 GCA_035633635.1 Gemmatimonadota bacterium | reverse complement strand
GTGGCGCCGCCGGGCTTCGAACCGTCTCGTTAGGGAGCTCGACGAGCGGCGGCAGCGGAGTTCCTAGATTTCGCGACCGTCCGGCGTGCTGCTCGTCTTCGTCCAGTAGCTCTGTCCAGCGCCGGATCCTCCACGAGAGTGCCGGGGCGCGCGCGGCATCGCTCCGGGCGCTCCACGCGAAGTGCGATAGAGGGAGGTCCCGATGCGTCGAATCCGCTACCAGGTCGCCTGTAGCCTTGACGGCTACATCGCCGGTCCGCAGGGCGAATACGACTGGATCGTCGAGGAACCGCAGATCGACTTCGCGGAGATCTTCGATCAGTTCGACACGCTGCTCATGGGGCGCCGGACCTACGAGGGGATGTTGAAGGGCCCGGGCGCGGGGGAATTCTGGGGGAAGAAGGTCCTGGTCTTCTCCCGCACCCTCCGGCAGGAAGAGCACCCCGGGGTCACCGTGATCTCCGTTCGCTCCGCCGAGCGACTGCAGGAGTTCCGTTCCCGGCCCGGGAAGGACATCTGGCTCTTCGGCGGCGGGGAGCTGTTCCGGAGTCTGCTGGAGGTGGGGCTCGTCGACACCGTGGAGCCCGCGATCATCCCGGTCCTGGTGGGCGGCGGGATCCCCTTCCTTCCGACTCCTGCCCCGCAGACGAAGCTCACTCTCGCAGGCCACCGCGTGTACCCGAGCGGCATCGTATCGCTGGAGTACGCGGTCCAGCCGCCCGGTTGAACGCGCGATTGGCGAGGATTCCGCCCGCCTCCTAGCTTTCCCTTCATCGACGCGCGCGTTTCTCCCACGACCGGACAGATGACGATTTCGCCCCGCCTCGCGCGCGAGGACGACCGCCCATGACCCCCCGATCCGGCCCCGAGCGCGTCCTGGCCACGGTTCTTTTCACCGACATCGTCGGATCCACGCAGCGCCTGTCCGAGATGGGGGACCAGCGATGGGGAGCGCTGCTAGAACGACACCACGAAATAGTCCGAATCGAGCTCGCCGACCACGGAGGCCGGGAGGTTTCGACGACCGGTGATGGCTTCGTCGCTGTTTTCGATGCCCCCGCTCCGGCGATCCGCTGTGCGCTCGCGATTCGAGACGCGCTCGACACGTTGAAGATCGAGGTGCGAGCGGGCCTTCATTCCGGGGAGATCGAGATGAAGGGCGACCAGGTCGGGGGTATCGCGGTCCATACGGCGGCTCGTGTGGCTGCGCTCGCGGGGGCCGGAGAGATCTTCATATCCCGAACCGTTCGAGATCTCGTGTCAGGCGGGGGCTTTCACGTAATCGATCTGGGGGAAAGGAAGCTCAAAGGCGTTCCGGATCGGTGGCGCGTCTTCAAAGTCCACGGGGATGAACGGTCATCGAGTGCACGAACCTCGGGAACCTCACCCGTCGAGCTGTGGAGTCGCGTGAGAGGTCGGCCGTGGCTGCCGGCGACGGCCGCGGCGATCCTCCTCTCCCTCGTCATCCTGTCCTTATCCGTGTACCGCGATCGGCTGGGGATTGCGGCCGATGAAGCCGGAAGCCAGGCCACGGCGCCGGTGCCGGGGGGCGAGGTCGCCCAGGCGTCGATCGCGGTCCTTCCCTTCGACAACATGAGCGCGGACGAGGAGAACGAGTACTTCGCCGACGGCCTGGCGGAGGAGATCCTGAACGCGCTCGCCCATGTGCCCGGCCTCAAGGTCGCCGCGCGCACGTCGTCCTTCAGCTTCAAGGACAAGGACGCCGACATCCCGACGATCGCCGAAGCGCTCGGGGTCCGCACCGTGCTCGAGGGGAGCGTGCGGAAGTCGGGCGATCGCGTGCGCATCACTACCCAGCTTGTCAACGCCGAGGACGGGCTCCATCTGTGGTCCGAGACGTACGACCGCGAGCTGGACGACATCTTCGTGGTCCAGGAGGAGATCGCGCGCGCGATCGTCGAGGCGCTGGAGGTGCGGCTCGCGGCGGGCGCCGCGCTGGTGGAGCGGCCGACCGAAAGCCAGGATGCCTACGAGGAATACCTGCGCGGCCGGTTCCTGTGGAATCGCCGGACCGTCGAGCCACTCCAGGCCGCAGTCGAACACTTCGAGCGCGCCGTGGCTCTCGATCCGGAGTTCGCGCTCGCCTGGGCCGGTCTCGCCGACGCCCACCTCACGCTTCCGTGGTATCTGACCCGGGCCGATTGGGACGCGCTACTGGAGAGCGGCCGGGAGGCGGCCGAGCGCGCTCTCGCGATCGATCCCGATCTTGCGCAGGCGCACATCGCCTTGGGACTCTACCATGCGAGCAGGTTCGAATGGGCCGCGGCGGACGAAGAATTCCAGCGGGGCCTCCGGCTCGATCCGCGCTATTCCACCGGACATTACTGGTACGCCTACACGATCGGACCGCAGGGCCGCCTCGACGAGGCGATCGAACATGCCCGGATCGCGACCGAGCTCGATCCGCTCTCGCTCATCAACGTGCGAGGGTACGGGTGGATCCTCATGTGGTCCGGTCGCTACGAGGAGGCGCTCGCCGTGGCAGATCGGATCCGCGAGCTGGATCCGGACTTCGCCCCCAACTGGGCACTCTACGCGCGGATCTACGCCGTTCAGGGGCGGTGGCGGGAGGCCGCTGAGGCGTTCGTGCGGTCGGCCGAGCTACGTGGGTGGGATCCGGCGGCGATCCGCGGCGCGACCGCGGCGATGGAACGTCATGCGAAGGAGAGGCAGCCGGTTCCCATTCCCGCGGACCTGGAGATGGCCGTACCACGAAACATGCTGCAGGCGGAGATCATCGCCATGATGGGCCAGCCGGACTCGGCCATGGCCATCCTCCAGCGTATGCACGACGAGGGCGATCCGAACTTGCGTGAGGTCGGTATCGAGCCGCTGCTCGCGCCGCTCCACGACGATCCGCGCTTTGTGGCGCTCCTGGAGCGGATGGGCCTCGCGCCGGTCGAGGCGGCGCGCACGTGGATGGAGGATCGGTGACGATGCCGAGGGCGCAAACCGAGCAAGTCGCTTGTCGCGCCTTGCCCTCTCGTGTATCTTTTGTAGATACTGAGGAGGAGGATGAAGACCAAGATCGCCAAATGGGGCAACAGCCTCGCTGTGCGCGTACCACAGCCGTTCGCCGAGGAGGTCGGGTTGGAAGAGGGACGCGAGGTCGACCTTTCGCTGGTCGACGGCAAGCTGGTCCTGTCTCCCTCGCGCGAAGAGTGGTCACTGGACCGGTTGGTGGCCGGGATCACGAAGGACAACGTTCACTCGGAGATTGACACCGGCCCTCCCCTGGGCACCGAGATCTGGTAGCAGGTGGCCGTTCGAGCCCCAGATCGGGGCGATCTCGTTTGGATCACCTTCACCCCCCAGGCTGGCCACGAGCAGGCGGGTCGGCGTCCGGCCGTCGTGCTCTCTCCTCGCAGGTACAACGCCAAGTCGAGACTCTCGCTGTGCTGCCCGGTCACGACCCGAGCCAAAGGTTATCCCTTCGAAGTGCCGCTGCCCGAGGGCCTGGGGATCGACGGAGTGGTCTTAGCCGATCACGTGAAGTCGCTCGACTGGCAGGCGCGGGACGTCGAGCTCGCGGGGCGTGTTCCGGAGGCCACCCTGGCCGAGATCGTGGGCAAACTCAGCGCCCTCCTGTCCGGTTAGCGTGACAAGCAGAGCCGCCGCCGGCACGCCGCTCATGCGCCAGTACGCGCGCATCAAGGAGCAGCACCGGGACGCGATCCTGTTCTTCCGCATGGGGGACTTCTACGAGACGTTCCAGGACGACGCGGTGACAGCCGCGCGCGAGCTGGGGCTGACCCTGACCTCGCGGAACAACGGCGGCGCGTCCGAGGTGCCGCTGGCCGGCGTGCCGGTCAAGGCCGCCGACGGCTACGTGCGGAAGCTCGTCCAGAAGGGGTACAAGGTCGCGATCTGCGAGCAGCTCGAGGACCCCAAGCAGGCCATAGGCATCGTAGACCGCGGCGTCGTCGAGGTCGTGACGCCGGGGACTGCGCTCGACGAGGGGCTGCTCGAGCGCGACCGCTCCACGTACCTGGTCGCGCTCGCCGCCGACGGCGCGGGGAAGGACGCGCGGATCGGGATCGCGTGGGTCGACGCTTCGACCGGCGAGTTCGGCGTCGCCGAGCCCGAGCCGGCGTCGCTCTGCGCGGAGATCCAGCGGCTCGGGCCGTCGGAGCTCCTGGTCCCGTCCGAGTGGCGGGGCGACCGCGCGGGCGTGCAGGTCGGGGTCGCCGCGGATCTCGTCGCCGCGCCGAAGGCGCTCGACCACGTGAAGGAGTGGAAGCCGGACCTGCCGGTGTCGCTGCGGGACGGGTGGCGGTTCGAGGCGGAGCTCGGGCGCGGGGAACTCTGCCGGAGGTTCGGGGTCCAGTCGCTGGACGGCTTCGGGCTCGGCGGCTTCGGCGCCGCGGTCGGCGCGGCCGGGGCGATCGTCGCGTACCTGGGGGAGGTGCAGGCAGCCGCGATGGCCGGCCTCCGCCCGCCGCGCGCGCTGGTCGCCGCCGAGCACATAGCGCTCGACGACGCGACGATGGCGAACCTCGAGCTCCTGGAGCCGCTCCGGGACGGTGGGCGGCGGGCGACGCTTCTCGGCGTCGTCGACCGGACGACGACCGCGATCGGAGCGCGGCTCCTCCGCCGCTGGCTCGCGCGTCCGCTGACGGACCGGGACGAGATCGTCGCGCGGCACCAGGCGGTCGGGTCGCTGGTCGAGGACGGGATTGCGCGGCAGCGGCTCGCCGACGCGCTCGGGACCGTGTACGACGTCGAGCGGCTGGCGGGGCGCGCCGCCTCCGGGCGCGCGACGCCGCGCGACCTCGTCGCGCTCGCCGACACGTGCCGGGCCGTGCCGGTCGT
The DNA here is from genome assembly GCA_035633635.1 of Gemmatimonadota bacterium. GTDB lineage: Bacteria > Gemmatimonadota > Gemmatimonadetes > JACCXV01 > JAHWKZ01 > JAICNR01. Next base: position 1,990 of record DASQEN010000238.1, on the reverse strand, counting down.
GCGCGGGATCGTCGAGGGGCTCGTGGCGCCGCGGTGGGCGGCGCTACTGCCGCGGCTTCATGGCCACCCCGAGGTCCTCGAGATCGTCGATGAGGCGATTGTCGACGAGCCGCCGGCCGTGATGGGCGACGGGCCGGTCATCCGCGAGGGATTCGACGAGGAGCTCGACCGCGCGCGCAGCGCCCGCCACGACGGCAGGGACTGGATCGCACGGCTCCAGGCCGACGAGCGCGAGCGGACCGGCATCGCCTCGCTCAAGGTCGGGTTCAACAAGGTGTTCGGGTACTACCTCGAGGTGACGAAGTCCCACCTCTCCAAGGTCCCCCCCGACTGGATCCGCAAGCAGACGATCGCGAACGGCGAGCGCTACGTGACGCCCGAGCTCAAGCAGACCGAGGACGAGATCCTCGGCGCCGAGGAGCGGATCGCGGCGCGCGAGGCAGAGCTCTTCGCGGAGGTGCGGGCGCAGGTGGGGAAGCACGCAGCAGCGCTCCAGGCCACCGCGGACGCGCTGGCTGAGGTCGACGTGCTGTGCGCCTTCGCCGACGTCGCCGCGCGGAACCGCTGGTGCCGCCCCGAGATGAGCGACCAGGTCGAGATCGAGATCATCGGCGGCCGGCACCCTGTCGTCGAGGAGTGGCTCGAAGGGGAGACCTTCGTCCCGAACGACACACACCTGGCCGGGGCGGAGTTACTCGATCACGAGCCCTCGAGCGGCGCTGCCCAGCTCATGATCCTGACCGGACCCAACATGGCCGGGAAGTCGACCTACCTTCGCCAGATCGGTCTGATCCAGGCCCTAGCGCAGATGGGCTCCTGGATTCCCGCCGAGCGCGCGCGCCTCGGGATCGTCGACCGCCTCTTTACGCGCGTCGGCGCCAGCGACAACCTCGCTCGCGGCCAGTCGACGTTCCTCGTCGAAATGATCGAAACAGCCAACATCCTCCACAACGCCACCGACCACTCACTTGTCCTTCTCGACGAAATCGGGCGTGGGACGTCGACATTTGACGGCTTGGCGATCGCATGGTCCGTCAGCGAGTGGCTCCACGAAGGCCCCGCCAAGCCCATGACCGTGTTCGCGACCCACTACCACGAGCTCACCGAACTCGAGTCGATCCTTGCGCGCGTCCGGAACTACAAGGTCGAGGTCGCCGAACATGGCGACGAGATCGTGTTCCTGAAGCGGGTCTCCACGGGACCTTCAGACCGGAGCTACGGGATCCACGTGGGCCGACTGGCGGGGCTACCCGACCATGTGGTCAAGCGCGCGCAGGAGATCCTGCAGAACCTGGAGGCCGGGGAATGGAGCGCGGACCGGATGCCGAGTCTGGCCCCGGGGGAGCTGGCGCCTGAATGGGTGCTGCGAGTGGGGGAGCAGATCACGCTGTTCGGCGCGGCACGGCCGAATCCGGTGGTGGAGAAGCTCGAACGGTTGGACCTCGACCGCCTGTCTCCCAAACAGGCGCTGGAATTCCTTTACGAGATTCAGGATGACCTGGAATCCTGAGGTTACGGAACCCCTGTTCTCCCCGGGGTCGCGTCGCCGAGCCGATCGCCTGGCAGCACCAGGAATACGCGCGGCGATCCCGCGTCCACGGCTACAGCCGCCGGACGGAGAAGGCGTACGTGGGATGGATATGCCGCTTCGTCCGCCGGTCCGCGGCGCGGCCCGCCGCTGAACCGAAGCGTTAGGCGCCTGGACGACTCACCCCTCCGCTCTGTGACGCGATAAGGATCTCTATGGCAAAGAAGACCGCCAAGAAGCTTCATGCGAACGAACGCCTCCTACAAACGCTCGATGGAGATCGCCTACAAGCCCTTTCAGGCAAAAATTAGGTGACTCGGAGGATGTAGTAGCCATCGACGACATGAATTCACAGCGGTTCTACCATGGCACGAAGGCCGACTTGAAACCGGGGGACCTGATCGAGCTTGGCTATAAATCTAACTATGTGCAATCCGACGAAGTCATATCGTACTCGGGATC
>DASQEN010000237.1:0-1539 GCA_035633635.1 Gemmatimonadota bacterium | reverse complement strand
GCGTGTTGGGGAGCACGTGCCGGGTGAGGAGCCGGAGGTCGTTCATGCCGAGGGCGCGCGCCGCCTGCACGAAGTCGAGCTCGCGAACGACGAGCGTCTGCGAGCGCACGAGCCGCGCGAGCCCCGCCCAGCCTACCACCCCGATCGCCACGAACACGACCGTGAGGCCGGGCTGGAACGCGGCTGTGATCGCGATCAGGAGCAGCAGGGTTGGGAACGCCAGCGTCACGTCGGCAAGCCGCATGATCAGCGCGTCGACCTTCCCGCCGTAGTAGCCCGACACGAGCCCCATCGCGACGCCGAGCGAGAACGCGATCCCCTGGGACACGATGCCGACGAGGAGCGAGATCCGCGCGCCGTGGAGGACCCGCGACAGGATGTCGCGGCCGAACGAGTCGGTACCGAACCAGTGCTCCCATGAAGGACCCTGGAGGCTCAGCGCGAGGTCCTGATCGAGGGGGTCATAGGGCGTGATCCAAGGTCCCGCGATCCCCACGACGATGAGGAGCACGATGACCGCGCCTCCCGCCATCGCGAGTCGCCGGCGCTTCAGGGCCTTCCAGAGATCCACCTACGCCTCCGTCCGCTCGTACCGGATTCGGGGATCGAGCCAGCCGTACATCAGGTCGACCACCAGGTTGACGAGCACGAACACGACCGCGAGGAACAGAACGGTGCCCTGGATGACCGGCAAGTCGCGTTTGAGGATCGCGTTCAGCGCGAAGCGTCCGATCCCGGGCCACGCGAAGATCGACTCGGTGAGGACCGACCCCGACAAATACGCACCGAAGTCGAGGCCGATCGCCGTCACGACCGGGATCAGCGCCGCCTTGAGCGCGTGCTTGCCGATCACCGTGACCTCGCCGAGCCCCTTGGCGCGCGCGGTGCGGATGTAGTCGAGGCGGATGACCTCGAGCATCGACGAGCGTGTGAGTCGCGCTATGTAGGCGGTCGAGCGCATGCCGAGCGTCAGCGCGGGCAGGATCAGGTACGGCAGCGCGCCGCCGCCGAAGCCGGATGGCGGCAGGAGCTCCCACGAGACCGACACGACGAGGATCAGGATCAGCCCCACCCAGTAGACGGGGAACGAGATTCCCAGAAACGCGAACGTCATTCCCAACCCGTCGAGCCACGTCGATTGTTTGACCGCAGAGACGATCCCGATCAGGATCCCGGAGGTCACCGCGAACAGCATCGAGACCGACGCGAGGTAGAGGGTCTTCGGGAAATGCTCGAGGATCCCCTCGAGGACCGGCTGGCGGGTCATGTACGAGCGGCCCCAGTCGCCCTGGACGAGGCCCGAGACGTAGTGCGCGAACTGTTTCCAGAGGGGGTCGTCCAAGTGGAGTTCGGCCCGGAGCCGGTCGATCGTGGCCGGGTCGAAGCGATCGCCGACCATGGCGAGCACCGGATCGCCCGGCGCGACGTAGAGGAGAACGAACGTGACAACCAGGACCCCGAAGAGGACCGGGATCGTGTGGACGATGCGGCGGAGAGCGTACTGCAGCATGCTCTCGGGGCGGGACCTCGGCGTGGCGG
>DASQEN010000236.1:0-4663 GCA_035633635.1 Gemmatimonadota bacterium | reverse complement strand
ACACGACGTCGTTCGGGGCCTTCTCCCTCTTCGCGGCCCAGCTCTGGGGCCATCGCTTCCTCCCGGCCCAGGAGCGGCTCGGCGAGATCCAGGAGCGGCGCAGCACAAACGCGAACTGGGGGCCGGTCATCTCGGTATGGGCGAGCATGGGTCGCGGGCGGATGCGCGCCGGGCTCGAGGCGCTCGAAGATCCCGACATCCGACCCCACTGGAAGGGCTACGCCGCGTACTGGTTCGCCGTTCAGGGGATCCCCCTGCCACCCGATGCGATGGACCGGGCCCTGGCCCCCGGCGCGGTCGACTCGACGGATTCGTCCTCCCTGTTTCTGGCCGCGGTCTGGGCGCTGGACCAGGATCGGTCCGCGGAGAGTACGGCTCTTGTCCGCCGGATGCAGAGTCTGACCGCCCGCCAGCTCGCTGCCGGCGACTCGACCGCAGCCGGTACGACCGGGGCGATGGTCGAGGCCTTGGAGGGATACCGGGACCTGCTCGCGGGCCGTCAGGACGATGCCCTGCGGAAGCTCGAGGCCGTCCGCCCACGCATCTCGGGACAATTCGGCGAATGGATCGTCAACATGGCGATCGGGTGGTGGACCGCGGAGCTCCTCGTCGACCTGGGACGCCCCGCGGAGGCGGCGCCCTACTTCGAATCCATCACGAACACGCCCCTCGCCCAACTCGAGCTCGGGAAGGTCTACGAGCGGCTGGGCGACCGCGAGAAGGCGCTCGCCGCGTACGAGGAGTTCGTGAACGCGTTCGACTCCCCCGACCTCGAGGTGGCCACCCTCGCCGAGGAAGGGCGACAGGGGGTCATCCGCATGAAGGGGCTCAGGCGGGAGTAGCGATCGGCGCCACCTTCAGCTTGCCGCGCTCCAGCGTGTAGCTCCTCTCCTCGGCCGCGATCGAAACCGAGACGGTTGATCCCCGACATCGTTTCCGCGATTCCGCGAGCATGGCCTCGAGCTCCTCGTCCCCTCGGACCGGGTCGTGGTGGAAGAGGACCGCGTGCTTCGCGCCGGCGAGCTCGGCGAACGCCACGACCTGGCTGATCGAGCTGTGCCCCCACCCGACGTGGGTCCGGTACTCCGCGTCCGTGTACTGCGAATCGTGGATCAGGAGATCCGTGCCCTGCGCGATCGCGTAGCCCGACGTCCATTCCGGATCCCCCGGGAAATCCTTGGTGCCGAGCGCGGGTTCGTGGTCGGGCAGATACGCGATCACGCCGTGCGGGGTCTCGATCCGGTACCCGACCGTGGGGCCTGGGTGGCAGACGAAAGCCGATGTGACCCGGAAATCCCCCACGACCAGGTCCTCCATGGGGACGTCATGGAGGTGGAGCTTGCACGGCAGGCTCCGCAGGTGGACCGGGAACAGGGGTGGGGACAGGTAGCGGCTCAGTCGCCCGCGCAGCGGGCGGACCGTGCTGGCCGGACCCCAGATGTGGATCTCCATCTCGGGATTGTAGAGCGGGCTGAAGAAGCCGAGGCCCTGGATGTGGTCCATGTGAAGGTGGGTCAAAAGGACGTCGATCCGATTCGACGAGCCGTCCTCGCAGGGCGAGCCGCCCTTCAACGAGACGCCGAGGCGGCGGATCCCGGTCCCCGCGTCCAGGACGAGCAGGGTGCCGGTGTCGGACAGCACCTCGACGCACGAGGTGTTGCCACCGTACCGCCTGCTCTCGGGTCCGGGCGCGGGCAGGGAGCCGCGCGTGCCCCACGGGGTGACGGTGACGCCTATTTGACCTCCCACAAGATGGCCAGGGCGCCGAGGCGTTTGCCGGCGAGCCCGACCAGCGGCAGTCCGATCACCTGGATGCGGCGCTTGGTTTCGTCCAGGCCCTCGATGTAGAACTCCGCGGTCGCCGGCCGGCCGTGCTCGAGCGCGATGACCAGCGGCAGCCTCTCCGGCTCGATCGGCGTGCCGTCGGCGTCGGTCGGAGCGAACACGCGCGACCACTCTTCCATCGGCATCCGCCCGGTCTCCTCGAACCGGATTCCAAGGATGCCTTCCGCTTGTTCGTTGTAGTAGAGTAGGTCCCCCCTGGGGTCGACGAGGAACATGGGGACCCCGAGGTAGCTCATCAGCTGGCGGGCGAGGATGATCTCGATCGCCATCTGCCGGTTGAGCCTGGGATCGGCCTCCGAGTTTCTCTCCGGTATCGTCACCGCCTCGCCTGCTCCTTCACGGCCAACGGGGTGGAAAACTCTGATTGGGGTATCCATTGTGTCCTGCACGATAATGGCAAGAGTCGTGCCCCGAAAGGGTGGCACCTACCACTCTCGCTCGAGGCGGGCGAACCGGGCTACCAGCCGCTTCTCACCCGCGCGGTCGAACCGCACGGTCACCTTGAGTTCGCGGCCGGTCCCGCTCACGGCCTTGATCGTGCCGGGGCCGAACTCGCGGTGGGCGACCCGCTCCCCGGGCCGGTAGGCGGGCGCGAGGTCCGAAGCGTCGTCGGGCTCGACCGAGTCGCCGGGGGGGTCGTCGACCGCGACCGTGTCCCACGCCGAGGCTCCGGACCCCTCGCCGGATCCCGACCCCCCGCCGAAACCGAACGAAGTGCGGCGGCCGTGCCAGCCCCCCCAGCGGCTGAGCGGCTCCTCCTCCCATTCGACGAGATCCTCGGGCAGCTCGGCGAGAAACGGAGACGGGCCGGCGACCGTGCTCTGGCCCCAGCGATAGCGCTCGTGGGCGTAGCTCAGGTAGACTCGGTCCTTGGCGCGGGTCAGCCCAACGTAGAACAGCCGCCGCTCCTCCTCGTACTCGCGCGGCGACTCGAGCGCGCGCGATAGCGGGAACAGGTTCTCCTCGCATCCGGCCAGGAACACGACCGGGAACTCGAGGCCCTTTGCGTTGTGCAGCGTCATGAGCGTGACCACGCCGCCCCCGAGCGCGGCCGTGTCGAGGTCGGTCAGGAGGCTCACCTCCTCGAGGAACGCGGCCAGGTCGCCTTCCCCGAGCGGGGTCCGCCGCTCGTCGCTGAACGTCTGCACGCCGGCCACGAGCTCGTATAGGTTTTCGAGCCGGTCCTCCCGGCGCGGATCCTTCAGCGCGCGGTAGTGCGCGATGAGCCCCGCTTTTTCGAAATACTCCGTGACCCAGCCTCCGGCAGGCTCCACGTCCGCCCGGGGCCGGAACTCGTCGAGGAGGCCGGCGAGCTCCCGGAGCCCGGACAGGGTCGGCGCATTGACCTGAAGGACGAGCGCGGGATCGACCAGCGCCTCCGACACCCCCACCCCGCGCTCGTGCGCCACGTCCTCGAGCGCCTTGATCGTCACCGGCCCGATCCCCCGCTTGGGGACGCCGAGCACGCGGGTCATCGACCAGTCGTCGGCGGGGTTGGCGAGGATCCGCAGGTAGGCGACCGCGTCCTTGACTTCCTGTCGCTCGTAGAACCGGGTGCCGCCGACGATCACGTACGGGAGCCCGCGCCGGCGCATCCCCTCCTCCAGAGCGCGGGACTGCGAATTCGTCCGGTACAGGACCGCCACGTCGCTGGCCGATCGGCCCTCGCGCTGGAGGGCTTGGATCGTGCGCGCCACCCAATCGGCCTCACTCTCGGCGGCGGCGGCGCCGTGGACGATCAGCGGCTCGCCGGCCTCGCGCTCCGTCCACAGCTTCTTGGGCTTGCGCTCGCGGTTCTTTTCCACGATCGCGTGGGCCGCGTCGAGGATCCTGGCGGTCGAGCGGTAGTTCTGTTCGAGCCGGATCGACACCGCTTCCGGGAAGTCGTCCTCGAACGACAGGATGTTGCGGATGTCCGCGCCCCTCCAGCCGTAGATCGACTGGTCGTCGTCGCCGACCACGGTGATCGAGCGGTGCTCTTCGGTCAAAAGCTTGACGAACTGGTACTGCGCATGGTTGGTGTCCTGGTACTCGTCTACCAGAACGTGGCGGAACTTGCTCCGGAAGGACGCCAGCAGCGCCTCGTCCTCGCGCAGCTTGACCACCGTCTGCATGAGCAGGTCGTCGAAATCAAACGCGCGGTTGGAGCGCAGCGTGGCCTGGTAGCGGCGGTACGCCTCTGCGACCGCGTCCTCGACGTGGCCGTGATGGAGCGCGGCGTACTGCTCGGGCGAAAGGAGCCGGTTCTTGGCGTCGGAGATTCTCCCCCTGAGCCCGTACGCGTCGAGCGACCCAATCGACCAGCTCATCGCATCCATCGCCTGCTTGAGGAGCTGGAGCGTGTCGTCCCCGTCGTAGATCGTGAACGAGCGGGGATAGTCGAACCGATCGGCGATCTGGCGCAGGATCCGCGCGCAAACGGAATGAAAGGTGCCAATCCAGAGCCCCTGGATTCCGTCGACCATGTCCGCCAGGAGCGTCAGGACACGCTCCTTCATCTCGCCCGCCGCCTTGTTCGTGAACGTGACCGCCAGGATGTGACGCGACGCGACGCCATGCTGGACGATCATCCACGCGATCCGGTGGGTGAGGACGCGCGTCTTGCCGCTCCCCGCGCCGGCCAGGATGAGCAACGGCCCCGGTCCGTGCGTCACGGCCTGGCGCTGAGCGGGGTTCAGGGCTTCGTTCATGCCTCGTCGTCGCTGGCAGCTAGCGTGACGCGGAACGTCGTCCCCGCACCCGGCTCGGCGGTCACCAGCTCGAGCGAGCCCTGGTGGTTCTCCTCCACGATCCTGCGCGCGAGCGAGAGGCCGACCCC
>DASQEN010000235.1:0-2023 GCA_035633635.1 Gemmatimonadota bacterium | reverse complement strand
GGGATCTCCTCCGCCCGGCGGACCGCTGAACGGGAGAAGAAAGCCAACCAGCGGTTGCTCACGACAGTACGCAAGAAGGCCGCCCCCGCGGGCGGCACGTCGCCGGGCATCTCCGCCGCCGCTATCACGCCCGCCAAGACCCCCGTACAGCAGCTCGAGGAACGCGGCGACAAGCTCGATCAGGCGACCACGGCCGCCGCCAACCTCCGGGTCAAGACCGATGCTCTCGGTGCGCCTGCCAACGCCGAGGACGGCACGACCCGTAACCAGGCCCAGTCCGGGTACGACGCGATCGCCAAGAACGCCGACGCTCTCGGCGACGCGATCGACAGGGGGGAGCAGGGGTTCGCGATCCCCCCGGCGGTGGAACCGGCCGAGGCGGAGTACGCGAAGATGAAGGAGGCGATGCACAAGGCGTACGCGGCCTTCGACGAGGCGTTCGATCCGACCCGGACCGAGAAGCTGTACGCCGACGACCAGGTCCGCGAGGCGGGCGGCAGCCCGGAGCTGGCGACGTACCGCAACGCCGCACTGGCCCATCAGCGCGCGGCGGGGGTTGTGTGGAAGCGGGTCGAGAAGCTGGAGAGCGATCTCGAACGAGCACGCGAGTGGTACGAGAAGGGAGACTTTGCCTTGGGCACCAAAGTGTTCGGCGAGTTGGAGGCGACGGCTCGCTCCCTCGTTACCGAGACGTCGGCGTTGAAGGCGAAGCGGCCCATCGGGGACTGGGACCTGGACTTCGTGGAGTTGGACGCGGGACAGCTGGTGCTGAAGTCGCAGTACCGCGGCAAAGCCACCCGCTCGTATTTTTATCCGCACGACTATTCCGCCGGCACGAAGACGAGGATGCTGGCCGAGATCGGCAGCTTCCGCACCGAGGATGGGGTTGTCTATTGGGAGTGGCGGGGCGGCCTGTCCCCCCGTGGGAACCACTGGTGGCGGCTCGACGACCCGTTGGAGATGCCGACGCTTGATCACACGGCGCCCACCGTGCTCGCCCACTGGAACTCAGTCGGCCGGACCTCGACGTACGCGCCGCGACGAAGCTTCTACGACTTCCTTGGTGCAGCGTTGACCGTCGTACCGAAGCAACGGAATTCCAGTGCGGGCGGTCGTGAGCCTGACAGCTATCTTCGACAGGTGACGCGAACGTTCCGGGGGGTCAAGAGCTGATGGGTAGCTACCACCTCTGGCATCCGTGCTTCGTGCAGGACGACCCGTTGACGATCGAGGCCTACGTCACGACCGGCGACGCGCTGCTCGATCCCCGCGGGGGCCGCGAGCTCACCGTGTCGGCGCTGTCGGCGCTGGGGCTGGCCGATGTCACGTCGCGGTTGCTCGGTGACTCACTCGATGCAGCTCGCACCCACTACTTCAGTTCCTACCGTGACCGGCAGGATTGGCAGGACCGCTGGCCCGAGGTATGGCGCTGGCGGGCCACCTTGGCGCCCGGACCCACCCCTGCGTTGCGGGCGGCACCCGCGGGGAACCGGTACGACCTGGATGCTCCGGGGTCGATGCCCCAAGACGCCAAGCACTGGACGTGTCTGCTCGTCGTCGACGCCGCGACCGACGCGATCAGTGACCGAGCGGCAGAGTTGATCGCGGCGGCTCGCCCCGGGGCCTTGCTCGAGCGGGCCCGAGCGTTGGACCGGTTCCCGCAGCTTCGGGTGAATCTGGGTCGCTTTCCAGTCTCGTGGTTTGTGGCCGGTGCCACCGAGGCGGAGGAACTGCTCGCCGCGCTGGACGAGGTGGGTGCATCGATGTCGGTTGAGGCATTGTTGCGCGAGCCCTTCACCGGTTCCCGGTCGACGACCTCGAAGCCTCACGTCAGGACCCGTACTGAAGGGCATCGCGCATAAGTTCCGGTCGGAATGTGCCATGGGTGTATGTAACCGACTCCTAGGCAATCGATTGCCCCGCGAGGCCGGCCCTCGCCTACCTCTCATTGGCGTCGCAAGGGACCTTGCTGGCCGCTTTTGATTGATGCCCTATGGGGGGAGTCACCATCGCGCGGGATCTC
>DASQEN010000234.1:0-7236 GCA_035633635.1 Gemmatimonadota bacterium | reverse complement strand
TCTCTCGCGCCATTGACAACAGACGCTTGTTTCGTATAATATCTTGTTATGCAAGATAATTTGTGCAGCAGATCGATAGGCCGGTGAAACGGGAGCTCAAGCGGGGCACGATCGAGCTCGTTCTCCTCACGCTGCTCGAGGAGCGGGAGCGGTACGGCTACGAAATCGTGGCCGCGATCGAGGAGGGGAGCGGGGGCCGGCTCGAGGTCCGGGACGGGACCCTCTACCCCGTGCTCTACCGACTCGAGGAATCGGGCTTCGTCGCGCCGCGATGGGAGACCCCCGAGCGTGGTGTGCCGCGCAAGTACTACCGGATCACCGCAGAGGGGAAGGAGGAGTTGGTGCGGCTCGAGGCCGAGTGGCGAGAGTTCGCCGCCGCCATCGACGCGATCCTCGACAGCGAAGGAGGCCAATGACCGTGATCGACCGTTACGTGGAGGATGTCCTGCACCGGCTCGCCCCCGGAATTCCCGGGCGGGCGAGGTTCGAGTCCGATCTCAGGAACCACCTGCGCGAGCGGGTGGAGGCGGGGGAGGACGAATCGGCCGCCGTGGGCCGGATGGGCGGACCGCGGGAGGTCGCGGAGGGATTTCTGGAGGCGGCCGAGCCCCCGCTAGCGAGTCCGGGAGAGCGGCTGGGCGCCTTCCTGTTCGACGTCGGGCTGGGGGCGGTTGCGCTCGCCACCATCGGAGCGCTGGCAGCTTGGATCCTGGCCCCCCGAATGGCGGCCGGGCCTGTGGGCATCCCACTGCCCGTGGAGATCGCGCTAGCGGCGATCGCGATCTTCCTGTTCGTTGCGGCGATCCTCTACTTCCCGGTCTTCGAGGCGCTGTTCGGACAGACGGCCGGCAAGCGCCTGTTCGGAACCGTCGTGGCGAAGGACACCGGTGAGCGGGCGGGCCTGGGCAGCGCGATCGTGCGGCGGATCCCGTTCATGTTCGACATCTGGCCGTTCGACGCCGCGTTCCTGCTCTTCACGGCGCGCCGACAGCGGGCCTTCGATCTGGCGGCGAAGACGATTGTGTTTAGGGCTGAGGGACGGCGCCCCGCGCGGCCCTGGCTCATGGTCGGTCTCGTCTGGCTGGTCGCGGTAGCGCTTGGTCTGGTCGCGGGACTGATCGCTTCAATGACCTGAAGGATCGGACGAAGAAATAGCAAGGGTCTGGCCCGCCGCGGGCAGCGCGCGGCCGTGGGTGAACCCGCTCCAGAACGCGCGCGCCTCACGGGACTCGAACCATTGCGGCGCGCCGCTGTTGACATCGGGCCGAGAAGGCCGCCCGGGATCGGGGAAGTAAACGGCCGCCAGCACGGATAGCTCGTCGCGCGGGATTGGCTGGGCGGCCAGGATGCGGCCGGCTTCTCCCGATCGTGTCGCCGAGATCGGCGCCGCCGCCAGCTCCCGCCCAGCCTCCCGGCGCGCTTCGCGGAACGACTGCCGGCGGAGCTTCTTGGCGAGCGCCAGCCGCTCGCTGCCGGTCGGGTCGAGCGCCTGCGAGAGGCTGGCCGCACCGCGTCGCATGAAATCGACAACGTAGCCCACCGAGAAATCCCCATAGTCACCGACGTCGCTGTCGGAGAGCTCCCAGCGGGACTTGTCCGCCATCCTCACCCACAGGTTGTGCCACCGCTCCTGGTTGGACAGGTGGACGAGCTGCTGGAAGATCCGCTTGTTGGTCTGAAACGAGAAGAAGGCCTGGGTCAGCACGACCTCGAGCAGCTCGTCCTCCTCGCGGTGCTCCATCGTCACGACCTCGCGTGCCAGCTTAAGGAAGCGGCCGTCGAGGGCCGCGTCGAAGCGGTACTCCCAGTACGTGTGGCCGAGGTTGCTGCTGAGGGGCGTCGAGACCAGCAGCCGCGGCACGAACGTGTTGTGCGCGATCGTGTCGGCGGCCAGATGGCTCAGATAACCCAGCGCGAACGCCTGCAGGCGCGGGCTCTCGGCGCGATCGAGGATCTCGTAGGCCACGTTCCAGTTGTGGCAGTGGCGGCTGTAATGGACGTAGCGCTTGGCCAGCGTGATGTCGGCCGACAGGCTGCCGTAGAGATAGGAGTAGGGATACGCCGCGAGGATCTCGCGCGCAATCAGGGGAAGCACTTGCAGGTTGCCGAGTACCTGGCTGGAGAGCCAGGCATGCGTGGTCGGCCCCCACGCCCAGAGGGAATCGGGCGTAACGAGCACGAGGAGGGCGGCGACCGCCAGCGCGAAAACCGGCATTCCTAGCGGAACAGCCCCTTCTTCTTCTTTCCGAGCTTCTTCTCGACCTTGCCGATCTCGTCCTCGACGGCGGAGCGGATCGTCTTGAGGCCGTCCTCCACCGCGTCGGCGATCTCCGACGGCCAGTCTTCGATCAGCTCCTCGGCCTCCTCGAGCCACTCCCCGCTGGTCTCGCGCAGGCTCTCGCCGGCGTCCTCGATCTTCTTGCCGGCCTGCTTCTTCCATTTCTTCGATTTCTTTCCCAGCTCCTTGCGGGTCTTCTCCCCCGATTGCGGTGCGAGGAAGAGCGCCAGCCCGGCGCCGAAGAGGGCTCCGAGCGAGAACGCCATCATGAAGTCCGCAAGACCGGTGTCCCGAGCCGCCATCGTCTCTCCTCCTGCTTCGTTGCCAAAATCCGCGCCCATGCTAAAAGAATCTCGAGATCGTCTTGCGCGCGGTCGTCAGCGCGGCTACGGACCGGAGTAGAGGTTTCTCGACCTGCTCCTGCACGACCTCGATGAGCGCGGCGAAGTCGTCGACTCGCCCGCTCACGTTCTCGATCGAAGCGCCCACCCGCTCCGCCTCGCGGCGCGCGGTGGCGGTCATCTCCTGGATGTCCACCGCAACCTCCTGCGCCTTGAACAGGATCGGATCAACCTTGACACGCACCTCGTCGAGTGTGCCCTGCACGCGCCGGATCGTCCGCTTGACGTCGAGCGCCACGGGGATTCCGACGAACAGGAGCACGAGGGTGAGAACGAGAAAGAACGACGCGATGACCCACAGCGCGATCGTTGCCCAGATCTGATGGTCCATTAGGCTTCTCCTTCCTCGAGTCTCAGGTGGCCGATCATGCCGGCCCGCGCCACGCCCGGGGGTGCAGGAAGTCGTGCCCCACAGTGCGGGTCGTCAGCTTGGGGATCCACGGCAGCCGCCGCTTGAACGCGTTCCTTTGCACACGGTCGAGCACGCGCTCGACGACGTCCGCGTCGATCCCGCTGCCAGCGATCTCCTCCGGCCGGCGCCTGCCTTCAAGGTACGCATACAGAACGAGGTCCGCCTGGCTGTAAGAAAACCCGAGCTCGCCCTCGTCGGTCTGTCCGTCCCACAGCTCTGCGGACGGCGTGCGCTCGACGACCGCGGCGGGCAGGCCGATCGACCGGGCGACGTCGAGCACTTGGGTCTTGTATAAGTCGCCGAGAGGCCAGCAATCGGCCGCCATGTCGCCCCAGAGCGTCGTGTATCCGAGCGCGATCTCGCTCTTGTTGCTGGTCCCGAGGACCAGCGCGTCGAGAGCGGCCGCGCGATCGTAGAGAAGCGCCATCCGAATTCGGGAGGTGAAATTGCCGCGGCCGCGTGCCTCCGACGTCGCCAGTGGGGCCCCGTCGACGAGCGGTCCCACCGGTATAGTCTTCAGGTCGATCCCCAGGTGATCGGCCATCTCGCGGGCGATCTCTGCGCTGTCGGTGATGGCTGTCCCGGCCGGCAGGTGGAAGGCGTGGACCGCGCCCGGCCCGGCGGCGCGGAGGGCGATCGCGGCGGCGAGCGCGCTGTCCACGCCTCCCGAGAGACCCATCACGAAGCCGCTCCGGCCCGCGTCGTCGAGCGTCTGGCTGAGTGCGATCGCGAGCGCCCGCACCACGAGGTCGGCGTCGAGCCGCGGGACCTTGTCGATGCCGGCCGCGGTCGTCACGGCTGCGCCTTCTCGCGCTCCCCGGCGGCAACGGCGCGGGCTTCGGGGGCGGCGGCCCGCGCCAGCGCCTCGATCAGCATCTGGTGGCGCTCGATCCCGTGCGCCGGGTTCGCGATCCGCGCCCGCCGGAGCTCGGCCGGGTCGAGCGCGGCCGTGAGCTCGTCCGGCTCGAGCGGGTCGCCGACCAGGAGCTCGCGCCCGTCGGGAGCGATGACCGCGCTGCCCCCGCCGAAGACGAACCCCTCCTCGTAGCCGACCCGGTTCGCGTAGACGACCCAGACAGCGTACAGCCGCGCATACGAGGCGAGGATCCCGCGCCAGCCCCGCTGGCTCGCCCAGTCGCCCTCCTGGGGGCCGCGTCCCGGGGCGTTGGAGATCGTGAGCAGCACCTCCGCCCCCTGGGCCACCGCGCCGTGGGTGATCGCCGGATGCCACGCCTCCTCGCAGACGACGAGCGCCGCCCGCCCCCACGGGGCGTCGAACGCCTCGATCGTGCGACCCGGCGTGAAGAAGCGCTGCTCGTCGAACGGGCCGTAGGTCGGCAGGTAGGTCTTGCGATGGCTGTGGAGAAGCTCACCACGGTGGAGGTAGGCGCCGGCATTGTAGAGGTAGCCGTCCGCGCCGCGCTCGACGTAGCCGAGCGCGACGTCAACGTCCTCGGAGAGTGCGAGCACCTCGGGCCAGCGGGCGTGGCCGGGATCGAGCGCGACCGCGTCCACGAGGTCGCCGAGCGCGTAGCCGGTCAGCGACAGCTCGGGGAAGACGACGAGGTCGACCCCCTCCTCGGCCGCGGCCCTCACGCGGGCCCGGTGGTCGGCGAGGTTCGCCTGGAGATCCCCCAGAACCGGACGGTGCTGGATGACGCGGACGGTTACGGATCGGCGCATGGCGGACGGAGTCTAGCCGTCCCCGTTTCCACGGTCAAAAGGCCTGGCCGACTGAATCCATCGAAATTCATACCCACGAGCGACCCCGGATAGTGTACACTGGGCTCCCAGTCAATCCGCGACCAAAACGAATGGAGGAGCATGGACAAGAGACCATACGTAACCCCGCAGTTGCAGACGCTCGGCACGGTACGGGAGTTGACCCAGACGCCGGTCAACGGGAGCGTCGCGGGCAGCTGCGACCTGTTCGAAACTTTAGTCAAAAACCTAGACGACTGCGAGCTGGACGAACGCGATTAAGCTGAAACTCGCGAAGCCGGGGCAAGCCCCCGGCTTCGCGGCTTCCACGGCCCGCTAGCACGACTCGACGGCGAACGAAGACAGGGCCGACCAAATCAATCGAAATCCATACCCACGAGCGACCCCGGATAGTGTATGCTGGGCTCCCAGTCACTCGCGACGAAAACGAACGGAGGAGTATGGACAAGAGGCCCTACGAAACCCCGCGGTTGCAGACACTCGGCACGGTACAAGAGCTGACCCAGGACCTGGACTTCAACGGGAGCGCGGGCAGCGTGGATCTGTGCGTGCCCTTCCGCAAAACCGGCGATGACGCCCTCAGCTTCATCGACCCCTGCGAGCCGGAGACCACCTAACCTGAAACTCGCGAAGCCGGGGCAAGCCCCCGGCTTCGCGGCTCCCACGGCCCGCTAGCTCCACGACGGCGAACGAACGGAGGAGTATGGACAAGACCCTACGTAACCCCGCAGTTGCAGGCGCTCGGCACGGTACAAGAGCTGACGACCCAGGGGGATGACTTTTGCACGGGCAGCGCGGATTTTGGCACGCCTTTCGTCAAGCCGTCCGGCGACGAAGACTGCGTCGGCACGATCGAGGGCGTCAGCTAATGAGGCTGGAACGCGCGTAGTCGGGGCCACGCCCCGGCTTCGCGGTTTCCCCTGACCTCTAGCACGACTCGACGGCCAACGATTCCCGATACCATGCATCGACCGCGTTCGACGCGCGAGGACGTGTCCCTGACGGGACTCCTTCCACTGGAAGCCCTCGAGGTGTGCTCGGGGATGGTGTTCGGTCGACGCCGTGCGCCAGCCACGCGCGCTGATGCTCCTTCGGACGGCTCCGGGCCCCGGAAAGTCCTCGAGGAGCTGCTGCTACCGGCGCTGGAGCGATCCCCCTGCCTGGTGGCCTTCTCCGGGGGAAGGGACTCGTCGGCGCTCCTGGCGCTGGCTTCCCGCCTCGCGCGGAACCACGGGCTCGACGACCCCGTTCCGGTCACCCTGCGCTTTGCCCAGCATCCCCGAACCGACGAAACCGACTGGCAGGAAACGACCGTCCGTCACCTCCGGCTCGATCGGTGGGAAGTCCTCTCACTTACCACCGAGCTCGAGGTCCTGGGCCCCATCGCCGGGCCGGCGGTCCGGCGCCACGGCCTCTACTGGCCTCCGAACGCGCACACGCTGGTTCCGCTCCTCCGGGCGGCCCGCGGCGGGGTTCTCGTCACGGGCAACGGCGGCGACGAGGTGTTCTCGCCCTGGATCTGGAGGCGGGCGCCGATCTCGCGGATCGTACGCGCGCATCCTCGCCGGGCGGTGAGGTACGCGACGTTCGCCCTTCTGCCCGCCTCGCTGCAGGTCCGGCTCTGGTGCCGCCGCACGCTCGGCCTGCCCTGGCTTCGGCCCGCGGCGAGGCAAGAGGTATACCGGCTTTACCTTGCGAAGTACCGCCGGCGCAGCCCGACCTGGGGCGATGCGCTCGAGAACCTCCTCGACACGCGGCATTTCGAGCTGACCCAGGGCATCTTCGCGGCCTTGGCCGAGGAGGCCGACGCGGGCCTGTCGCAGCCGTTCTTCGATCCCCGCTTCCTGCGGGCGGTGGCGCAGGCCGCGCCCCGAGGGTTTCCGACCCGCAGTGCCGCGATGGAAGCCCACTTCGGGGATCTCCTGCCGCAGAGGGTCGTCGAGCGCTCGACGAAGGCAAGGTTCACCGACGTGTTGTGGGGGCCGGATAGCCGAGCCTTCGCGGAGCGCTGGGACGGAACGGGGCTCGATCCCGCGCTCGTCGATCCCAACGCTCTTCGGCTCGAGTGGTCCAAGCCGCGTCCGGACTTCCGCTCCCTGACCCCACTCCAGGCTGCCTGGCTGGCTAGCGAATCCCAAGACTGAGGTTAGCCAGGTTGGGGCTTGCTTCACAGACACAACACTCCGCACGGGATAGGGCCGATAGCCCTTCTTTGCTTCAGCACCCTAGCGGTCGAGACCGGTCCCCTCGATCCCTTCCCGCTCCTCTTTGATCGCCTCGAGTTCGGCGATGGCCTCGAGATCCCGCGGTCGGCCAGCTGCTCGCTTGACCTGAATCAAGCGATCGAGACCCAGACAGAGGCACTCCATCCCGAAGATCTCGATGCGCTCGCTGTCGCCGAGCAGATTCTCGAACGAACCCCC
>DASQEN010000233.1:0-20337 GCA_035633635.1 Gemmatimonadota bacterium | reverse complement strand
CCGATGTAGAACAGCGGATGGGCCTGGAGTGGGGGATAGAACGTGTACAGGACGGTCGCCTTGCCGGCCAGGATCGTCCCGGCGGCCAGCACGGTTCCCAGCGTCGCCATCCAGAAGGAGACCCAGGCCAGCCGCGGCGCCGCGAGCGGGCGGTCGAGCGACGTGCGGGCCAGCACGTAGCCGAGGCCCATGATGAAGAACGTCGTAAAGACGAGCGCCATGAGGACGCCGTGCGCCGTGACCGAGAGGTAGAAGAGCTTGGGCGATCGGAACGGCAGCGCGGTGTTGGCGCGCGACTGTCCCTGCATGACGCCCATCATGGCCGCCACGCCGAAAGCCGCCACCGCGACCCAGAAATGCGCCAGCGCGAGGCGCGTGTCGCGGCGCGTCATGGGGCCTCCACGATGAGCTTGGCATGCATGATGTGGTGCGAGAGGCCGCAGTACTCGTTGCAGACGATCAGGTATTCGCCGGGCTCGTCGAAGACGGTCGTGAACTGGCTCACGTACCCGGGCACGACCATCACGTTGGCATTGGTCCCCACGATCAGGAAGCCGTGGAGGACGTCGACGCTGGTGAGGCGGAAGGTGACGGGTTTTCCGGCCGGCACGCGGATCTCCGGCTTCTGGAAGGCGAACATGTGGGCGATCACGCGGACTTCGATCGATCCGTCGGGCCGCTCGACGACGCCAAGCGGCTGGAAGGTCGGGCTTTGCCAGACCGCCTTGGGATCGATCGTCTCGACGTGGCTCGGCGGGTGGAACGACCGCCCCACGGCGCCGTAGGCGATCGTCGCCACGAAGGCGACGATCATGACCGCCGCCGCTGCCATCCAGATCCGCTCGTACAGATCGACCTTCATGGCCGGACGGCGCCGCGTTCGAGATATAGGAACACGTACATCGCCGCCCATCCGAGCGCGTAGACCAGACCCATCAGGGCGACGAGAGCCAGCGTCCCGCGCGGATGCTCGCCGTAGTCATCGTGTTCCTTCATCGACCAACCCTCCGAGTCCCGGATTCAGCGTTCCTAGATCGAACGCAGGTACTCAACGATCTCGAACGTCCGGAGGAGCACGGTTCGCGCCGTGTGGGGTTCCCGATCGAGCTCCGCCTCGAAGACCGCGCCCCATACTGGCTCGCGGGGGCCGTGCGCGGCGACCACACGCCGGACTTGTAAGTCTACGTATCCGGCAACGCTCCGTCTGTAGGGGAAGACCGGGTGGGATGGGGAGGGAAATCCCGATCGGGAGTGGGGTACTTCCCCACAGCGGATTCCGACAGATGCCCTGGCCCGACATTGTCCCCACGGACGAGGAGGAGAAGCCCGACGCGAGCCTTCCCGGGGCAGGTTCGTAACCTCGGACGATTCTTCTGAAACGAAAAAGCCCCCGCCGGATGGCGGGGGCTCTTCGTTCGGCCGCTTTTTGGGCGGCCGTTTGTTCGGCCCTCTTACGAAGAAGGCTTGGTCACGTTCGCGGCCTGGGGGCCCTTGGGGCCCTGCGTCACCTCGAACTCGACCTTGTCGTTTTCAGAGAGGCTCTTAAAGCCGTCGGCCTGAATCGCGGAGAAGTGGACGAACACGTCCGGGCCGTTCTCCTGCTGGATGAATCCGAAGCCCTTGGCGTCGTTGAACCACTTCACGGTGCCGGTCATTCTCTCAGCCATTCTTGTTCTTGCTCCTTGCATTTGCTGTTACGTTCGGCGTTGTGCCGCTCTTTCAGGCGTCGGGTTCGTGCGCAAAAAAAGACGCCGGGACTCTGGTTTCGCTTTCTGAGTCCGGCGCCTCTGTATTCGTGCGGTCGATCCCCTAGCGAATTGGTTCCTGAAAGCGTGGAAAGTCTACCCGAATCGCCGGCTGGTGTCAAGGGAAATCTGCTCCTAGGTTACCCGGATGGGGGGCGACGGGGCCGCACGCGAGATCGACCTGGAGGAGGTGGATGCCTTCGCCGAGGCCGCGCACGAGGGACAGGAGCGGCTTTCGGGGGAGCCCTACATCGCCCACCCCCGGGCGGTTCGGGTGATCCTCGAGGAGGAGTTCCCCGACCCCGTCGACGACATCACGCTCGCGATCGCGCTTCTCCACGACGTGCTGGAGGATTGCGACGTCCACCCCACGATCCTGCTCGAAAGATGGGGGAAGGAGGTGCAGGAAGGGGTGACGCTCCTGTCCTGGACACTGCGCGCGCTGGGGATCGAGCGCGCGCCACCCATCTACTGGTCGGGGATCCGTCGCGGCCCCCGCCACGTACGGCTGGTCAAGGTCGCCGATCGCATCCACAACATCCGGGAAACGATCGAAAACCGGAACGCGGGACTGCGGGAGAAGTACCTCGCGGAAACCGAGCGCGAGCTGCTCCCGATCCTGCGCGACGCCGGCGAAGTATGGATGGTCGGCCAGCTCGAAGATCTTCTCGGGCGGCTTCGCGCGTGAGCACGGGCACCCGCGTCGTCCTCGGTTTCGTGGTGTTCGCTGCGGTCGTCTTCGCAGCGTTCGAGATCTACGGCAGGCGCGCGATCGCGCATCGGGGTCCCGACTCACCAGTGTTGGCGGCGCGCGAAGCGGTGCAGGCCGACAATACGGTCGTGGGACTTGTGGGCGGCATCGGCACGTTCGAGACGATCGGCATCGAGCCAGGAAGCTCCGACTCGGCGGCTGCGTGGCTAGAGGTGCGGGTCCTGGGCGCCCGCGACAGCGGGCGGATGATCGCCGAAATGGCCATCGAGAACGGCCGCTGGATCGTCCGTAACGCCACCTTTACGCTCTCCGACGGCACCACGATCCCGGTCGCCGGCTCGGCCGGGCGCTGACGTGCCCTCCGTACGTAAGGCACTTGCGCCTGCCTTACGCGATAAACCAGGATCGGGGTTCATGATTTCATCGAGGAGGGATACTATCCTGACGATGAACATTGGCGAGGAATAGACGATGGCGGCAACGATCTGGAAGGGCGTGATCCGACTCGGCGAGGAAGCGGTGCCAGTCAAGCTGCGCTCGGCGGTCTCCGACCGGTCCATCCACTTCCGGCTCCTGGACGAGCCGGACGGCACGCCGGTCGAGCAGCGGATGGTCAACCCGCGCACGGGGATGGTCGTGCCGTGGGAGGAGATCCGCCGCGGCTTCGAGACCGAATCCGGCGAGATCGTCATGCTGGACGAAAAGGAGCTAGAGAAGCTCGACCCCGCGGACTCGAGGGACATCGAGATCATCCGTGTCGTGCCGAAGGAGGCGATCGATCACCGCTGGTATCTGCGGCCCTACTGGCTCACGCCGGACGGCGACTCGTCCGACTACTTCGCGCTCGCCCGGGCGCTCGAGGAGGAAGAGCGCGAGGGAGTGGCGCGGTGGACGATGCGGAAGAAGGAGTATCAGGGCGCGCTTCACCCCCGCGACGGATACCTGATGCTCGTCACCCTGCGCCACGCGAGCGAGGTCGTTTCGGCGGCGGAGCTGGAGGGCCCGTCGGGCAGGGAGCTGGAACCACGCGAGCAGAAGATGGCAGTGCAGCTCGTCGAGGCGCTCGCTGGGGACTTCGAGCCCGAGCGTTACGAGGACGAATACCGGAAGCGGGTCGCCGAGCTCATCGAGGCGAAGGCGAGTGGAAAGCGGATCCGCCTCGAGCCGAAGCGCGAGCGCCGTCGTCCGGCATCGCTGGCCTCCGCGCTCGAGCAGAGCCTGAAGCGCGCGCGGAAGGAGCGTTCCGTTGCCTGAGCGGGTCGAAGAGCCGGTCGAAGAGCAGGGCGCGCAGCGTCCCTTCTGGTCGGGGACGATAACGTTCGGTCTCGTGTCGGTGCCCGTCGACCTGCTGCCGGCCAACCGACCCCGCCGCGTGTCTCTCCGGATGCTTGCCCCCGACGGCACGCCGCTCAAGCGGGAGTACTGGAGCGCTCGCGGGGAGGAGCCGGTGGAGAACGATCAGACCGTCCATGCCTACGAGCTCGAGGACGGCAGGTTCGTGGAGGTGACCGACGAGGAGCTGGAGGAGCTGGCGCCTGAAAAGACCCGTGAGATCGACCTCCGCCTGTTCGTTGACCGGGAGGAGCTCGACCCCGTGTTCTTCGAGCGCGCGTATTTCCTCGCTCCGTCCAAAGGAGCGATCAAGCCGTATCGGCTCCTGGTTGCCGCGATGGAGTCGACCGGCAGGGCTGGCATCGCCACGTTCGTCATGCGCGAGAGGGAGTACCTGGTGGCGATCATCGCCGAGAACGGCCTCCTGCGCGCGGAGACGATGCGCTTCGCGGACGAGATTCGAACAGCCGAGGACGCCGAGCTGCCGAAGCCGTCGAGGGTCGAGAAGAAGGACACGCGGCGTTTCGCGCGCGCTCTCGAGGAACTGTTCGCCGAGGAGCTCGATCCCGATGAGCTCACGGACAGGCGGTCCCGTGGGATCGAGAAGCTCGTACGCTCGAAGCTCGCCGCCGGCCGCGACGTGGTGGCCGCCCCTGCCAAGGAGGAGCACGTCGCCGAGGGTAAACGCGGGAGCGAGGAGCGGATCGTCATCGATCTGATGGAGGAGCTGAAGCGCCGAATGAAGGGTGGAGCGGCCGCGCCACCCAAGGAGGCCGCGCTACGAAAGGGCCCCGCCCCTTCGAAGGACGGTGGTGGCAAGCGCAGCGGAACCACACCGAAAGGCCGCGCGGCCGCGGAGCTGGAATCGCGCTCGAAGGAGGAGCTCTATGAGATGGCCAAGGATCTCGACATCGAAGGCCGCAGCAAGATGACCAAGGACGAGCTCGTCCGCGCGATCCGCCGCTCGGCCTAGGACAGCGCGGCCTCGGGATCGCTCGCGCTCGCGCGTCCCGCCCACAGCCAGCCGTAACGGCTCGCGAGCGCCCCCGCGAGGAACGCGCCCGCGGCCCACGACGCGGGTCCCCAGATCCAGAGAGCGAGAGACACCGGCCCGGCGAGGAGCCCGGCAAGTCGGAGCGTCCAGCCGCCGACCCCCTGGTGGAGCGCGCGGTCGGCGGCGCCGTGACGGCGAAGCTCGATCCACGCGCCGAACACCGTCTCGACCGCAGCGGCGAAGACCCCGAGCGCAGACAACGCAGGCAGCCGGAAGCCGAGCAGGGTGAGCGCCCCCACCGCGGACCCCAGCCCCGCGATCCCGAAGTGGACGGGGAGCGACCGATGGTGCGTGTGCCACGCCGGCGTCGCGGTGGCGCCGATCAGGACGCCCGTGTAGGTGGCGAGAAGCGCTCCGGTCGCCGCGGCGACGAAAAGCGCGGCGTCCAGGAGGATCCCGGCCGCGACGCTCGGCGCCGGGACGCCCGGCACCCCGCCGGGCGATGCCCGCGCAGTCCACTCGAGGAGCGCGGCGGCGGTCACCGCGCCGCCGAACGCGACCAGGATCCAGGCGCCCATCGACATCGGCGAGCGCCACTTGAAGACGCGCAGCATGTTGAGGAACCGGGACGGACGGCCGAGGTCGAGGATGAGGAGGAGCGGCGATACAGCCGCCCCGGCGACCCCGAGCCATAGCGCCGCTCGCACGAGTTCCGGTTCCGCCCCGGCGAGCCGTGCGGCCGCGGCCACGACCGCCGCCATCCCCGCCATCCCGCCCACGAAGAAGTAGAGCGGGATCTCCCAGGTCCAGACCGCCGGCTTGAGGATCGCCCGCCCGTAATAGCCAACCGTCGGGTCGGCCGGGATCGGCCCGCCCACGACCCGCGCGCCGGGCGCCGTGACCCTCCCGGTCCGGACCGCCTCCTCGCGCAGCGCGTCGAGCCGCCCTTCGGAAGCGCGCTCTGCCTGGTCCCGATCGGGCCCCGCGGTCAAGACGCCAGCAGGAAGGCCGCGGCCGCGGCCGCGATCGCGCCCATGCCGGTCAGGCCCGCCGAAGTCCAGGCGGCCCGGAGCCGGATCGTCGGAACCTCGGGGCGCGGGGGCTGGCCCCACGGCTCGGGGCCTCCGGGCAGGAGGAAGATCGCGTGGGTCCCTCCCACCGAGGTGTCGCGTGCGTCGTAGACGACCACGTCGTAGAAGCCCCGGCGTTCGAGCTCCGCCACGCGGTCCTCCGCGGCCCGCCGCATCTCGTCCAGCGGGCCGAACCGGATCGACTCGGTGGGGCATGCCTTCGCGCACGCGGGCACGAGGCCGTCGACCTGACGGTCGTAGCAGAACGTGCACTTGAACGCACCGCCGGCGCCCGGAAGGGGCTCGGGCCGCCTGTCGATGACGCCGAACGGGCAGGCGACCACGCAGTAGCCGCAGCCGTTGCAGACGTCGTCCTGCACGTAGACGCTCCCCACCGGCGTGCGCACGATCGAGCCGGTCGGGCAAGCCTCGAGGCAACCCGCGTTCTCGCAGTGCTTGCAGACGTCGGATACGAACATCCAGCGCAAGGGGTCCTCACCGCCCGCGAGATCGCCCCCCTGCTCGAGGAACTTGACGTGGCGCCAGCTCGAGGCGCCGAGCTGGCCGGTGTTGTCGTAGGACGTCCCGGTCCAGATCTCTGGCTCGGCGGGCACGCCGTTCCACTCCTTGCACGCCACCTCGCACGCTTTGCACCCGATGCACACGGTCGGGTCGGTGAAGAAACCGACCGTGACCCCGTCCGCCACGTAAGAGTGGCTCGCGGCGTTCATTCCTTGCCTTCCTGACCGTGGCCGCCCGGTTGGGCTCCGTCGGAGCCGCCTTCGTCGGCGCCACCGGCCTCGGCGCTTCGACCCGCGTCCTTCCGCCGCGTTTCGGGGCGCGGATGCGGATCGGCCACGTCGGCGCCCAGCTCGCTCTCGAGCCAGACGTTGAACGACTCGTCGGGCGCTCTACGACCCGCGACGACCCGGCACAGGAGCGCCTTCCCCTCGTGGATCGTCACGTTCGGCTCGCCCGAGATCGGGATCAGGTCGTTGACGACGTCACCGGTGTTGGTCCCTGTCGGTCCCCAGTGGAACGGCATCGCCACCTGGTGGACGACACGCCCAGCTACTCGAAGCGGCCGCATGCGCCGGGTGACGAGCGCCCGCGCCTCGACCGCGCCGCGGAGGGTCGCGACCGTGATCCAGTCGCCGTTGACGAACCCGACCTCCTCGGCCAGCTCGGGCGAGATCTCGGCGAACAGCTCCGGCTGGAGCTCGGACAGATGCGAGAGTGTCCGGCTCATGCCCCCGGCCGTGTGGTGCTCGGTCAGCCGGTAGGTGGTCAGCACGTGCGGGAAGCGGGGATCGCCCACCGGAGCGAACGGGTTGTCCGGCCGCGCGAACCAGCGCGCGGCGGGATTGGTCTGCCGGGAGTAGAGCGGGTTGGCCACCGGCGACTCGAGCGGCTCGTAATGGGCCGGGAGCGGCCCGTCCTTGAGCCCGCTCGGGACGTAGATCCAGCCCAGGCCGTCCTCGTGCATGATGAAGGGGGCGTTGCCCGGGTGGGCGTCCATTCCGGTCGCGCCCGGCGGCGGCTCGTAGTCGGGCCGCTTGGCCAAGGGGAAGTCGGGAACGTCGAGGCCGGTCCAGCGCCCCTCGCCCTCGTCCCACCACACGAGCTTCTTGCGCTCGCTCCACGGACGGCCGTCGGGTCGCGCGCTGGCACGGTTGTAGAGGATGCGGCGATCGGCGGGCCAGGTGAACCCCCAGCCGTGGCCGTACGGACCGGAGGGCTCGCGCCGCAGCGCGCGGTTGACGCCGTCGGGACCGTAGACGCCCGAGTAGATCCAGCACCCGCAGGCCGTCGAGCCGTCTGCCGCCAGCTCGGTGAACGAGCCGACCTGGGGGCCGTGATGGGCCGCGCCCGCCGGGTCGGTGTACCAGCCGTTGATTTCCGCCAGCACCGCCTGCATCTCGGGCTCGCCCTCCGCGGTCTCTGGGTACCACCAGTCGAGCGCGCGAAGCGGCTCGTCGCGCGGGTCGCCCGAAGCCTCGGCCCGCGCCTTCAAGCGCAGCGCGAGCTGGTGGATGAACCACGCCTCGCTTCTCGCGTCGCCGGGCGGGTCGATCGCCTTCTCGCGCCACTGGAGCATGCGCTGGGTCTGGGTGAACGAGCCCGCCTTCTCGACGTGGCCGGCGGCCGGCATCAGGAACACTTCGGTCTCGATGTCCGCGGTCGCGAGCTCGCTGCGCCTCACCTCGGGCGAATCCGCGCGCCAGAAGACGGCCGGCTCGATCTCCACCATGTCGCGGACGACCAGCCACTTGAGCCGTGCCAGCGCACGCCGCCCGAGGCGCGCGTTCTGGGCTCCGACCGAGGGGTTCTGCCCCATGATGAACAGCCCCTCGACCTCGCCGTCGGCCATCTCGGTCCAGTACGAGAAGTGGGAATGGTCCCGGGTCACGCGCGGTAGCCAGCCCCAGCCCCAATCGTTCGCCGCGGTGGCGCGCCGGCCGTAGTACGCTTTCAGCAGGCTGACCGCGTAATCCTTCAGGTGGCACCACCAGCCCGTCTCGCGGCCGTTGTTGCCGAGCCACCCCGCCAGCGTCTCCTCGCCCCGCCCGGCCCTCGGCATCGCGAGGTAGCCCGGCAGGATGTCGAACAGCGTGGGGATGTCGGTCGAGCCCTGGATCGAGGCGTGCCCTCGGAGCGCGAGGATCCCGCCTCCCGGCCGGCCCACGTTGCCCAGAAGGAGCTGGAGGATCGCCGCCGTGCGGATGATCTGGACGCCTTTGGAGTGCTGGGTCCAGCCGACCGCGTAACAGATCGCTGCCGTCCGTTCAGGGCCCGAAGCGTCGGTCAGCGCCTTCGCGACCCGCGCGAAGAGCTCGCGCGGAACGCCCGCCACGCGCTCGACCATCTCGGGCGTGTAGCGGGAGAAGTGACGCTTCAGCACCTGGAGCACGCAGCGCGGGTCCTGGAGCGTGGGATCGCGGTGGGGACGGCCCAGGTCGTCCCCCTCGTAGCGCCACGAGTCGGAGACGTACTCCCCCTTCTCTTCGTTCCAGCCGCTGAACAGCCCGTCCAGATCCTCTGTGTCGCGGAACTCCTCCTTGAGGATCACCGACGCGTTTGTGAACGCGACGACGTAGTCGCGGAACCAGAGGTCGTTCTCCAGGACGTGGCGCACGAGTCCTCCGAGGAAGGCGATGTCCGCCCCGGCCCGGATCGGCACCCAGATGTCCGCCAGAGCGCTGGTCCGCGAGAAGCGAGGGTCGACGTGGATCACGATCGCACCTCGTTCCTTCGCCTTGACCACCCACCGGAAGCCGACCGGATGCGCCTCGGCCATCGACGATCCCTGGATCAGGATGCAGTCGGCGTTGGCCAGGTCCTGCTGCGCCGTCGTCGCTCCACCCCGTCCGAAGGAGGTGCCCAGACCGGGCACCGTGCTGCTGTGTCATATGCGGGCCTGGTTCGAGACGGCCACCATCCCCAGGCCGCCCGTGAACAGCTTCTTGATGAGGTAGTTCTCCTCGTTGTCGAGCGTGGCGCCGCCGAGGTGCGCGATGCCGGTCGTGTGGCGGACCGGCTCGCCGTCGACCTCCTCGACCCACGTGCGCCGCCGCGACTCCCACACGCGGTCGGCGATCCGGTCCATCGCCTCCTCGATGCCGATCTCGGTCCATTCTGCGCCGCGCGGGGCTCTGTACCGGACGCGGTCGAGTCGGCCGGAGTGGGTGATCAGCTGGAAGGAGGCGGATCCCTTGGGGCAGAGGGTGCCCTGGTTGACGGGACTCTCGGGATCGCCCTCGATGGCGAGCAGCTCCCCGTCCCTGTGGTAGGCGAGCTGGCCGCAGCCGACCCCGCAGTAGGGGCAGATCGAGCGCGCGACCTCGGCGCCCCGCACACGCGCAGAAAGGGCACGCGTGCGAGCGGACATCGCCTCGATCCCGGTCCCGTCGCTCCGGCCGCGAATCTGCCGGAACAGGGGCCACCTGGTCAGCCAGCCCGTCACCACGTCCCATGCATACGTCGGAGCCTGGGGGCTGTCCAGCCGGGGCGACAAGCCGGGACGAATCGAGATGACCACTATTGAGGAATAATTACCTCTCGTGCTATACTCGAAATCCGGTGTCCACGCTATTGGACATCCGCGTCCTCGCTCGGGTCCATTCGACGGGGTGCCGGCGCCACGTCATCCGCCTCCTACAGAGAGAGCCGGGTGCGTGGCTCGCCGCTTGCTATTGGAGGAGCGCATCGATAGTTGCCGATCGATTCCCCCTCCGAAAGAATGGGGCAGCAGACGATGACTGTTTCTCTTCAGAGACTCTCCGACTGCAGATCGCTCGCGGACCTGGCTCCCCCGGCACTCGCCGCCATCAGTGAATGCGCCCGACAGGTCGAGTTCCGTCCGGGAGAGCGCCTGATCCCGTTGGGGCAACCACCCCAGCGCCTCTTGATCCTCACCGAAGGGCTCGCGAAGCTCGTCGGCGTTTCGATCAGCGGCCATGAGCGAATCCTCAACATCTATCGCCCCCATGACATGGTGGGGCCGGCCGTGCTGATGGACAATCTCGAGAACGAGCACGAGGTCGCGGCCATGAGCCGCGTCCGGGCGCTGGCGCTCAGCCGGCGCGACCTTCTCATCACCGGTCGTTCGCATCCCTCCCTCATCATGGCCCTGGCCCGCGAAGTGTCCCGCCAGCTGATGGCGATGACCGAGCGCGTCATGACAGCCACGTCGGCCGAGGTGCCGGTGCGACTTTCGCAGCTCCTGCTCGAGTTCGCCGACGGTAAGGGCTCCGACCGCGAGGCGTTCGTTCCGCTCGCCCATCCTCTGACCCACGAGTCGATGGCCCAGATCATCGGCGCCAGCCGGCCGCATACCTCGACGGTTCTGCGGGACCTGGAGGGTTGCGGAGCGGTTCAGCGGCGGAGCGGCCGCGGTCTTCTGGTCCGGCCGTCACGCCTCCGGAGCATCGTCGAACACGGGAATCTCGACTCCCTGGAAGCGGAATCGCTGCAACTGAGCGCCTGACGCGTCGAGACCTTTCCGATTATGATCGACACGGAGCTTCTAGAGGGGGTTCCATCTCTGGCTAGTGTGCCCGCGGCGGCTCTCAAGGATCTCGCCCGCGTGGCCAGAGAAGTGGAATACCGCGCGGGCGAGCGCATCGTCGCGCTGATCAAGCCGCCCCAGCAGCTGCTGTTCATCCTGGACGGGCTGGTGAAGCTGGTCGGAGTCTCGCTGAGCGGAACCGAGCGCATCGTCTACGTGTTCCGGCCCGGCGACATCACCGGCTCACGGGTCCTCCTCGACGTGAGCCCCGAGGCCGCGTACGAGATCGTCGCCATGCAGCGGGTCCGAGCGGTGGCGGTTAGCAGGCACGATTTCCTACGCGTCGCCGAGGACCATCCCGAGCTGCTGATGGCGGTGACCCGGGAGTTCTCCCGTCGTCTCGCCGGCCTGACCAGCCGCATGCTGGCGGCGATGTCGGACGAGGTCCCGGTTCGCCTAGGTCAGCTTCTCATCGACTTCGCCTCCACAGAGGCGGGGGACGTCGAGGAGTTCGTTCCGCTCAGTTATCCGCTGACCCACGAGGCGATGGCCCAGATCATCGGCGCCAGTCGGCCCCACACTTCGACCGTTCTCGGCGACCTCGAGCAGCGGGGTCTCGTCCGGCGCCGCAGTGATCGCGGCCTTCTCGTGCGCCGCTCGCGTCTCGCCCAGATGGTTCGCGGCGCAGGGGACACCACCCGTCGAGCGATCTGAACGCCGGCCACCTGCACCGCGTTTGCTTTGTCGAACCCGCAGGATGATCAAAATGAGCCGATTTCAAGGCGCACGACGAGGAAACTCCGAGGCGTACGACTGTACGCCGCAGGAGAGCCCGAGGAGTGGAACGCCGAAATCGGCCATTTTCATCATCCTAGGAGGGCCAGAAGATGGGGATCAGGATCGTCGCCGTAATCAGGAGCAACAGGTTGAGCGGCCCGCCCACCTTGGGATAGTCCGCGAAGCGGTACCCCCCTGGACCGTAGATCAGCGTGTTGGTCTGATATCCGATGGGGGTCATGAAGTCCGCGGAAGCGCCGAACATTACCGCCACCAGCAGGGCGTAGGGGTTCATACCCAGATCCTGAGCCGTCACCAGCGCGATCGGAGTCAGGACGACCGCGGTCGCGTTGTTCGACATGATCGAGGTCAGGATCGAGGTCATCAGGTAGAACGCCGCCACGACCGCACGAGGGCCCAGCGGACCGAACACGGACCCGACGTGGTGGGCCAGCCAGGCGGCGGCGCCGGTCTTGTCCATGGCCAGGCCCAACGGGATCGCGCCCGCCAGAAGCAAGACGACCATCCAGTCCATCTCCTCGTACACCTCCTCCAGGTTCACGCAGCCGGTGAAGAGCATGAGGAGGACCCCGACCATCGCCGCGGGAAGGATCGACAGGAGGCCGGTCCCGGCCACCGCCACGACCCCGATCAGGATCAGCACCGCGAACAGAGCGCGGGGACGCGGGCCGCTCGGCTGCTTGACTTCGCTGAGCGGAACGAGCCCGGGCTCGTCGGCCAGCGCGTCCAGCGCGGAAGCGGCGCCGTGGATGAGCAACAGGTCGCCCGGCTCGAGCCGCACCTCGGCGAGGCGCTCGCGCTCGGTGCGCCCGTGATGCTGGATGGCGAGCACGGTTGCGTCGTACCGCTGCTGGAAACGGGATTCCTTCAGCGTTCGGCCGACGAGGGGGGAGGCGGGCGCCACGAGGATCTCGGCCAGACGTGCGTCCCCGGAGGCGAGGTCGAGGGTGGCCTGCTGGACCACGGGGGTGTCGAGTTTCTCCTTCTCCGCCAGCTTGAGGAGGCTCCGGGAGTGTCCCTGGGCATAGAGCACGTCGCCGGGTGTCACCCGCCGATTCGCGACGGGGCCCCAGAGCGAGCGCGAGGCACGCCGGAGGCCCAGGATCGACACGCCGTACACCTCGCCCCAGCGCACCTCGGCGAACGTCTTGCCCGCGGCCGGGGAGTCGGCTCGCACGTGGAGCTCGGTCATGAACTCCCGCACGTCGTATTTGCCGGTCAGGTCGGTCTGTCCGGCGCGTCGCGGGATCAGGACACGCCCCGCCGTGAAGAGATAGAGCAGCCCCACGCCCAGGTAGATGAGCCCGAGCGGGGCGATCGAGAACATGTGGAGGTCGTCGAAGCCCCGATTCAGCGCCATCCCGTAGACGACCAGGTTCGTCGACGTGCCGATCAGCGTCACCGTTCCCCCGAGTATGGCCGAGAACGACAGCGGCATGAGGAATCGCGACGGCGGCTCTCCGGTCTGCTGGGCCACGCCGAGGAACACGGGAAGGAAGACGACTACGACCGCGGTGTTGCTGAGGAACGCGGAGATCGGGGCCACGATCAGACACAGCACCATCAGCCGTGTTTCGGCTCCCCCCAGCGGGGCGGACTGGGCCCAGCGGCCGATGGCGGCGACCGCGCCGGTTTTCATGAGGCCGATCGAGAGCACGAGCATGGCCGCGACCGTGATCGTGGCCTCGTTGCTGAACCCGGAGACCGCCTCGGCGGGCTCCAGGATCCCGGCCAGGAGCAGCACGACCGGGATCGAAAGTGCCACCTGGTCGACCGGGAACCGCTCGGTGATGAACAGCGCGAGCGCCCCGAGGATCACGGCGAAGACGATCGCGATTTCCAACGTCAAAGCCGTCTCCTGCTGGGGAAGGAACCGTGGGTGAGCGCCCCAATATATAGCCAGTCTCCCGCCGGGCCGTGGGGCCGGTACCCCACTACCCCCCACAGGGATTTACATGCGGGCACCTCGAGGATAAAATTATAGGTTCTCGGCGTTCTCTGGAGGTGGGGATGAGGGTAAGGGTGGACGAAAACCGGTTCTTGAGTGTCGCCTGCGAGCCTGAGGAGCGAGTCGTCTTCGATCGCCAGGAGACGAAGTATCACCTTCTTCGGGATGCAGCTGCGCGGTTGTGGGACGAGATCGGAAAGGGCGGATCGTTCGAGCTCGCCTCGACCTCGTCGGAGGAGCAAGACCCGGTCGCGAAGCTCGCGGAGGCGGGTCTCATCTCGATCGAGCCGGACCGGTCCGCCCCTCAGGGGATCACGCGTCGCGTCTGGCTGACCCGCACCAGCAAGGCCTCCGCCGCGGCGGTCGTCCTCCCGCTCGTAGCGACGATCGTTACCCCGCGGCTCGCCCTCGGGCAGGTTGGCGGACCGAGCCTCGAAGACAGGCTTATGGAACCAGGAGAACGCGACGGGTGACGCGCCAGCTACGCGACGGCCGTAGGGCCGATCTCGCCTCTGGGACGGAGACCGGTCAGCCGGTTCCGGGGTTTCCCTACCGAACGCGGTGGCAGACCGGTCTCTGGCTCGAGCTGTTCGACATGCAGATCGAGCTCATCGAGGGCGACGTCGCGCGCGCCATGGCCCAGGATTCGGTCATGGTGTTTCAGAGCCTCCCTCTCACCGGCCGGGGCGGCGGCCACTACGCCACCAACGTCGAGGTGGCCGAGCACATGTCCCGCCGGCTCATGGAAGAATGGGGGCACCGCTTCTGGGTGCTCAATCCAGGCCGCTACCAGCTGGAATCGAAAGAGGGCACGGGGCTCATGAACCTCCACGCCAGCCGCCTCTCGCGGGAGCGGGGTGTGGAGATCGACGTCGACGAGATGTTCCGGCGAACCCCCCCGCACGGCGGCGATTACATGCGAATGTGGACCCGCATTCTCGTGGAGGACGGCGAGGACCAGTCGGGGCGACGCTGGGACGTCCTCTACTTCGTCGGCCCCGACGACGTGCGCTCGTTCTTCACCGAGGACGGGGGCCGCACGTGGACCGGCGGGGTCGAAGAGTACTTCGCCCGCAAGCAGACTATGGACCGCGACTTCCACGACACGTTCGTCCCCCCCTTCTTCGACGCGGACGGCGGGCGGCTGGAGGGCGAGGCCGAGAAGCAGGAGTGGAAGCGCCGGAGGAACGCGTTCTTCCGCTACTACACGGTGAGAGCCGGGGTGAGCTTCAGCCTCGGAAGCCACGACGAGTGGAACATCTGGCAGGGGCTCAACGAGCGCAGGCGGCGGACGGATCAGGGAATCGCCGACCAGATCGCCGGCTACTTCGACGGCCGCCAGGTCGATCCCGGCTCGTTCTCTCTGCGCGCGGCGCCGGGCTATGAGGCGCTGGCCGACGAGCCGCCGAAACACGAACGGGGCGCCGACCGGACTCGAGCTTCCGGTGACACCCCGGTTCGCGATGGAACCCCCACATTCCTTCATCCACCCAACCGGTAACAGTCTACGCGGGCACCGCCGGTCCGGATATAAGACATCGTACAGACTATCGGGTGACTTTCCTGCGCGAATCTGCCCACCCGGGTCGCGTCGGGGCTGAGGCGGAGCGTATCTTGCCCGTCATGTCTGACGGTGAATCGAGCATGATCGAAGAGCGCGCCACCCGACTGACCCAGTTGACGGCGGCGATGCGCGAGCTGGAGGCGCGGCTGTGGGAGGGCGGCGGCCCCGACAGGGTCGCGCGTCAGCATGAGCAGGGGAAGCGGACCGCGCGCGAGCGAGTGGAGCTCCTCCGCGATCCCGGCACTCGATTCCTCGAGATCGGGCTCATGGTTGCCTGGGACCGCTACGACGGTCAGGCGCCCGCCGCCGGCGTGATCACGGGACTGGCCTCGGTCTCCGGACGGCCCGTGGTCGTGGTGGCCAACGACGCGACCGTGAAGGCTGGCTCGTGGTGGCCGGAGACGATCACCAAGATCCTCCGCGCCCAGGAGATCGCCATGCGCTGCCGGGTGCCGATCGTCTACCTGGTGGATTCGGCGGGCGTCAACCTCCCCTATCAGGGCGGTGTGTTCCCCGGACAGTACGGTGCGAGCCGCATCTTCTACTACAACTCGGTCATGCGCCGCTACCTCAAGGTGCCACAGATCGCGGCGGTCATGGGACCGTGTATCGCCGGCGGTGCCTACCTGCCCGCGCTGTCCGACGTCATCCTGATGGTCGAGGGGACGTCGTTCATGGGGCTGGGAGGTCCCAACCTCGTGAAGGGCGCCACTGGCCAGGCGGTCGAAGCTGAGGAGCTGGGTGGCGCGCGAATGCACACCGAGGTGAGCGGGGTCGCCCACTATCGCGTCCCCGACGACGAAGCCTGCGTGGAGCGGATCCGTGAGCTGGTGGGCGAGCTGCCGTACGGACCGCCCGCCGTCGGCGTCGATTGGACCGCGGTCCCCGGCCGCGAGCCGTCGGAGCTGTATGACATCCTGCCCCTGGATCACCGCCAGCCGTACGACACGCGCGAGGTGCTGTCGTGCATCCTCGACGCGGGCCGATGGGACGAGTTCCAGGCCGATCTCGCCCCCGAGATGATCTGTCTCACCGGTCGCCTCCACGGCATGCCGGTCGGCGTGATCGCAAACGCGCGTGGCATGTTCCGACGCGAGAATGGCCCGCCCCGATTCGGCGGAATCGTCTACACGGAGTCGGCCGAGAAGGTGGCGTACTTCCTCGAGAATCTCGAGCGCCACCGCACGCCGATGCTGTTCGTTCAGGACGTGTCAGGATTCATGGTGGGGCTCGAGGCGGAACGCAGCGGCATCATCCGCGCAGGCGCTCGGTTCGTGGAGGCGATGGCCACGGCGACGGTCCCCAAGCTGGTCCTCACCGTCAACCACGCCTCGGGAGCGGGCTACTACGCGATGGCGGGCCAGGGGTTCGATCCGGACTTCCTGTTCACGTTGCCGACCGGCCGCATGGGGGTCATGGAGGGGGAGAGCGCCGTGCGGGCGTTGTTCGGACCGGAGCTCGATCGGCTCCAGGCCGAAGGCGAGGAGCCGGACGACGAGCTCCAGGCCCGGATCGACGCCGTGCGCGCAGACTACGAGGAAGAGCTCGACGCCCTCCACGCCGCCGCCCGCGGCCACGTCGACGCCGTGCTCGAGCCCGAGCGGCTGCGAGACCGCCTCGGCTTCGCGCTCTGGACTGCTCTCCACAACCCCGGGCCCCACCTGGGCGCGTTCACGCTCCCGCGAGGGCTTCCCTAGCCGACGGATGGCGATGCGCCGATCCACGAAGATCGCGCTGCTCGCGCTCGCTCTGGTCACGGCGGCCGTGATCGTATGGCTGGCGGGGGGCTTTCTCTGGCCCCGGCCCCAGTTCGATCGGCCCGGGACCCCGTGGGCCCGAGACACCAACCCACCGGATGGATGACGCACTCCTGACGGATCTATCTTGACCCTGTGGGCCGTCCCGTTCGCTTCGAGCAGGCGCTCCTCCTGCGGATCAGCCACTGGCTGAACGTGGTGCTGCTGGCCGGCATGATCGCCAGCGGGCTCCAGATCTACCACGCGTATCCCGCGTTCGCCGAGCGAGGCGCCGACTTCTGTTGCTGGCCACTGGCCGGAAAGCGATTTCCGGAGGCGCTGCGGCTGGGTGGCTGGCTCGCCGGCGGCCTCAAGTGGCATCTCTTCCTCATGTGGGGCTTCGTCCTGAACGGTCTCGTCTGGGCCGGCTGGCAGATCGGCAGCGGCGAATGGCGGCGGCGCGCCTTTCGGCCGCGCGACGCGCGCGACGCGTGGGAGATGGCGGCGTACTACGTTCGATTGCGACACGGGAAGCCGGAATATGACGTGTACAACGGGCTCCAGAAACTCGCCTACACGGGGATCTTCGCGCTCGGCGTGCTGGCGGTCGCGACCGGGCTCGCGATCTGGAAGCCTGTGTCGTTGCCGCTCGTCGCATGGATGGGCGGCTACGTGTGGGCGCGCTTCTGGCACTTCCTGATCGTGTGGGCGTTCGTGGGCTTCACGATCGGCCACATGTTCATGACGCTGGTCGTCGATCGCGAGGCCACGCGCTCGATGATCGTCGGCGCGTACCGGGAACCCGAGCCCGAGGAGGCGGATGCCTGACCGACGTGAGTTCCTGAAGGGCGCCGCGCTCTCGGCGGCGGGACTGGCCGCGGCCTGCGGCTGGAACGGCGGCCCGCTGTGGCCGCTCCTGCGCGCCTGGGACCGGCCCAACCACTGGCTCCAGCGGGCGATGGCCCCGCCCGGCGGTCCGCGCGCACGGATCGAACCGCCGGGGAGCGAAAGCTCTTCATTCCCGCAGTACTTCATCAGCGACATGATCCCGCGGGTCGACTCGGCGACGTGGCGGCTCGAGGTCGGCGGGATGGTGAGGCGGCCGTTGTCGCTCTCGCTCGCCGATCTTGGAGCCATGCCTCGGGTCACGCTCCGGCTCCGCCACTACTGCATCGAGGGCTGGACGTCGGTGGCCTCGTGGACCGGTGTGCGGGTCGCCGAGATCGCGAGTGCGGCGGGGGCCGATCCCGCTGCGGGGTTCGTCGACTTCCGCTCCTTCGACGCCGGCTACTGGTCCAGCTGGGACCGCGAGAGCGCGCTCCATCCGCAGACCTTGATCGCGATCGGCCTGAACGGCTCCTGGCTGAGCCCGGGCCACGGCGCCCCCGCGCGCCTGTACTCGAATCTCAAGTACGGATACAAGAGCGTGAAGTATCTGACGGGGGTCCGGTTCGTGCCGGAATCGACAGGAGGGTACTGGGAGGAGAAGGGATACGACTGGTACGCCGGGCTGTAGAGCGTTCGAGGGTGGACGGGCCTCAGCCCGTTTTCACGGTTTCCCAGAACGGTGACTCCCGTGATCCGGGAAGGAGGCTGGGCGCTGCATCAACACCGGTAGGCCGGAGGACCAAGTGCGAACTCCGGTCGAACGTGGCGCTGAAATCGAACCATTGTCGGTACAATCGCCACATCTGATCGCTATGTTGGAAGAAAGGACGTTTCCGGCGGAATTCTCCTAACGTTTGCCAAAGACGCCGAATCCGAAAGTTCCTCAGATCAGTTGCCTGCACATGTTTGACTCGGGCGCGAAAGCGCCTTCCGATCTCCTCCGGCGGTTCCCAGAGAGTCAGAAAGGTGATGCTCCTGGCCCTGTCGAGAATCGCCCGTGTTCTGTCGCATTCGAACCCCTGCGCACGGAAATCCTTTCGCGTGATCTCATAATGGAGCAGCAGCGCATCGCAGGATGTTCCCTCCAGACTGCTCCATTCTGCGGCGTGGAAAAGTTTACAGGTGGAACCATTGGCAAGGCCCACTGCTTCCGCCAATCGGGGCATGTCCCCGTTCAGCAGGTGTTTCACCAACGAGCTCTTGCCGACACACGACGGGCCCGCAACGACAACAACATGCCCGAGTCGGGGTGTGTTTGCGTTGCCTGTGCCGTGTTCGCCGGGATGCTTCTCCGCAGGCGCGTTCACCACGAACGCAGTGTAGCACTCCGTCGACCGGGATTCCAGATTCAGGCACCCTCGGTCGGCTAGACACGCCGGTTTCACCGTTGGCCACGACGCCGGGGGGACGGCCTTTACCCGGTCCATTACCTTGCCCGGTCATGCGACCCAGCTACAGGCCCCCCGCCCCCGCCGCGACCGCATGAGCGAGGCGCGCGACAAGACGCTGCGAATCGCCTGCGGTCAGGGGTTCTGGGGTGACCGGCTCGACGCCCCTGTCGAGCAGGTCCGGCGCGGACCGATCGACGTCCTGATGCTCGACTACCTGGCCGAGGTCACGATGTCGATCCTCCAGAAGCAGAAGGCGCGCGACCCGTCGCAAGGCTACGCACGGGATTTCGTGCCGCTGCTCGAGGAGATCTTCCCCGACGTGGTCGAGAAGGGGATTCGCGTGATCTCGAACGCAGGCGGGGTCAACGTCGCCGGCTGCCGTGACGACCTCGTCGAGGCGGCGCGTGCCGCCGGCGTGGCCGGGCGCGCGCGGATCGGCACGGTGACGGGCGACGACATCCTCGAGCGCCTGCCCGAGCTGATCGATGCCGGCCACGACCTCGCGAACATGGACGACGGACGGCCGCTCTCCGAGGTGCTCGACCTGGTCGAGAGCGCGAACGCGTACATCGGCGCGGCGCCGATCGTCGATGCGCTCGCGCGCGGTGCAACCGTCGTTGTCACGGGCCGCTCGACCGACACCGCGCTCACTTACGCGCCGATGATCCACGCCTTCGGCTGGGCGTGGGACGATTGGGACCGGATCGCCCACGGCATCGTCGCCGGCCACATCAACGAGTGCGGCGCGCAGGCCTCGGGCGGCAACTGCCTGATCGACTGGGAGACGATCCCCGACCTCGCCGACGTCGGCTACCCGATCGTCGAGGCGACGGCCGAGGGGCCGTTCGTCCTCACCAAGCACGCGGGGACCGGCGGCCGGATCTCGCCCGCGATCGTCAAGGAGCAAATCCTCTACGAGATGGGCGACCCGACACAGTACATCACGCCGGACGGGATCGCCGATTTCACCTCGATTCGCCTGGAGGCGGACGGCCCCGACCGCGTGCGGGTCCACGGGGTGAAAGGGCGGCCGCGCACCGAGCTGCTCAAGGTCTCGATCAGCTATCGCGCGGGATTCAAAGCGGTCGGCACGCTCGTCTACGCCTGGCCAGACGCGGTTGCGAAGGCGCAGAGGGCCGACGCCGTCCTGC